>JAKPXO010000069.1 GCA_029567505.1 Acidobacteriota bacterium
TGTCCTGTCCCCCGTTTGTCAAGACACTCAGTTCGGCCGAAATTGACCCCGCAGGTGCGGCGTCGGCTCGGCCGCGTCAAGGATGCCGGCCTTCGGCCGCGAGCTTCGCTCGTCCTTGACGCGGTCCGCGCGCGACGCCGCCGAGGGTCCATCTATGAGGGAAAGCGGAGCTTTCCCTCGGTCTGCGACGAGGGACGTGTTCGAGGTCATGCGACCTTCCGGAGCGCGCCGGTGCCCGCTTGGCGTCGTTCCGCCGGCGTCTGCCACTGAAGGGCCTGATGAGGACGGTCGTAGTTGTAGGCCGCCTGCCATCGGGTGACGGCCTCGCGGAGCTCGTCGATGGTCTCGAAGTCCCTCAGCCAGAGCAGCTCGATCTTCAACGTCTCGATGACCCGCTCCACCACGGCGTTGCCCGTCGGTCGCCCGACGGGTGCGAAGGTGTGCTCCACACCCCAGGCGTCGCAGAGGTCCTTGCAGTCGGCCCCGGTGAACTGCGGTCCGTGATCCGTTCGCAGCTCCAGCCCGGGCGGGACCTGCCGCGGGTCGCTGAAGACCTCTTCGAGTGCCCGGGCCGTGGGAGCCAGCATGACCGGCGACTCCTGGCTCTTCTCGACGCCGACCTGCAGGACGTAGCGGTCGCCGCAGTCGATCACTGGGACAATCGAGACCACTCCGTCTTGCCGCGTCCACGCCGTCGTCTGGTCCGTGGCCCAGCGCCGGTTGGACTCGGGCACCGTCACCTTCCCCCAGCGAATCGCGGCCTCGCGCTCACGCGGGGGAGGCAGCAGAAGGCCGAGCGCGCCCATGACCGCCCAGACCCGGCGCCTCCCGACACGAATCCCGTCCCGCCGCATCCGAGCCCAGACTTTCCTCACTCCCCATCCCGGCTGTTCCGAGGTGATCCGCCGGATCTCGTTCTCGAGCGTGCTGACCGGGACTCCTCGACTCACCCTCGGGAGGTCTCCCGCCTTGGTGGATGCCGGCGCGGGGCGAGCCGCCGCGTAGTAGGCCTGCGGCGACACCTTCATCGCCCGGCACAGCTGCCGCACCGTCGCTTTCCCCCGGGAGGTCATGCGGCTCATCTCGAAGACCTCCCGGGCCGCGAAGGGCGTTCCGACAGGGCCCTCTCCACCAGCTCGTGCCGAATCGCCAGATCCGTGAAGGCCCGCTCCAGTCCTCGGAGCTTCCTCTCCAGCTCCTGCTCCCGCGGGCTCTTGCCGCTACCCTGCCGCAGCGCCGCTCCCACGCCCTCCAGAGCGATCTCCCTCCACTTCTCGACCGTCGTCGGGTGGACGCCAAACCGACGCGCGATCAGGTCCACCGTCGCCTTGCCGGCGAACAGCTCCAGAACCGCCTGGCTTCGCTCGCCTGCCGTCCTCCGCCCGGGCCTGCCCCGACGGACCTCCAGCCCACCGGCCTCCTCGGCCTTCGTCTCTTCCGTCGCCTTCTTCCGGTCGCTCACCGTTCATCTCCCCGGGGGATTTCCCCCGATCAGAGTGTCAACCACTCGTCGGGGGACAAGGTAGGCCGGAGGGAGTATAGGCGTCGGCTGCGCGGGGTGTCAGCCCGCTCCGCCACACCCGTGGCCCGGGTCCTTCAGCGATTCGCCAGGAGCCTGGAGATTTCTTCCGGCTCCGGAAAGCGGCCGGTCTCTCTCTTCGAGAAGACGAGCGTCCCGTCGACGACGACGTCGAAGACGCCTCCGGAGCCTTTCGTGAGAGTCGCCTCGACGCCGAACGCTCCCTTCAGCTCGGCCGCCAGACCGGCGGCCCGGGGCTGGTAGTTTCAAACCACGCAGTAGGTGATCTCGACCTTCATCGGGTCCTCCCTTCGGGAGGCGCATTCTAGGATCGACCCCGCCCGCGCCCGGACCCGGGGAACGTCTCCGGGGAAGAGTCCGTTAAGGATTCGGGAGGAGGTCCGTTTCATGGGTGATGACCCGAGACAGGAGGCACCCGTGAGCGCGGCGAGACCGGTTCCCCGGCCCGTTCCTCCGACACCTCTCGAGGCGCTCTTCCGGGAGTACGGCGACCTCGTCTTCCGGACGGCGTTCCGCGTCGCCGGGAGCGCGGCCGACGCCGAGGACGTCCTCCAGACCGTCTTCCTCCGCCTCGCCTCGCCGGGGAAGGCCGAGCGGCTCGGCGCCGAGCCCCGCGGCTACCTCCAGCGCGCGGCCGTGAACGGGGCCCTCGACCTCGTGAGGACCCGGCGGTCGGCGGCGGGAACGGTCCCGATCGAGGAGCGCGCCGACGCGTTCCTCGCGAAGGAGCCGCTTCCCGACGCCGCCTCCGAGGCCCGCGAGCTCCGGGGCCGCCTCCGCCGCGCGCTCGGGAAGCTCGCTCCCCGCCCCGCGGAGGTCTTCGTCCTCCGCGCGCTCGAGGGGCTCCCGAACCGCGAGGTGGCACACCTGCTCGGGTCGTCCCCCGCGACCGTCGCCGTCCAGTTCTTCCGCGCCCGAACCCAGCTCCGAAAGGAGCTCCTCGCCGAAGGGGGAGGCCCGTCATGAGAGACGACATCTTCGAGAAGGCCGTCGAGGCCGTCCGTACCCAGGATCCCGATCCCGCCGCCGTCGACGCCGCGCTCGCGCGCGTTGCGCCGACCGTCCAGGCGGCCGCCCCGGCCGCGCCCGCCGCCGCCGAAGAGGCGCCGGCCGTCTTCCGGAGCTGCGCCGACCTCCAGGTACTCCTTCCCGCGTTCCTCGCGGGGAGCCTCTCGCCGGTGCGGGCGCTCCTCGTCGAAGACCACACGCGCTCTTGCGTCCCATGCCGGAGGGCGCTGAAGAACCTCCGCGAGGGGACCCCGTCCGCGGCGCCCGCCGCCCCGGCGGCGCGCCGCCGGCCGTACGGCGCCTGGGCCCTCGCCGCCTCGGTCGTCCTCGCGGCGGCGCTCGGGACCTTCTGGCTCGTCTCCCACCGCGCCGCCGCCGGACCGGTCGCCCGTGTCGACGTCGTCGACGGTCTCCTCCTCCTCCCGGCCGAGGGGCGTCCCCTCGCGCCGGGCGCCGAGCTCGCGGGCGGGCAGCAGGTCCGGACGGGCCGGTCCGGTGGCGCCGTCCTCGTCCTCGCCGACGGCTCCCGCGTCGAGCTCGCCGATCGTTCCCAGGTCTCCATCGCGCGCGGCGCGGGCGGCACGACCGTCTCCCTCGCGCGAGGGCGCGTCATCGTCCAGGCGGCGAAGCAGCGGACCGGGCACCTCTTCGTGAGGACGGACGACTCGCTCGTCTCCGTCACCGGGACGGTTTTCGCCGTCGCGAAGGGAGCGAAGGGGACGCGCGTCTCCGTCCTCGAGGGAGAGGTCCACGTCGACGACGGCGCGGGCGAGAAGGTCCTCCACGGCGGTGACCAGGCGGCGACGCAAGGGATCGTCGCCCGGGTCTCCCTCGAGGAGGAGTTCGGGTGGAGCCGCGACCGCGTCGCCCTCCTCGAGCTCGCGGGTGAGGTGGCCCGCGTGCAGAAGCAGCTCGCGGCGGTTCCGGCCGCCTGGGCGGGCCGAACCTCGACTCGGCTCCTCGACGCGATGCCGGACGGAACCGTCGTCTACGCCGCGCTCCCGAACATCTCCGGCACCGTGGCCGACTTCTACGACGCCCTCGCGCCGCGCCTCGCCGCGAACCCCGTCCTCGCCTCCTGGTGGAGCGAGGGGCCGGGCGCCGCGGAGCGGCAGGCCGAGGTGAAGACGCTCCTCGACACGCTCCGGGCCTGGGGCTCCTACCTCGGCGACGAGGTCGCCGTCGGGATCGCGAAGGACGCCTCCGGCCACCCCGGCGCGCCGGTCGCGCTGACGACGGTCGTCCGCCCCGGTTTCCGCGAGTTCGTCGAGGCCGAGATCGCACGCGCCGGCGCGGGCGCGAAGGTCCGGATCGTCGGGAGCCCGGCCGAGGCGGCCGAGGACGCGCTCAACCTCTGGCTCCGGGACGACCTCCTCGCGGCGGCCCCGAACGCCGGCGCGCTCGCGCGCCTCGAGACGGCGATCACCGCGACGGACGGCTTCCGGAGCGGGACGTTCCACGCCCGCCTCGCCGAGGCCTACCGCGACGGCGTCGACCTCCTCGTCGGCGTCGACGCGAAGTCGCTCCTCTCCCGGGCCGCTTCCGGGGCGGACGCGGAAGGCGGCGCGCTCCTCCGGATGAGCGGGCTTGCCGACGTCGAGCACCTGATCGTGGAGCGGCGCTCCGCGGCGGGCACCTCGAGCGGCCGCGCGGCGCTCACCTTCGGCGCGGAGCGCCGCGGGCTCGCCGCCTGGATCGCCCCTCCCGCCCCGATGGGCGCGCTCTCCTTCGTTTCCTCGAGCGCCTCCGGCGCGGTCGCCGTCGTGACGAAGGAGCCGTCGCTCCTCGTCGACGACCTCTTCGCGATGCTGACCGCCGGCCATCCCGAGTTCCCGGCGAAGCTCGCCGAGGTGGAAGCGAAGCTCGGCTTCCGCCTCCGGGACGACCTCGCCGCCGCGCTCGGCGGAGACGCAGCGCTCGCCGTCGACGGTCCGCTCCTCCCGACGCCCGCTCTGAAGCTCGTCGTCGAGGTCTACGACCCCGCGCGCCTCCAGGCCACGATCGTGAAGCTCGTCTCCCTCGCCGACGCCGAGGCACGGAAGGCGGGGAGGCCGGGCGTCTCGCTCGCGACCGAGACGGCCTCGGGCCTGACGGTCCACTCCCTCGTGATCGGAACGGCTCCCTCTCGTCTACAGTACACGTTCGTGGACGGCTACCTCGTCGTCGCCCCGGAGAAGGCGCTCCTCGTCCGCGCCGCCGAGGCGCACGCGACGGGCGACACGCTGCTCACGGCGCCGAAGCTCGTCTCGCTCCTGCCGAAGGACGGGCCGCTCGACTTTTCGATGCTCGCGTTCCAGGACGTCGGCGGCGCGCTCGGAGCCCTCGCGAACGCCGTCGGCGCCGCGCCCGGCTCGGCCGCCTCCGAGCTCTCCGGCTCCGGCGCCTCGCTCGCCTGGGCCCGGGCCGAGCCGACGCGCGTCGTCTTCGGCTCCTCCGGCGTCGGCCTGACCGAGCTGACCTCGCTGGTCGCCGCCGGGGCGGGCTTCGGCGCGCCCCCGATCGGAGGCCGGTGACCGCCTTCCTCGAGCTCGACGGCCTTTCCGTGCGGCTCGGCCGGCGGGACGTGCTCCGGGACCTGACGGGCACGCTCGCCGGCCGGGCCATCGGCCTCCTCGGGCCGAACGGCGCCGGGAAGACGACGCTCCTCCACACGCTCCTCGGCTTCTTCCGCCCGTCGTCGGGAGCGGCTCGCCTCGCGGGCTTCGACGTCGTGCGGGAGAGCCGTGAGGTGCGCCGGGCGGTCGGCTACATGCCCGAGAACGACGCCTTCGTCGCCGGGATCTCGGGCGTCCGCACCGTCGCGATGTTCGCGGAGCTCTCGGGCCTCCCGCGCGCCGAGGCGCTCGAGAGGGCCCACGAGGCGCTCTTCTCGGTCGGCCTCGGCGAGGTCCGCTACCGGAACCTCGAGACCTACTCGCTCGGGATGAAGCAGCTCGCCAAGCTCGCGCAGGCGATCGCCCACGGCCCGCGCGTCCTCTTCCTCGACGAGCCGACGAACGGCCTCGACCCGCCGGCGCGTCAGCGGATGATCCGGCTCATCAAGGAGATCCGCGAGGCGGGGGAGATCCGCGTCGTCCTCTCGTCGCACCTCCTGCGCGACGTCGAGGAGTGCTGCGACGAGGTCCTCATCCTGAAGGACGGCCGGATCGCCGCGCTCTGCGACCTCGAGGCGGAGCGTCGCGCGAACCGCCGCCTCGTCGAGCTCGAAGCCGTGGGCGGGAACGGCGACTTCGCCGGGGCTCTCGCCGGCCTCGGCTGCGCGGTGGCGCCCGGCATCCGCCGACGGCTGAAGGTCGTCCTCCCCGACGGCGTCGGGCCCCGCGAGCTCTACCGCCTCGCCGGCGAGAGCGGCGTCCAGCTCCGGCACCTGGCGTACCAGCGCGACTCGCTCGAGGAGATCTTCCAGCGGGCGATGGAGAACGGCGGATGACGGTCCGGACGCGCCGCTTCCGCCCGTTCGAGGGGACGCCGACGTCGACCCTCACCCGGCTCCTCGTCCTGCCGCGCTATGCCTGGAAGGAGGCGTTCGCGGGGAAGCTCGTCACCGGGGCGTTCACCTCGGCGTTCCTCGTCCCCGCTGGAGCTCTCGTCCTCGTCTGGCTGAAGCACAACATTGCCGCCCTCGTGAACACGCCGTTTGCCGGGGGGATCCCGCTCCCGATCGACGCGCAGTTCTTCGGCTGGCTCCTCGTGGCGCAGTCGTACTTCGCCTTCGCCCTCACACTCTTCGTCGGCCCCTCCCTCGTCTCGCCCGACCTCGTGAACGGAGCGCTTCCGCTCTACTTCTCGCGCCCCATTTCGCGCTGGCAGTACGTCCTCGGCAAGCTCCTCGTCCTCGCGGCGCTTCTCTCGGCGATCACCTGGGTGCCTCTCCTCCTCGTCTTCGTCCTCCAGGCCTCGCTCGCCGAGAGCGCGTGGATCGCCGGGCACGCCGGTATCGCCGCCTCGATCCTCCTCGGGTCTCTCCTCCTCGTCGTCTTCCTCTCGCTCGTCTCGATGGCGGTCTCCGCCTGGGTGCGGAACCGCGCCGTCGCGCGCGGCCTCCTCATCGGCCTCGGCGTCGTCCCGGCGGTCTTCGGCCAGGCGCTGAACGAGATGCTGGACGTCGAGTGGGGAGGCGTCCTGAACGTCGGCCTCGCGTGGGGGCGCGTCCTGGAGGGGCTCTTCGGCATCCCGGTCCGCGCGGGGATCCCGCTCGGCGGGGCGTGGGCGAGCCTCCTCACGGCGACGGTCCTCGCGCTTCTCCTCCTCCGGAGAAAGCTGAAGGCGTTCGAGGTGGTCCGGTGAGCGCAACGCCAGGGACGGACCTCCTCGTCTTCGAGGAGGTCTCGAAGTTCTACGGCGAGGTCCTCGGAGTGGACCGCGTGACGCTCTCGATCCCGCCGGGCATCACCGGGCTCGTCGGCCCGAACGGCTCCGGCAAGACGACGCTCATGAACCTCGCGACGGGCCTCATCCGGCCGACGCGCGGGAGGGTGAGTGTCCTCGGCATCCCGCCGGACGATCCCGAACGGCTCTTTGCGGCCTGCGGCTACTGCACCTGCTTCGAGGCGTTCCCCGCGGGGGCGACCGGCTGGACGTTCCTCGAGGGGGTCCTCTCGCTCCGCGGAGAAGGCCGGGCGGCCGCGCGGGCGCTCGCCGGGAAGGCCCTCGAGCGGGTCGGGCTCGTCGACGCCGCCGGTCGGAAGGTCGCAGGCTACAGCAAGGGAATGAAGCAGAGGCTCCGCCTCGCCGCGGCGATCGCTCCCGATCCGCGCGTCCTCCTCCTCGACGAGCCGCTGAACGGCCTCGACCCGATGGCCCGGGCGGAGGTCCTGGACCTCTTCCGGAACCTCGCGGCCGAGGGGAAGCACGTCGTCGTCTCGAGCCACATCCTCCACGAGGTGGACCTCCTCGCCGACCGCGTCGTCCTCGTGAAGTCGGGCTACGTCGTCGCGGAAGGGGAGTCGCACGGCCTGCGCGAGGAGGTCGTCGAGCGGCCGATGCAGGTCCTCGTCCGCTGCGACCGGCCCGGCGCCCTCGCGGCGCGCCTCTTCGCGGACGGGCTCGTCACCGAGGTCGAGCTCCACGAGGATGCACGCGGACTCCTGGCCCGGACGAGGACGCCCGACCGCTTCTTCCTGGCCCTAAACGAGGCCGTCGTCACCGACGGCCTCGAGGTTGAGACGGTGACCCCGGCCGACGACGACGTGAAGGCCGTCTATCGCTACCTGATCGAAGGGGAGGAGGGGGGATGACGCGCGACGTCCGCCTCCGCCAGCTCGGCGCCGTCGTTCGCCTCGAGCTGAGGCGCCTCTTCCGCGGCCGGGAGGGGCGGGCGACGCTCTTCTTCGCCCTGGCGCCGCTCCTCCTCGCGATCGTCGGCCTCACGGCACGGAACACGCCCCTCACGGCCGGACGAGCCGAGAACGCGTTCGCCTTCGTCTTCCAGAATCTCATCCTCCAGGGGACGCTCTACTTCGGGTGCCTCTTCACGTTCGGCGGTCTCGTGCGCGGCGAGCAGATCGGCAAGACGCTCCACCACCTCCTCCTCGCTCCTGTCCGCCGCGAGGTGGTCCTCCTCGGCAAGTACCTCGCCGCCTGCGCCGTCACCGCGACGCTCTTCGGCCTCACCTCCGCCGCCTCCTATCTCCTCCTCCTCTCGGACTCGGGCCGGCCCGCGATGCTCGCGCACCTCGGCGCGGGGGGCGCCGGGCGCATGGTCGCCTACGTCTTCGTCGCGACCCTCGCCTGCGCCGCCTACGGCGCCGTCTTCCTCGCGTTCGGCCAGTGGGTGAAGAACCCGATCTTCCCGGCGCTCGCGTTCTGGGGGTGGGAGCACCTGAACTTCCTCCTCCCCGAGGGGCTCAAGCGGCTCGGCCTGATCCACTACCTCCTCTCGCTGACGCCGGTCCGGGTCCCCGAGAGCTTCCTCGCGATCCTCGGCGAGCCGCTCCCCGTCTGGGTCTCGATCCCCGTCCCGCTCCTCTTCACCGCGGCGCTCCTCGCGTTCGCGGCCTGGAAGGTGCGTCGGACGGAGGTCGACTACGGGATCGAGTAGGGGGGCGCGGGCAGCGGCGGCGGCCCTTCGGCGGCGATGGCCGGACGTGCAGCGACGCCGTCGACGCCCTCCGGATCGGCCAGCCTCGCGCGAAGCATCGCCGTCGCGAGGTCTTTCGGCACGCACTCCGCGAACTTGAGCCCGTCGAGCGCCTCCGCGACGAGAGAGGCCGGGGCAGGGTCGACCGACGCAGATCGCAGCCTCTCGAGCGCGAGAGAAACGGCGGCCGTGCTCCGCTCGCGCAGCGTGATCCCGAAGTTGTCCCGGGAGGTGACGCTCAGGCCCTGCTCGGCGAGGCGCTCGGCGAGGGCGGCGTTCGCGCGGAGGCCGGCGAACGTCCACCACCGGACCTTCTCGGGCGCCTCCAGCGCGAGAGTCGTCGTCTCCGACGCGAGCGTGGGGAAGAGGTCGACGGCGCTCTGAAGCGCTTCCGTGCCGCGCCTCGTGAGACCAGGAGCGCTCGTCGGGTCGACGAGGACGTCGCGAATCGCCTGGCAGAGGGCAAAGGAGAGGGGTGCGCCAGAGCCGAGCCAGAGGGAACGCCCTTCCTCCTGCGCGGGCTCCACCCAGGCGATACGCTCCTTCCAATCGAGCCCGGTGACGCGCCAGGGCCGTCCGCCGAGGAGGAGGACGGCCGCTCGCTCGCGGGCGAGCTGGAACGTCGCCGGGTCGACCCGTCCGACGTCCTCCGACCCGTACCTTACGGAGAACAGCGGATCCGACGAGAAGACGGACAGGAGCTCGAGGAACCTCCGTCCGCCGAAGCTCGCCTCGCTCTCGGGGCCGAACGACAGGACCCCCTCGTCGTCGAACAGGAACCCCGTCTCCACGAGGTGCCCCTCGATCCGCTCGCCCATCGAGCAGACTGGAAGCCGCGGGGTCAGGTCCAGAATCGTGTAGTTCGGGTCCGCCAGTGCCCTGAAGCCGGGCATCCCCTGAAGCCACTCGCGCCACCCTCCGCGAGAAAGGCCCCCGTTCTGGAGAGTCAGCGCGAGGATCTGTTGCGCCAGGATATGGACGGGCGACGCCGGCGGCACGACCGGCTCGACGAAGCCTCTCGCCCACAGCTTCACGAGACCGCAGGCGACGAGGTGCGAGTCGCGGCTCGTCGTCAGGAACAAGTAGTTGCGGTGCGTCCCGGTGCGCCTTCCGGTGCGCCCCATCCTCTGGAGGAAAGAGGAGACGGTCCCGGGGGCATCGACCTGGATCACGCGGTCGAGGTCGCCGATGTCGATCCCCAGCTCGAGCGTGCTCGTGGCGACGATGACCGAGCTTCCCCCTTCGGCGAATGCCGCCTCCGCCTGGCGCCGCTCGGCCGCCGAGAGCGAGCTGTGCGAGGCCCAGGCCTCGACGCCGGCCTCGCGGAGGGCGTACGTCAGGTCCTCGACCCGGGAGCGGCTGTCGCAGAAAACGAGCCGCTTCTCGTCGGGATGGAGCCGCGAGATGACGTGGGCGGCGTTCTCGATGCTCCCGACGTGGTCGACCTTCACGTCGGCGTCGGCGGCCGGGCCCTGGGGCGCTGCGACGACGCGGCGCGTCCCGGCGCTCGAGCCCGCGAGCCAGTCGAGAAGCGCCTCCGGGTTGCCGATCGTGGCCGAGAGCCCGATCCGCTGGACGTCCCGCCCCGCGAATCGGGCCACCCGCTCGAGCACCGACAGGAGGTGCCATCCCCGATCGTCTCCGGCGAAGGCGTGCAGCTCGTCGATGACGACCGCCCGGAGGTTCCCGAAGAGCCAGGGCCGGTCGACCCGGCGCGACGTGAGCATCACCTCGATCGACTCGGGAGTCGTGAGGAGGACGTCCGGCGGGTCGGAGAGGATCCGCCGCCGGACGGAATCGGCGACGTCCCCGTGCCAGAGGCCGGCCCGCCTCCCGACGAACCCTGCGTATCTCTCGAGCCGGGGATGGAGGTTGTTCAGCAGGGCACGGAGCGGGCAGACGTAGAGGAGCGACAGCCCCCTCCACTCCTCCGTCAGCATCCTCGAGAGAAGCGGGAGGAACGCCGCCTCGGTCTTTCCCTGCGCCGTCGGCGCGAGGAGCAGCGCGTGGTCGCCCGCCAGAACGGGCTCGATGGAGAGGCTCTGTAGGGGCCGGAGGCTCGCCCAGCCGAGGGAGTTGACGACGTGGTGCTGGACGGCCGGGTGCAGCCGCTCAAACGGCTCCGTCACGCGGGGAGCTCGATCTCGTCCGGGTCGCGGGCGGCGCGGGCGCTCCGCTCCTGGCGGGTCAGCTCGGCCTCGGCGAGCGTCAGCCGGTAGTCCCTGCGCGGGTCGAAGTCGGGGAACTGGTCGACCCGATCGAGGACCTCGGCGACGAGCTTCTTCAGGAAGATCCGCGGGACGACGCCAACCTTCCCTCCGAGCTCGCCCGTGACGGCTGCGGCGAGCGACGCGAGGTAGTCGTCGTCGGCCAGCACCCTCACCCGCGCCTCTGTGGCCGCGCCTTCCGCGAAGAGGTCGCGCACCTTCCGCCCGACCTCCTCGAGGAGCGCCCGGGAGAAGCCCTGCAGCCGGATCTGCACGGCGCGGGGGTTGTCGAACCTCGCCTCTCCCGAGAAGTCGACGTGGAGGCGCTGGGCGAGCGGCGCGAGCCGGTGGGCGCCCATCGGCCCGTCGTAGAAAGCGGGCGTCCCCGTCACGGCGAGGTAGAGACCCGGATACCTCCCGCCGTCCACCTCGTCGACGAGCTGACGTAGGGCGTTGAGCGCCTTGTCGCGCACGTCGCCGCGCATCCGCTGGAGCGTCTCCACCTCGTCGAGAACGAAGACGAGGCCCGAGAAGCCCGAATCGCGCAATACGACGAGGAGCCCCTGCAGGAACCCCATCGCGGTGAAGTGGTCGACCTCGCCCTTCACGAAGGCGTAGCGCTTCACCTTCGCGGCGACGTTCGGCTGGCCCGCGAGCCACGCGACGAGCCCCTCGGCCATCTCCGTCTCGCCGTCGGCGAGGGCCCGGCGATAGGCCCGGAGCGCCGCCGCGAACGCAGGCGCCGTCCGGCTGATGGCGGAGAGCCGCTTCTCCATGAGCCCCGCGGTCGCCTCGAGGAGCCCCTCGTTGTCGCCCGGCTCCAGCTGCCCTTCGGCGAGGACGTCCTGCTCCAGGGCGAAGAACCAGCCGTCGATCACCGAGCGGAACGCGGCTTCGGGGACGTCGTCAGTGGCGAGGCGCTCGACGAGCCGCCGGTAGACTGTGCCGAGCTGGTGGAGCGGGGTCTCCGTTTCCGAGACCTGCACCTCGCTCGTCGCGAAGCCGAGTTTCCGAGCCCTCTCCTGCAGCCAGCGGGCGAAGAACGTCTTGCCGCTCCCGTATTCGCCGCGCACCGCCTTGAACCCGCTCCCCCCGGCGCGGACCCGCGAGAGCTCCTCCTCGAGGACGCCCTCGAAGCGGCCGAGACCTACGGCGAGAAGCTCCAGGCCGTTACGCGGGACCGTCCCCCGCCGGAGAGCGTCGAGGAGGTCGGCGCGTCGTTGCGGGCTGATCACGTGCACTTCTCCATTTCGTCACCGCAGGTCGAACTGGGCCTCGAGGAGGCCACGGCTCAGTGTGACGGTGCCGGAGGCGTCGTCCACCGAGAGGACCGGGTATCCGTCGACGTTCAGCAGCCGTCGGACGGCCGGCAGGAGCGCTGCGAGCCGGAACGCGGGAAGGTCCATCTTCCGAGCGAGAGCCGCCTTCGTCGCTTGCCCGCCGAAGCTCTCCAACGCTGCAAGGAGCGCCCGGACGTGCTCGTCTGCACCCTGGAGCCTTCCGTGCAGCCCTTTCTGGTCCGCGTATGCGTCCGACGCGAGGAGGCGACCGATCCAGTCGTGATCGGCGACGGGCAGCTCGAGCTGCGCTGTCGCGGCCCCCTTCGTCGTGGCGGCCCTCCTCGTCACCTCGGGCAATGGGGCCGGCGCGGCCGCCTCCGGCTCCCACCAGGCCGGCAGGTCGGGGCCGAGGAGCTCCCAGCCCGCGGGGCGCTCCTCCGTCGCGACCCAGACGGCGAGCGGGACGACGATCTCCTGCGGCGTCGCTCCGCCGTGGTAGCCGTTCTTCTTCTGCCCGTACCGGACCCTCTCGCTCCACGGGACGACGACCTTCCCGCCGTACGTCGCCGGAACCCGAGGCCCCTCGATGACGACCTCGTCGTCCAGGGGCGGAGTGGTGGCCGGACGGTTCCGTTCCCCCGAGTCCGGAGACGGTCGCGCGGCCAGGTCGCGTTCCACGACGTGCCCGTGGTCCGCCGTCAGGATCACGACCCGAGACGCGGCGCTCGCGGCGTCGAGCAGGGCGCGAAGCGGCTGGAGCGCCGCGAGCGACCACCGAACGTGCAGCTGGTCGCCCTTCAGGAGGTGGTCGTCCACGGCGTTGAGGACGACCGCGACGACACGGTTTTCCGGCGCCTCCACGACCTCGAGGACACGGGGCGAGACCCCCGCGCCGCCGGGCCCCGCGAGGTCGGCCTTGTGGAAGAGGAGGGGAGGCCGCTTCGCCCGGCAGGCGGCGAGCAGGTCCGGCTGCTTCGAGAAACCGGTCTTCTCTTCGGCGCTCCCGCCGGTCGCGAGTGCCCCGCAGAGGAGGCTCGCCCGCGACACCTCCGTGACGGACGGTACGGCCGAAAGGGCCGACAGCCGTCGCCCGATGGCCTCGGGGGCCAGCTCCTTCCAGCCCGCCCCGACGAGGTCCGGTGCGAGCGCCCGGAAGACGCCGTAGCTCATCCCGTCCAGGACGACGAGGAGAACGGGTCGTCCGTGCGCGATCGGCGCGACGACGCGCCGGAGGGCCTCCTCGACCGGTATCTCCGAGGTCGATGACCCGGGCGCGGAGCACCACCTCGCGAGCTCGGCGCCGAACGCTCGATTCTCGACCTCGCGCAGCTCGGTCAGGCGAGTGAGCAGCGCGCGGTACGCGCTCGCCAGGTCGGCGACGCTCTCGGCGATCGACAGGCGTGCACGCGCCGCGTCGACGTAGCTGCTCGAATCGACGAACTCCCGGCAGTGGCCGAAGAAGGTCGAAGCCCGCCGACTCCCGGCCTGCCCGTCGATCCAGCGCGCGAGGCGGCAGGCGGCGTCCACCGCGTCTGCCCTCTCGGGGTTCTGGCTGGCGAGGAGGTGTCTCGCCACGTCCGTCCGCAACCGCGGGAGCGCGGCCAGGTCGAATCGGCCGGAAGAGAGGCCGGCCGAGAGGGCGGCACCGGTAAGGCGGAGCCGCTGCTCGAGAGACGACGGAAGGACGTCGCTCAGGAAGGCCCCGGCCTGCCCCTTGAGAGCGGCCAGGAGCGCGTCCGCGCGGTCCAGCGCGGCTTTCCACGTCGCGAAGCGAACGCTCGAAGGGAGCTCCTTCCACCGCGCGGAGAGGAGCGCCTCCGCTTCGTCGGCCCATCGCGCTCCGACCTCGGGCGGAAGGGAGACTCCTCCGAGCATCGGCTCGAGGCGCACGGCCGCGGACCGGAGCCCGGAAACTGTGCGCGCCTCAGGGTGGAAGAGGATGCGGCAGACGAGCCCGATCGTCAGGGCGTCGGCCGGGGACGCCGCCGCTTCCGCGGCGAGGAGCACCGGAGTCGCCAGTGGCCCGATCGTCTCCGCCAGCCGCCGCCCCACGGCGGCACGCGCGTCGGATGAAGCCGACCGAAAGCGGGCGACGCACCCGGCGTCCGAAGCCCACTCGACGAGGCCTCGTGCGTCGGGCGCGCCCGACGCGAACCCGAGGCCCCTCGTGAGGTAGGCGCCCCAGGCCGTGTCCGCGTCGAGGAAGCCGGTGGGCGAGGGCGGGAAGCCCTCCGGAGGCGCGGCCTCGAGCAGCGCGTCCGCCATCCAGCGCTCGTGCAGGAGCCGACGGTCCAGACCTCCGGCCCCGAAGAGGTCCTGGAGGATCTCCCACGGGACCACCGAGAAGAGCTTTCCCTTCGCGAGCCGGGCCAGGACGTCGGCGCCCAGGTCCTCTGGGGTCCGGTCGGTCAGGAGGACGACGGTTTCGTCCCGGCTGGTCGCGGAGAGCGCCTCCCGCGCGGAGAGCGCGGACGGGCACCACGCGACGCGCGCGGGGCCGTCTCCGACGTCGAGCGTCTCGGGCCCCTTCCAGCGTCCCTCATACCGGACCCCGATGCTCCGCGCGGCCGGGAGCTTCTTCCTCACGCTCGAAACGAGCCGCGCGACGTGCGTCGGGGTCGGGAGAGAGGTCAACGCTTCCCGCCCTCCCGCTCGATCGTCCACCTCAGCTTCAGCCGGGTACCCGGCTGCTTCGACAGCTTCGTCTCCAGCTCGCTGAAGAGGCGCCGCGCGGAGGCGGCATCGCCCACCTCTCGCGAGTCTTCCTCGACGACGACGCGGGAGCCGGCTCGCTCGACCCCGGGAGAAGGTGGCGGAAGCGGTGGCTCCTTCGTCTCCGGCGCCGGCTTCGTCGAGGCGAGGTAGTCGCCCGTCAGCTTCAGCGCGCGCTTCTCCGCGGTCTCGAGGACGTTCCGCAGGCCGACGGCGAGCTCGTCCTTCCGGAGCGCCTCGTCCACCTCGGACGAGAGCGCCTCCGCGGCGACCAGGAACCTTCCCGACAGCCGCAGCGCCTGGTCGAGGGCTTCCCACCGCGTGTCCCCCAGAGCGCGGACGACGTCGGCTGCCGAGCTGAGGGAGCGCGCGAGGGCCTGCTCGGAGGCCGGGACCGGCATTCCGGCAAAGGCCTCGCAGACCTGCGTCTCCGGGGCCTTCCGCACGGCCTCGAGGAGGTCGACGGCAGCCCGGGCCGTGGCGAAGCGGGACGACTCGGCCTCCGGGATCCCACGCGTCTGCAGCCTTCCGAGGAGGACGTCCCGGAGCGTCCGGGCCGCCTCTCTGAGCTCGCCCTCCCGCTTCCGGAGCGCCTCGATCAGGCTCGCGACGTTCGCGGCCGTCCGGTGGCTCCCACCGGCCCAGCCGAAGACGACGTTCGCCCGCTCGGAGGCCCTGCGCCAGGTGTCCTCCGGTGGCAGCTGCTGCGAGCGAAGGACGAGCTCGTCGCGAATCGGGCCGACGTCCACCTTGAACGGCGCGCCGCTCAGGAAGAAGGTCCGCTGCGACTGATCTGCGAAGACCAGGATGACCAGGTCCTGGAGCTCCCTCGGCAACCCCTTGGGCTTCGGCTCGTCCATCCACTTCCGGAGCATCGCCACGGTCAGCTCGCCCGGCTGCTCGCCGATCCTCCGCTCGAAGTGGTTCGCCCAGGTGCGGCCGAGGACGAAAGCCGACTCGTGCATCGTGCCGAGCTCGAGGGGCATCGCCACCTTCCGCAGCGCGTCGCGCAGCGGCTTCTCCACGTCGATCCGGCCGTCCACGGCTTCCGCCGCCCTCCGGACCTCTTCCGCCACCTTCCGGACGAGCGCGGGCTTCAGCTCTTCCTCGAAGAGCGGGTGTCCCGGATAGACGTGCGCGAGGAGCTGGTCGATGACCTTCCCGAGCCCTTCGCCCAGGTTCGCGGCGACGGGGAGCCGGGGCGAGAACGACGGGTCGAGCGACTCGATCGCCCGGTCCAGCTCGTGCGTGGCGTCGATGCGCCGGGAGCCGGGCTCCGTCCGCAGGCCGTAGGCCAGCTCGAGGTCGTTTCGGAGGCGCGCCGTCAGCTGCGACTGGAGGTTCTCCATCTCGGCCCGGGCGGCGGCCCGGTCGACGTCGGAGAGGTCCGGCGTGTTCTGGCGGAGCCGGTCTCCCTTGAGGAGGTGGTCGAGGATGACGAGGCGCCCGAGGTCGGCCTGCGCCTCGCGGCTGAAGAACCGCGGGATCCAGCAGACCACCTGCGACGATTCGCCCTTCTGCCGGAACGTCTCCAGCCGTGCGAGGTCGTCCGCGGGCGTCCGCCCCGCCTCGTCGAACGGGTAGTCGAAAAGGAGCTTCCACTCCTCTCCCTTCACCCGCAGGACGTCGTCGGAAACCTCTCTCACGTTCTGGAAGTCGACGAGGAACGACCGCCGCGTGCCCCGCCAGATCACCTCGTGCCTCACGAACATCTCGTTCGTGCCGGCCGTGATCCCGAGGGACGAGAAGAGGAGCTCCCGCAGCTTCTGGCGCCGGTTCCCGGGCCGGTCCTCCGCGAGCGCCTTCTCGAGGATCGCGTCGACCTCGACCCCCGTCAGCTTCACCGAGACGACGGGGTTCGCCGTGTCGTCCGAGACGCGGATGGCCCCCACCTGCGCGGCCCAGTCGCGGCAGCGTCGCGCCACCGCCTGCACCTCGCCCCCGGCGATCGGCGCCGTCATCGACCCGTGGTTCAGGGCGTTCAGCCGCACCGCGGAAAGGTCGCGAAGAGCCTCCACCTCGGGCGCGAGGGCCGCGAGGAGGAGCGTCTTCACGAGCCGCTCCTCGGCGCGGAGCTTCCGCGCGGCGACGTCTCCCTCCGGGCGGGAGTGCGCCTCGGCCCGGCTCATCCCGTTCCCATTCTCGAGGATGGGGAGGAGCTTCGTCGTGAAGAGCCTCTTCGCCTCGTCGAAGTGCGCCTTCATCTCTTGCGAGAACGGCTCGTCCCCCTCGGCCAGGACGTCGTAGAGGTCGCCGACCGGGACGAGGTCGCCCAGCTTCAGCCGCTCGCGCTGCGCGACGAGGAGCTGCGAGAGGAGCTTCAGGGCCGTCCGCTCGCGCTGCAGCAGCGACGAGACGGCGACGAGCGTGTCGATGAGGGCGGGGGAGAAGGGGTAGACCGCCCGGAACGCGGCCCGGTCCCCCTTCTTCCCGAGGAGCGACGCCATCACCTCCGGGCGCAGCCGGTCCGTCTCCGCGAAGGCCTGCTCGAGGAGCTGCCGCGAGGCCTCGTCCTTCGGAGCGAGGAGCCGCTTCTCGACGATCGCCGGGAGGTTCCGGTCCTCGAGCCGGATCAGCGAGAACCGGTCGTTCATGTACCGGAGCGCGTCGGCCAGGCTCAGCTTCTGAGAGCCCGGGATGAAGTCGCCCACCAGCTCCTTCAGGTCGCGCTGGCGCGCCACGAACGAGACGATCGGCGCGGGCCGCTCGTGCGTCCCCGACTCGACCAGCTTCACGAGCTTGGCCCCCTCGCGCTCCACGAACGCCGCGTCGGCGATCTGCGTCAGGAGCCAGAGGATCAGCTCGTCGAGGAAGAGGACGAGGCCGTCGTAGCCGAGCGACTTTGCGTGCCGCGAGAGGTTCGACAGGCCGACGTCGATCGGCACGAAGCCCTCGCCCGAGCCGGCCAGGACGTCCTGGTAGGCCGTGAAGAACGTGCGCGTCAGGTCGGAGAGGAGCCGGCCCCGCGCGTCGGAGCCGTGGGGAGCGACGAGCGCCGCCTCGAACGACGCCGCGTCCCACGAGGCGCCGATGGCGCCCCACCCGCCCGTCCCGGCCTTTCCCGCGTTCAGCCTTCCGAAGAACGCCGTGTCGCCGAGATCGGCCCGAAACCGTTTCGCGTCCTCGAACAGCCGGTCGGAGAGGTAGACCTCGGGGATCGGGGCCTCGGGGTGGAGCAGCTTCACGCGCTGGACGTAGCCGCTGAAGAGCGCCGACTCGAGGTTCTTCGCCCCGATCATGTGGTACGGGACGAGGAGGAACTTCCGGCCGCCCAGCCACGCGTCGTGCTTCGCGACGAGCGGCGCGAGCTCCGTCACCGAGCGCGCGTCGGCGTCGTGCTTCAGGAGCTGGTAGAGCACCGCCATGAAGTGGCTCTTGCCGCTCCCGAAGCTCCCGTGGAGGAGGGCCGCCTTGCTCGTCTTCTCCTTCACGGCGCTCCCGACGAGCGACAGGGCCGCGTCGAACGCCTCGCGCAGCTGCGGCGTGACGACGTAGCTCCCGAGCGTCTCCTTCGGGCGCTCGACCCCATCCGTCAGCTTGAGGACGAAGTCTCCCTGGTGGACGCGCTCGGGGACGCGGATGAGGTCCTTCAGGAGGGTCACGATTCGGCCTCCACTCTCCCGGGAAGAAGGCGCGCAACATCCGGGAACGCTCTCACGAGCTTTCGGTCGCACGTGACGAAAGGGACGCCGAGCGAGACGGCGAGGGCGACGAATTCGCAGTCGTAGGCGGAGCAGCCGGAGCGCACCGCGAGGGTGAGGACATCGGACGTCTCGACCACCTGCTCGGCGCCCCGCATCTGGCTTTCGGCGTTCGCGGCCGACCGAAGGGCCTGGAGCTCTGTCAACCGGCCGGCCCTCGCAAGCGTCGCGAGGAGGTTCCGCATCTCGGACCTCCAGAGGGGCGGGGCGACCCATTCGTCGTCGGCCCGGGCGAGCGCCACGGCGCTCGCGGTCATGGGGCCGTCGACCCAGAGGTAGGCAATGACGTTCGTGTCGACGACGATCACGCTCGGCCCCGCCTCTTGGCCCGATTGATGACCTCGTTCGTGATCCAGACCCCGGGCATACGCTCACGGTTCTCCCGGGCTCGCCGCAGAAGCTCGTCCACAGGAGGCTTCCGCGGCTCCGTGGAGAGCCGGAGCCGGATCAGGATCTCCTTGTTCAGGCTTCGACCCTGGGCGGCGGCGTCGGCCTTGAGCTTCTCGTGCAGGTCCTCGGGAATGTCGCGGATCGTGAGGCTGGGCATTGCGGCCTCCCGCACCATTCTAGAACCGGAATGATGTCACTGCACGCGTTTACGAGGACGTTCGCACCGCCGCCCGCTTCACGCGGGCGATCGCTTTCCTCAGCCCGGGGTCCTTCGGGTCCGACAGGTCCGCGACGACGGCGGTGACGGGGACCCTGCTTCCGCGAAAGCCCAGCACGTCGTGGAAGACCGCGTCGTCCTTTCGAAGCCGCCCGACGTCCTCGACGAGCGCGGCCGCGGCCTGCCGCTCCGCCTCGCCGCGTCCGTTCACCACGACGTCTTTCCCGCGCCGGCGGGACCCGCGACGTGGATCAGCGCCCGTTCCCTCATGGCAGTTGCAGCTCCCTTCCGAGGACCTTCGACACGAAGCGGTCGCTCGTCTTCTCCGAGGCGACCAGCGTCCGGACCCGTTCCTTCACCTCGGTCCCCATGCCGTGCCGTTCGGCCACGGCCATCGTCGACCGATAGGCCTCCTGGACGTCGGCGCCGGTGATCTCGTAGCCGTAGCCCGCCACGAGCCAATGGAGCGCGAGGAGTCCCGAGTTGAGCGCGAATTCGGGCTCCGTCGGGGCGTAGTCGCGGGCCGCGCGCGTCAGGGTCTTCGGATCGCAGGGAGCGCGCCGGGCCAGGGCGAGGGCCTCGTCGTAGAGGCCGGCTTCCTTCGCCGCCGCGAACCACTTCCCTCCGTCCCCGGGCGTCGACGCGACGAGGCCGGCCAGGACTTCCGCCGCGGTCTTCTCGGGGTACTTCCGGACCACGGCCCGAAACGCCGCGAGATAAGTGCCGGCCCGGTTCGCGCGCAGGGCGTAGCGCTCGTACGCCTCGTCGGCCCGTCCGGACGACAGGAGGATTTCCTCGCAGAGCGAGTCGACCTCGAGGTCGCTCGTCCAGGGCCCACGGAGCGATTCCGCGAGGGAAATGGCGTCGTCGTCTCGCCCCGTCGCCGCGAGCGCCTTCACGGCCCAGCGCCGGTAATGCCAGAACTTCTCGTCGCGCAGGAGCTCGAGGAGCTCCTCGTAGCGCTCGGCGCGGAAGAGGGCGGAAAGGCAGGCCGAGGTGCCGTGGAAGAAGGCGCCCGGCTCCTTGTCCGGCCCGAGGATCCGCTTCGTGATCCAGAGAAGCCGGTCCGCCCAGGCGGAGGCGACCTCCTTCGACGCGCAGAGGTCACCCCAGTGATCCGCGAGGCGCTCGATGTACGGGATCTCGTCGTTCCCGTGGGCCTCATTCAGGCGCTCGAGCCACGCCTCGCGCGTTTTCGCGTCGGCGGGGGCGCTGGCGATGATGGGCACGAGGGACTCGATGGCGTGGCGCACGGCGGTCCCGATCGCCCCCGACGAGCTGTCGACCTGTTCGAGGGCGGGGGAGACGCGTTCGAGGAACGTGACCGCGCCCTCGGCGGCGAGCAGCCCATCCTTCCGGGCGACCTTCCGGATCTCGGCGACCGCCTCCTTCACGCGCGTGATCGCCGGCTGCGACCGCCAACCGAAGGCGTGCCGGCGGAAGCGCGCCTTGAACTGCCATGGGTGGCGCGTCGTCGTCGTTCTCACCGGGTGGTCCCGCGTTCCCGGGGCCCGGCTGCCACCCCGCCGCAGCAGCGCTTGAACTTCTTCCCCGACCCACAGGGGCACGGCTCGTTCCGGCCGACCGGCGCGGGCGCGGCCGCAGGCTTCGCCGGGGTCAGAAACGCGGGGAGCTGCCGGGCCACGCGCCGGATCGTCGCGCGCCGAGACTCGAGCTCGGCGAGGAGCTCCTCGTCGTCTCGGAGCGCCTCCCAGAGACCGCGGCCCGTCTCGCTCGTCCCCCTTCCCGTGAGCGAACGTCTCGGGAGGTCGACCTCGACGAGCTCCTGCGCGCTCCCGTCGTCGCGGTGGAAGCTGAGGCCGACCGTCTCGCACGTGCAGCCGGGCTTCAGGCACCAGAGGTCGAAGATCCACCAGTGATGGCGTTCGAAGCCGACGGCGAGATCCCAGCGGCTCGGAAGGACCTCGCAGAATGGGACGTTCGCGGTGAGATCGACCCGGCCCCAGTCGACCGTCCTCCACTCGTCGGGGTCGTCCTGGTGCTTCGCGCGATGCCAGCGGGCCCGGAGCAGCTCCAGCCGATCCCCCGCGAGGCGGAGACGGACGCGTGCAAGGAGCGCCGCCTGCGGAGTCGCGGCCCCGGGCTCGGCAGCTGGTGTGATCCTCCCCGTGTCGAGATCAAGCTGCCCGCGGACAGAGACCTCCTTGTGCTCGACGAAAGCCGCGCCGTCGGGGACGAGCGGGCGCGCGAGGAAATCGACGTCCCTGCAGTTGCAGGTCGGGCTGTCGCAGCTCGAGCTGTGGACGACGATTCCAGTCCATGGGAAGCCGTCGCCGGTCTCCTCCCCGAAGAGCAACGGCCCTCCGTCGTCGAAGAGCCGCGCCGCCGCCACCGTCTCGGCCGAAGGAGCCGTGTGCGAGGAGCGTTCGTGACGGGTCATCGCATCATCCTCGGCTGCCCCAGCCGCTCCTCCGCCTCGAGCCTCTGATCGGGATGGTCGATCCGGCCGGCGACTGTCCCGCCGCAGCCGGGGCAGGTCGCCGCGGGCTCGGGGATCTTCGCCTTGCAGGCCGGGTCGGAGCAGACGTCGCAGCGCCCTTTCAGCCCCGTCCGAAGGCCGATCGCGGCACCGGCCGCACCCGCCCAGAAGCCCAACTGCGAGCCCCAGAGGACACCGGTGAGCGCCATCCCCCCGATGCCGAAGATGAGGCTGGGCAGGACGGTCGAGAGGACGACGTGGCTCTCCCGCACCCGGAAGACCGGGTGCCCCGCGTTCCAGGTCGTGTCCTCCTCGGTGTCTCCCCACTCCTCGAACTCCGGCGGAGGAGGAAGCGGCCGGAGGATCGAATCGGGCGCCACCGGCGGCGGCCAGTCGGTGCGATCGGGGAGGGCGAGGGCCGTCGTGAGCCGTTCGCGATCCGCCGCGAGCTTCTCGAGGGCCGCCTCGGCGAACGCCCGCTGGTTCGTCTCGAGCGCCGCCAGGACTCTCTTCCATTCGCGCGGCGCGGGGTCGCGGGCGACGAGCTGAGCGGCAAGGGCGAACGAAAAGCCCTGCGCCGGAAGGTAGCCGGCCGCCGTCGTCACCCACCTCGTCACGGCGTAGGCCCCCTGAAGCTCGCCGCCTTTGCGGAAACGCCACCGCGCGTTCGCCGTCAGGATGCCGAAGCCGAGGTAGATCGTCGTCAGGTCGGTGAGCAGCTCCTCCTCGTCCGGATCGTCGACCACGAGGCCGCGGCGCTGCCGGAACGCGTGGGCGACCTCGTGGGCCAGCACCCCCGCGATCGGCTCGAGGTCGGCCACCTGCTCGACGTTCAGGCCGAACGTCGCGACCCCCTTCTCGATACCGCGGAAGTCCGCGAGGACGCTCTCGTCGTCGACTTCCTTGGGCTCGAACGGCTCGAGCCTCACGTCGAGGTCCCCGAGCCCGGCGTACTGCATCAGGCGGCGGGCAAGCCGGTCGACCGACGGGAGCGTCGGCGAGTAGCCCTCGGGGAAGTAGCGTCGGTTCGTCTCGACGATCGGCGCCGAAACGAACGGGGCGAGGCCGCCCCTGCGGATCAGGCTCGCGAGGCCGTCGAGGATCCAGCGCTGTTCTTCGGGCTCGGGGAGGTGCTGCATGCAGGCGATGACTCTGGAGCGGAAGGGCGGGAGTCTCTCGAAAGTGGCGATTCCGGCTTCGCGAATCAGGACTGCGGGACCGGAAGAATGGTGACGTCGACCCCGGCCTCCCGTTCGTCGGCCACCTCGATCTTGGAAGCGACGAGCCGGACAACAGCGGAGTCGTGGCCGCGCGCATCTTTGAAGACCGTCTCGTTCAGCGCATCGAGGAGGCGCTTGAGCAGGTTGTCGAGATCTGAGCCGTACGGAAGATCCGCTGGGAACTTGTTGCCGGGAAGCCTGAAGACGACCTGGAGCTCGCAGGGCGAAGTGACCCTGGGCACGGCGGCCGTTGCCGCGACGACCGCCTCGGACCACCTCCGCGGTGCAGCCACGTCACCCCGCCGCTTCAGTTGAGCGTAGGGCGTCCCGGAGACGGAGAAGCAGAAGGGAAGGAAGGCCGCGGCCGTCATGGCAGCTTGATCCGTACGCGCTGGAGGAGGCCGGTGGAAGCGCGTTCGAGGCGTTCCCCGGCGCGGTCGTGCTCGCGTTTGGCGTTGTTCAGCTCGTTCACCGCGGTGGAGTCGAACTCGAGCACGGCCCGGCAGCGTCCGCAGGTGGCCTTCCGATTGTTGAGAACCTCGCGGAACGAAAGAGCGATGACCTTCCTGCATGCGGAGTTCGGGCATGTCAGAACGATGTCGGGTGTAGTCACGAGCTGCCTCCTCGCGGGGCGAAGTATCTCCTGATGTTTGCATCAGGACCGAGGGCCAAACGATTCCTCATGCTCTCCCAGCGCATTGTCGTCGCCCAGGGTGCCGAAGTAGCTCCAGCGTACGTCGAAAGGAACGGCGACCCCCGGGGCCGCTTCGACCACGCCGGGTTCGTGCTCGCGAACGGCAGCACGGAGTGCTTCGCCAGCGATGGCGTCTGAGCGCTCCACCGCGTGGGGGCGGACCTGCTCTCCGGCCTTCGCGTCCTGAAGGAGGACCGTGACGAGGTCTCGCGCGGCGTACTTGCGCTGCCAGATTCGGGCGCGGGCCGCCGCCCGCTCGTCGAGGGCGACCAGGTAGCCGTGAGCCGTGCAGCCGGCGTCGGCCATCGTTCGGGCGGCGAGCGTGAGGCGGACGAAGTCGAGCTCCGGGCTTTCGCCGCTACGGGTGTCGTTCGAGGACGTTACGAGGCCCAGGACGTATCGCATCTGCTCCTCCTGTTGCTACGGGTCGCCGTGCCGGCTCGACGGGATCAGCTCCCCGGCGGCTCCGCGCGAGGATCAGGGTCGTGCCTCGGCCCGGACAAATGGTGTCCTCAGGGTCGAGGACGACGCCCGTTTCAGGCCCCGCAGGCGTCGGCGCGCACCATCCGCGGCTGGAGCTCGCGGGAGTGCGGAAGGGGGGCTCAGGGATGGCCCGCGATCAGAGGACGAACCTCGTTGGAGTCGAGCAGGTACGTGGTCATGCCGGCGTCAGGACCCGCTCGCTCAGCTGCTGAAACGTCTCCGTCTTCGAGATGCCGAGCATTCGGAACGCGTCACGGTAGAGCGTGTGCCCTTCGAGCGTGCTGACGACCAGCGCACGTGCGAAACGCCGGCTCAGCCGGACCGGCTGCGTGAGATAGAAGTCACCGCCGGAGGACCGTGGGAGGCTCCTGAGTCTCGCGAGCTCGTTCTCGTAGGCATCCTCGAACTCTCGTCGCGTGAGCCGTCCGAGATCCAGAAGCCGGCGGAGGATCACGAGCGTACTCACCTTGAATCGTCGGACGAGGTCCTGCGCGTCGGGCGCGGGCGTGCGTTCCGTCACCTCGCGACGCAGGGCGTCGATCGGGACGAGCAGCTCTGCCGCCACACGGTTGCACCAGGACTCGACGAGA
>JAKPXO010000093.1 GCA_029567505.1 Acidobacteriota bacterium
GCTCCGGACGCACCTGCAGGGGGTCGATCCCGACGACGCGTTCTCCTCTGTCCCGTATGAGAAGGGGGCGCGCCTCGTCGTCCTCCTCGAGCGGACGGCCGGGCGCGCGGCGTGGGACGCGTTCCTCGCCGAATACATGAAGCGCTTCCGCTTCCAGTCGATCACGACCGAGGAGTTCCTCGCCTTCCTTGAGGAGAAGCTCCCCGGCGCGGCCGCGACGGTGAACGCCGACGCCTGGCTGCACGAGCCGGGCCTCCCGGCGAACGCCCCCGTCTTCCGGTCGGAGAGAGCCGAGGCGCTCGCCGCGCTCGCGGCCGGCTGGCCGAACGGCGTCCGGCCGACGAGCGAGCAGGTCGGGAGCTGGAGCGCGTCCGAGACGCTCCTCTACCTGCAGAAGCTCCCGCGGTCGCTCCCCGCCGAAGAGTGTGCGGCGCTCGACGCGGCGTTCGGCCTCTCGGGGAAGGGGAACTACGAGCTCCTCGTCGAGTGGCTGACGATCGCCGCCGGGAGCGACTACGAGCCGGCCTTCCCGAAGATCCGGGAGGTGCTCGCGCGCGTCGGCCGGATGAAGTACCTGCGTCCGCTCTACGGCGCGCTCGCGGCGACGGAGCGGACCCGTTCCCTCGCGCGCGAGATCTTCGCGGCGGCGAGCCCGACGTACCACGCGCTCTCGCGACGGGTCGTCGCGGGGGTGATCGAGAAGTACCCGGCGTAGGGCCGGATGGCCTTCACGAAGAGCGGGACGAGGCGGCTCCTCGTCCCGCTCCTCCTCGCCCTCCTCGTCTACGCGTTCTGGTCGACGCTCGCCGTCTGGCCGCTCCGTCTCTTCGTCGTCCTCCTCCACGAGGTCTCGCACGGCCTCGCGGCGGTCCTGACGGGCGGCCGGATCGTGGCGATCGAGCTCTCGCCGCGCGAGGGGGGGCTCTGCACGACCGCGGGGGGCTGGCCCTTCGTCATCTCCTCCGCGGGCTACCTCGGGAGCGCGCTCTTCGGGGCGCTCTTCCTCCTCCTCGGCGTGCGCGGCCGGCCGCGGACGCACCGTGTCGCGACGGGCCTCCTCGGCGGCGCGCTCCTCCTCCTGACGCTCGTCTGGGTACGGAGCGCGTTCGGCTTCGGCTACGGCCTCGCGGCCGGGGTCCTCCTCCTCGGCGTGGCGCGCGGACTCCCCGAGGGGGCCTCGAGCTTCGTCCTCCGCCTTCTCGGCGTCACGAGCCTCCTCTACGCGCCGTGGGACATCACGTCGGACCTGATCCTCCGCTCGGTGCCGGCGAGCGACGCCGCGACCCTCGCCCGGATGACCGGGATCCCCGCGCTCGCCTGGGGCCTCCTCTGGCTCGCCGCGTCGGTCTGGATCGCGTGGCGGGCCGTCCGCGGGATCGGCGGCCGGGGCTGAGCCGGCTCCGCGCCGTATCATCCCGGGTCGTGACGACGCCCCCGGGAGCCGAGCCGAAATGACGCCCGTCGCGGGCTCGCGGCTCGGGCACTACGAGGTCGTCGCCCCGATCGGCCGCGGCGGCATGGGCGAGGTCTTCCGGGCGCGCGACACGCGGATCGGTCGCGAGGTCGCCCTCAAGGTCCTCTCCGGGAGCGCCTGCGCGGACGAGGAGCGGTTCCGACGCTTCGAGCTGGAGGCGCGGGCGGCGGGCGCGCTCTCCCACCCGAACGTCGTCGTCCTCCATGACGTCGGGACGGAGGCGGGCGTCCCGTACCTCGTCTCCGAGCTCCTCGAGGGGGCGACGCTCGCGGACCTCATGCGTCGCGGGGCGATCGCACCGCGACGGGCCGTGGAGATCGCGATCGACGTCGCCTCGGCCCTCGCGGCGGCCCACGAGAAGGGGATCGTCCACCGCGACTTGAAGCCCGAGAACGTCTTCCTCACCGCGGACGGGCAGACGAAGGTCCTCGACTTCGGCCTCGCGAAGCTGCTCGACGACGGACCCCTGGGCGGGAAAGGTGGGTCCTCCGCTCCGGAGACCCGTTCGGACATCGTCGTCGGGACCGCGGGCTACATGGCTCCCGAGCAGGTGCGCGGCGAGGAACTCGACGGCAGGGTCGACGTCTTCGCGCTCGGTACGTGCCTCTACGAGATGCTCACCGGCCGCCGCGCCTTCGGCGCCGGCTCCGCCGTGGAGACGATGGCCGCGATCCTCCTCTCGGAGCCGCCGGACCTCTCGTCTCTGCGGCAGGGAATCCCGCACCAGCTCGAGCGCATCGTGCGGAGGTGCCTCGAGAAGCAGCGCGGGGCGCGCTTCCAGTCGGCGAAGGACCTCGCCTTCGCGCTCGAGTCGCTCGACGCCGCGTCGCTTCCGGCGGAGCCCGGCCGGGCCGGCGCGACGGTCCGGCTGCGCGGACGCGGCGGACGCCGGCGCACCCTCGGGCCGGCCCTCCTCGTCGTCGCCGGCGCGGCTGCGGGCGTCGCGGGCGCGCTCGCGCTGCGAGGACCGGCCGCGGCGCCGCCCCCCGCCCTCCGCGCGTTGACGCACTCCGGCGTCGACTCCCAGCCCGCGGCTTCCCCCGACGGCAGCCTCGTGGCGTTCGCCTCGCGGCGCGGCGGCCGCTCGCGGATCTGGCTGAAGCAGGTCCGCGGCGAAGGGGAGACGGCGCTCACCGCCGGGCCCGGCGACGCCCACCCGAGGTTCTTCCCGGACGGGCAGTCCCTCCTCTTCACGAGGACCGACGGGCGGTCGGGCCCGTCCCTCTGGCGGGTCCCTCTCGTCGGCGGCGAGGAACGACGCCTCTTCGCCGCCGCCG
>JAKPXO010000103.1 GCA_029567505.1 Acidobacteriota bacterium
CGGCGGCCTTCGTTCTCCTCCTCACCGACGACACGGTGAAGGAAGTCCGCCTGACGCTCCTCGACCCGGCGACCGACGCCGAGCTCTATCGATCCCCGGGGCTCATCCCGGTGAAGCTGGGAGTCTGAGATGACGAACGATCAGGCCGGCGTGGCCGTCCCGGAGCGGGACGCCCTCGACGACAAGGCGAACAGGTTCTTCAGCGGGAAGGTTGTCCGAAAGGACCTCGTGCGGAAAGTGAAGGTCGGGACGAACGTCCCGGTCTTCGTCCTCGAGTTCCTGCTCGGCAAGTACTGCGCCTCGTCGGACGAGGCGGCGATCCAGATGGGCCTCCAGGTCGTCAACGACACGCTCGCGAACAACTACATCCGGCCCGACGAGGGGCAGAAGGCGCAGAGCCGGGTCAAGGAGAACGGCCGGCACTCGTTCATCGACAAGGTGAAGGTCCGCCTCGTCGACTCGGACTACTGGGGCGAAGGTGTGAACTTCGGGAACAAGTTTCTCCACGTGCCGAACCACTACGTCAAGGAGTACGAGCGGCTCCTGATGGGGGGTATCTGGGCCCAGGTCGACATGCGGTTCGAGTACGACGAGGAGGGAAAGGGAAAGAACCCCTTCTGGATCGAGCGGCTGACCCCGATCCAGATCGCGACGTTTGACCTCGACGAGTACCGGCGCCTCCGGCGGGAGTTCACGACGGACGAGTGGATCGACCTCGTCCTCCGGAGCATGGGATACGAGCCGGCCGAGATGACGCGCCGGCTGAAGCTCCTCTTCCTCCTCCGCCTCGTCCCGCTCTGCGAGCACAACTTCAACCTCGTGGAGCTCGGGCCGCGCGGCACCGGCAAGAGCTACGTCGTTCAGGAGATCTCCCCCTACGCGGCCCTCCTGACGGGCTCGCCCACCGTCGCGACCCTCTTCGGCTACGTCACCGGCAAGCAGAAGGGACTGGTGCAGCTCTGGGACGTCGTCGCCTTCGACGAGGTGGCCGAGCTGAAGAACATGCCGAAGGAGCTGATTCCGATGCTCCAGACCTACTGCGAGTCGGGTCAGTTCCAGCGCGGGTCAGAGGCGACGAGCGGGGAAGCGAGCCTCGCCCTCTTTGGGAACACGAACCGGCCGGTGGACGTCCTCGTCCAGTCGAGCCACCTCTTCGAGCCGCTGCCGGAGAACGTCCGGACGATGGCCTTCCTCGACCGGCTCCACGCGTACGTGCCGGGATGGGAGATCCCGAAGATGCGGCCCGAGCTCTTCAGCAGCCACTACGGGTTCGTCGTCGACTACCTGGCCGAGGCGCTGCGCGAGCTTCGGAAGCTGAACTTCACGGAGAAGGTCGAGCGCGACTTCGCCTTCGGGAGCCACCTCGTCCAGCGCGACCGCAAGGCCGTGCAGAAGACCTTCTCGGGACTGATGAAGCTGATCCACCCCCACGGCGAAGCGACCCGGGAGGAGATGGCCGAGCTCGTCGAGCTCTCCCTCGAGATGCGGCGGCGGGTGAAGGAGCAGCTGAAGAAGCTCGGCTCCTTCGAGTACCACCAGACGTCGTTCAGCTACATCGACCGGGAGACCGGCCTCGAGAGGTTCGTCGGCGTGCCCGAGCAGGGCGGCCGAAACCTCATTCCCACCGACCCGCCCGGCCCCGGGACTGTCTACACGGCCGGAGTCTCGGATCAGAGCATCGTCGGTCTCTACCGGGTGG
>JAKPXO010000104.1 GCA_029567505.1 Acidobacteriota bacterium
AACCGCCGCCGCCTCCTCGTCTTCACCGAGTACACCGACACGATGCGCTACCTCGCCGGGCAGCTCCGCTCGGCCCTCGCCACGGTCGACCGCGCGAGCGGCGGCGACACGCGGATCGAGGAACGGATCGCCGTCTTCCACGGCGGCCTCGGCGACGAGACGCGCGAGGAGCTGAAGGCCGCCTTCAACGCCGAGCCGGCCGACCACCCGCTCCGGATCCTCATCGCCACCGACTCGGCCCGCGAGGGCGTCAACCTCCAGAACCACTGCGCCGACCTCTTCCACTTCGACGTCCCCTGGAACCCCGGCCGGATGGAGCAGCGGAACGGCCGCATCGACCGCCAGCTCCAGCGCGAGAAGGTTGTTCGCTGCCATTACTTCTTCTTCACGCAGCGGCCGGAAGACAAGGTGCTGAAGACCCTCGTCGAGAAGACCGAGACGATCGCGAAGGAACTGGGGAGCCTCTCGGCCGTCCTCGAGAAGCGCCTCGGCGCGCTTCTCGAGGGGGGCATCCGCCGCTCCGAGGCCGACGCCCTCGCGCGCCGCCTCGATTCCGAATCACCTTCCGACCGCGAGCGCCTTGCCGCCGAAGAGCTCGAGGAGGCGCGCGAGCGGAAGGAAGCCCTCGCCGCCCAGCTCGACGACCTCCGCGGCGTCATGGAGGCTTCCCGCCGCTCCCTCGGCTTCGACGAAGACGCCTTCCGCGAAGCCCTCTCCTCCTCGCTCGAGCTGGGGAAGGCCCCGCCGCTCACTCTCACCACCGTCAAGGGGCGCCCGGCCTATCGCTTTCCGGCCCTCGACCAGCGCTCCGGCGCCGACCCCACCTGGGCCGCCACGCTCGACACGCTCCGCCGCCGCCGGAAGAAGGACGAGAAGCCGTGGGACTGGCGCCGCGAATCGCCGCCGCGCCCCGTCGTCTTCGCCGACCCCGGCACCCTCGACGACGACTTCGTCCATCTCCACCTCGAGCACCGCGTCGCCCGGCGCCTCCTCGGCCGCTTCCTCTCGCAGGGCTTCGTCCACGACGACCTCTCCCGCGCCTGCTGCGCCCAGACGCGCGACCCCGTGCCTCGCGTCGTCCTCCTCGGGCGCCTCTCGGCCTGGGGCGACGGCGCCGCGCGCCTCCACGACGAGGTCATCGCCCTCGCGGCACGCTGGGTCGAGCCCGACGCCCGCAAGGGCCCGCTTCGCCCGTACGCCGAGACCGCCGAGGAGCGCACCCTCGCCCTCCTCGAGGAATCGCTCCTCGCCTCGGCCGGCGTCCCCGTCCCCGAATCCACGCGGTCCCGTCTCCTCGCCACCTCCGCGACCGACCTGGCCGACCTCCTGCCAGCACTTCGCGAAAGGGGCGAGGAGACTCTTCGTCGCGTCGCCGACCGCCTCGCCGACCGCGGCCGCCGCGAGGCCGACGACCTGCGCGCCGTCCTCCTCGCGCAGACGGACCGCATCGAAACCGAAAGGGCGAAGTACACCGACCCGCAGCTCCAGCTCGCGTTCGCCGAAGACGAGAAGCGCCAGCTCGCCGCCGACCGCCGCCACCAGGAGCGCCGCCTCGCCGACCTCGAGAAGGAGCTGACCACCGAGCCCGACCGCATCCGCCGTTCCTTCGAGGTCCGCGCCACGCGCCTCGAGCCCGTGGGCCTCGCCTACCTCTGGCCGGTGTCGGGATGAGGGGCTACTTCGTGGGTTCGCTCTCCGGGGACGCAGGAGCGCCGGGGTCGTGGACACGGGCCTTGCGGAGCGAGAGCGCGGAGTCGCGCACGGCCTCTGCGATCCGGATCTTCTCCGCCCACGAGAGCTTCTGGCGTTCGCGCTGCCAGGCGGCCTGGCGAAGCACCTCGGCCGGGACCTCACTCATCGAGGAACCTCCGCCGGAAGGTCTCCCACTGCTTCGTCAACCCGTGACGAGTGGCGAGCGCCTCCAGTCGTTCCCGATCAACGGCTTCGGCATCGAGAAGAGCGATGACCCGTGCATGGTCCTTCGCTCGACCGACGCTGAGAGCGATCACAGCGAGGTACTCCGCGCTGATCACTCGAATCAGGGCGCCGTCCAGGACCGTTTCCTCGGCATTCTCGAGGGCTTCGCGGGTGAGGTCGCTGAAGACGGTAATGAACTGCACTGGCCAGCCGCCGACCCGGATCGCCTCTCCCGCCGCTTCGAGGCCGAGCCGGGCACAGTGCTCGTAGATCGGGCGAAGGGGGTCGAGCCGCTCCGTGTCGGCGAGATCGACGAGGACGTCGAGATCGACCGTCACGACGGAGTCCGTGTACCGCATCTGGGCGACGGCGCCGAAGACGGCGTAGTTCCGGATGACCGCGTCCCGGAGCATTCCGTTCAACAGGTCGGCGACTTCTTTCACGCCACTCAATTTACACCGGGCGCTATGCTTCGGGCATGGGCGAGCGGTCTCAGGTGCGCGGCCTCGACGTCATCGTTGAGCAGGACTCCGATGGCTGGTTCGTGGGTTCCGTGCCCGCCCTCGCCGGATGCCACACCCAGGCCCGAACCAGGACCGAGCTGCGGGACCGCATCGCCGAGGCGATCGACCTCTGCCGTGAGGCCGAACCGCCGGCTCAGCCCCTCGACCCCCGGCAGAACCGGTAACGGAGCTTCCCGGTTGACCCACGAACTGGTAACGAACGTTACCGGTTCGGCCCGGGGCCGGAGCCCCTCCTGATGCCCGCCGACCCCGCCCTCCGCGCCCACCAGGAGTGGCTCGGCTACATCCAGCCCGTCGGGCTCGTCGTGTCGCCGGCCGCGCTCGTCGCCGCCGGGTGCGTCCCCGACCGCAACGTCTCCGCGCGGCAGGAGACCCTCCGCGGCCTCCTCTCGGGCGACCCGCCGCGCCTCGAAGACTTCCCGTCCTTCACGCGCGACTTCCTCGGCTGGCAGGAAGGCGACCTCGCCGGCGCGCCCGGCGGCCCGCCTCTCCCCGAGTCGCTCTCCGTCGCCCTGCCGGGCGAGCACGACGTCCTTCGCCCCACCTACGCCGTCCCCGACCCCGACAACGACGGCCGCTTCCTCCTCCTCGTCTCCGTCGTCCCGCCCGGCACGCCTCTCGACGACGCCGGCGCGCGCAACGAGCGGCGCGCGGCCGAGAGCCCCGACGGCTGGCACGCGAGCCCCCAGGCGCGCCTCGAGCGCCTCCTCCGCGAGACGGGCGTCCCCGCGGGCCTCCTCGCGAGCGGCGACGCCCTCCGCCTCGTCGCCGCGCCAAAGGGGGAGTCGGCCGGCTGGCTCCACTTCCCGCTCGCGAGCCTCTGCGAGGTGGCGGGGCGCCCCCTCTGCTCGGCCCTCCTCATGCTCCTTTCGGCCGAGCGGCTCTTCACCCTCCCCACGAACGAGCGTCTCCCGGCCCTCCTCCGCGAGAGCCGCAAGTACCAGAACCTCGTCTCCACCCGCCTCGCCGGCCAGGTGCTCGACGCCCTCCACGAGCTCGTCCGCGGCTTCCAGGCGGCCCACGAGGCCTCCGGCGGCGCCCTCCTCGCCGACGTCCTCGACGACGACAACGGACAGGAGGTCTACGGCGGCCTCCTCGCAACCCTCCTCCGCCTCGTCTTCGTCCTTTACGCCGAGGACCGCGGCCTCGTCTCCTCAGACCCCGTCTACGTCGAGCACTACTCCGTGGGCGGCCTCTTCGCCAAGCTCCGCGACGACGCGGCCCTCTACCCCGACACCATGGACCAGCGCTTCGGCGCCTGGCCCCGCCTCCTCACCCTCTTCCGCCTCCTCCACGAC
>JAKPXO010000112.1 GCA_029567505.1 Acidobacteriota bacterium
GCCGATACGTTCTGCATCTTCGCGTAGGTCACCGCGTCGTTGTCGATGGTCCACGCCGTGCCGCCGCCCGAGACCGTGATGTCGCCCTTGTCGCCGTCCGCCACTCCCACGGCCGGCGCGAACGCGAGCGTCCCGTCCCCCTGCACGGTCAGAATGTCGCCCGGCGTCCACGGGGGCGCTCCAACCGCGCGACCGCGGATCCCGACGACCACCATCGCGCCCAGCGTCCCCAGCACGTCTCCGCCGAGCGTCGGGTTCGCGTCGACCGGAGGCGTCCAGTTCTGCGTCGGCGCGATCGGCAGTGCCCCGAGGTCGACCGAGGCCCCCTCGATCCGCACGTTCACGCGGAGCACCTGCTGCCCCGACGAGTCGAACGCCGTCAGGGCGTACCACGTCGTGGACGGCGTGATCCCGTCGTTCCCGTAGACCTGGTAGGGCCCAGGCCCCGGGCCGGTGATCTGCCCGGCCGTCAGCGTGAACGTGCTCGGCTGGAGCGGCGTCACGAGGATGCCCCCTGGGTTGTAGGTCCCTGGCTGGGAGAGCTCGAGCCAGAGGCTCCCGGTGATCGGGTTCCCGCCGGAGTCGTTCAGCACGCCGGTCAGAACGGTCATCGTTCACGCTCCTCGAGCAGGCGCCGGTCCACGAGGCGCCGGGCGATCTCCGTCTGCCTCCGGATCAGGCCGTCGATTCGGGTCCGCTTCTCGTCCGCGGTCAGGTCCGCGCGCTTCTCCAGCTTGACGATCCGCTTCCGGATGTCCCCGATCTGGTCAGCCACGCTCTCGTACCGCCTCGAGAGGAGGATCTTCCGGCGCAGTTCCGGCCGGCGCCGCTCCCACTCCTCCGGGTCGGTCTTCTTCAGGTGCCGGGCCGTCTCGACGGCGCTCCGCACGTCCTTCAGCTCGTCGTAGAACGTCTCGATCGAGTCACTCGAGGTGGTCGGCGTGCTGGCGAAGGCCCGGCCGACGAGGGGAAGGTCCCCGAGCCGCGCGGCCGGCTTCTCCACGTCCCCGCCGGCTCGCGCGATCGCGTCCCCCGTCCGGAGCGCCTCGCGCCCGAGCGTGCCGCCGATCTGCCCCACGCCGTACTCCAGCTTCGCCGGGGAGAGGCCCGTGAGGCGCCCCGCGGCCTTCGCCGTCTCGCTGGTCCGGGGGCCGTACTGATAGCGCCCCTCGACGTTCTCGAGGCCGCGCGGGACGATCGGGCGCTTGTAGAAGAGGCTCCGGTTCGTGGCGAGCTCGAACCCAACCTTCATCGGCGTGGGGATCGGCACGGCGCCGTCCGAGATCATCTCGAGGACCTGGGAGCGCCACTCCTTGAACGCGAGCGGATTCTCGTCCCGCGCCCGATCGAGCATCGCTTCCACGCCCGTCCCGAAGAGCTGCCCCCAGAGGAACGGCTTCGGGATGCGCACGATGGTCTCCGTCCCCGGCACGCGCGCGAACCACCACGCCGCCCCGGCCTTCGTCCGCCGCAGCTCCTTGATCTCGTCGTCGTCGTCCCCGAGGAGACCGAAGAGGACCGAGAGGCCCCCGACGTAGAGCATCCCCTTGAAGACGACGTTCGCCGCCGCCTTGGCCGCCA
>JAKPXO010000116.1 GCA_029567505.1 Acidobacteriota bacterium
AGGCGCGCCGCCTCCTCTGGCCGATCAAGCAGAAGTACGGCAACCAGATCTCCTGGGCCGACCTCCTCATCCTCGCCGGCAACTGCGCGCTCGAGTCGATGGGCTTCCGGACGTTCGGCTTCGCCGGCGGCCGTGCCGACATCTGGCAGCCGGAGGAGGAGATCAACTGGGGCCGGGAGAAGACCTGGCTCGCCACGAGCGACATGCCCGACAGCCGCTACTCCGGCGACCGCCAGCTCGCGAACCCGCTCGCCGCCGTGCAGATGGGCCTGATCTACGTGAACCCCGAGGGCCCGGACGGCAACCCCGACCCGATCGCCTCGGGGCGCGACGTGCGCGAGACGTTCGCGCGGATGGCGATGAACGACGAGGAGACGGTCGCGCTCGTCGCCGGCGGGCACACGTTCGGCAAGGCGCACGGCGCGGGCGACCCGAAGCTCGTCGGACCGGAGCCGGAGGCGGCCCCGCTCGAGCAGCAGGGGCTCGGCTGGAAGAACGCGCTCGGCACCGGCAAGGGGGTCCACACGACGACGAGCGGCATCGAGGGGGCCTGGAAGCCGAACCCGACGAAGTGGGACATGGGCTACTTCGACATGCTCTTCGGCTACGAGTGGGAGCTCGTGAAGAGCCCGGCCGGCGCGTGGCAGTGGCTCGCGAAGGACGTGAAGCCCGAGCACATGATCCCCGACGCCCACGACCCGTCGAAGAAGCACCGGCCGATGATGACGACGGCCGACCTGGCGCTCCGCTTCGACCCGGCCTACGAGAAGATCTCGCGCCGCTTCCACGCGGACCCGGCGGCCTTCGCCGACGCGTTCGCCCGCGCCTGGTTCAAGCTGACCCACCGCGACATGGGGCCGCGCTCCCGCTACCTCGGCCCGGAGGTCCCGTCCGAGGTGCTGATCTGGCAGGACCCGGTCCCGCCGGTCGACCACCCGCTCGTCGACGCGAAGGACGTCGCCGCGCTGAAGGCGAAGGTCCTCGCGTCGGGCCTCGGCGTTTCCGAGGTCGTCGCGACGGCCTGGGCCTCGGCCTCGACGTTCCGCGGCTCCGACAAGCGCGGCGGCGCCAACGGCGCCCGCGTGCGCCTCGCGCCGCAGAAGGACTGGGAGGCGAACGACCCGGCGCAGCTCGCGAAGGTGCTCGGCGTCCTCGAGGGGATCAAGCGCGAGTTCGACGGCGCCGCGAAGGGCGGGAAGAAGGTCTCGCTCGCCGACCTGATCGTCCTCGCGGGTTGCGCGGCGGTGGAGGCGGCCGCGAAGGCGGCCGGCTACGCCGTGGAGGTGCCGTTCACGCCGGGCCGCACCGATGCGACGCCCGATCAGACCGACGCCGACTCGTTCGCCGTCCTCGAGCCGATGGCCGACGGCTTCCGCAACTACCGGAAGGCCGGCACCGCGTCGATCGAGGAGCACCTCCTCGTCGACAAGGCGCAGCTCCTCCGGCTCGGCGCGCCGGAGATGACGGTCCTCGTGGGCGGCCTGCGCGTCCTCGGGGCGAACGCGGGAGGGTCGAAGCACGGCGTCTTCACGAAGCGCCCGGGCGTCCTGACGAACGACTTCTTCGTGAACCTCCTCGACATGACGACGGTCTGGAAGCCGACGTCCGACGCGCGGGAGACGTTCGAGGGGAGCGACCGGAAGACGGGCGCGGCGCGCTGGACCGCGAGCCGGGTCGACCTCGTCTTCGGCGCGAACTCGCAGCTGCGCGCCCTCGCCGAGGTCTACGCGCAGGACGACGCGAAGGAGAAGTTCGTCCGCGACTTCGTCGCGGCCTTCGCGAAGGTGATGAACCTCGACCGCTTCGACCTCGCCTGATCGAGGTCCCGAGTCCCCCGGCGGGCCGGCGGGCCCGCCCACGCCCCGGTTCGGCGGTCGGCCAGAGGCCGGCCGCCGGACCGGGGCGCTTCTTTCGTCCCTCGTGCCTGGACCTTCGGGAGATCCGGTCCGCGCAGCCGTCGTACCATCGGCGGCTATGCGTCCCCAGGATCAGTGGAACGACCGGAGCACCCCTCGGCGTTCCCCGCGCGAGCGGCTCGCGTCCGCGGCGCTTCTCGCCGCGCTCCTCGTCCCCGGGACGGGCGGGGGGCAGGAGCCGGAGAAGCTGCCGCGCGTGAGGGGCTCCGTCGAGCTCTCGCTCGTCAACGTCGACGTGGCGGTGACGGGAAAGGACGGGCGGCCGATCGAAGGGCTCTCGGCGTCCGACTTCACCGTCGTCCACGGGAAGGCGCCGGTCGCGATCTCGAACTTCCGCGAGGAGCGGCTCGTGCCGCGGGCCGAGGTCGCGACGGCTGCGCCCGCGCCCGCCCCGGTCGCGGCCCAGGCCGCGGCGGCGATCCCCGAGGCGCCTCCCGCCCGCCGGCACGTCATCCTCTTCGTCGACCACCTCGCGCTGCCCGACAAGCGGGAGCGCGAGCAGGTCTTCGGCTCGCTGAAGGCGCTCGTGAGGAAGACGGTGCGGCCCGGCGACGGCGTGATGGTCGTCTCCTGGCGGCGCGGGGTCCGGACGGCCTGGCCCTACACCGACGACGTGGCTCAGATCGAGCGTGCGCTCGACCTCGTGGCCGGGGGGACGATCCGGCTGGACCGCGACGCGCAGAACGACCTCGACCAGTTCGCGGCGACGGAGGCGTTTCAGGCCTGGGCCGGCGAGCCGCCCGACACGTCGCTCTCGCGGGACCTGAGCGTGGAGCAGGCGTACAACGAGCTGAAGGGGAAGGCGTCGGCGGTGATGGGGCTCGTCTCGACGATGGCGGGGCTGGAGGGGAAGAAGGTCCTCGTCCTCGCCTCGCGCAGCTTCTCCCGCCGGCCGGGCGTGGAGTACTCGGGGCACCGCGTCGAGACGGGACGGCTCCTCGACGAGGTGGCCGCGCGCGCGAACGCGGCGGGGGTGACGATCCACGCGCTCTACGCCGCGGCGTGGCAGCCCGACCTGCCGAACGTCACGGACTCGCGCTTCCAGCCGCCGGGGGCCGCGGGCTCGCGCTCCGCGACCGGACGGAGCGACGCCCGCCTCGAGGACCTCGCCGGGCTGGAGACGCTCTCGGGCCGGACGGGCGGCGTCCTCGTCGGGACGACGATGGAGGCCTCGCTCTTCGCCGATAAGGTCTCGTCCGACCTCGTCCACTGGTACTCGATCGGATACCCCGTCCCTTCCGGCGCGAGCGCGTCGGCGCGCATCTCGGTCCGCGTGAACCGGAAGGGGGCGAAGGTGAGGACGCGGCGCGAGGTGATCGACCGGACGCCGGACCAGCGGATGGAGGACCGGGTCCTCGCGAACCTCTTCCGGGCCGACCTCTCGGGGCGGCTCCCGATCGGCCTGTCGGTGGAGCCCGCGCGCCGCGAGAAGGAGCGTTACGTCCGGACGGCGACGCTCCGCGTCCCGGTGAAGGACCTCGTCCTGCTGCCGGAGGCGGCCGCGCGGCGCGGCGAGGTGAAGGTCTTCTGGGTCGTGGCCGAGCCGAACGGCGAGTTCTCCGACGTGCGGAGCGAGCGGCACGAGGTGGCGTTTCCCCCGGAGGAGAGTGCGCCCGGCCCGGAGACGGAGCTGCGGCTCGAGGTCCCGATCGAGACGAGCGGCCCGGAGGCGCGGATCTCGCTCGGCGTTCGCGACGAGATCGGCGGCGAGGCCGGCTTCGGCCTGATTCGCCCCGCGGCCCGCTGACGGGCGGAGGCGTCCGGAACCGTGCCGGCGCCACCGGCCGGAGGCGCCCGGCCGCCGGGCGCGGGGGCGCCTCGCCGATCTATCATCGCGGCCGATCGAACGACGGAGAGCCGGGCTTCGCGAGGACGCGCGCGCTCGGTCGGAGGACGGGGGAGCAGGACCTGCCATGGTATCGGTGCGGAGGATGCGAAGCAAAACGACAGGGCGGGCGCTGCGAGCGCGCTGCCGGGCGGCGCGGGTCGCGGTGCTCGTCTTCGTCGCGACGTCCGCTCCGCGCCTCGCCGCGGGCGAGGGGGCGGAGAGCGCGGGCGGGATGGAGCTCCCGTCGATCGTGGAGACCTGTCCGCTCTTCCGGAGCGACGGAGGAGCCGAGGGCTCCTTCGGGTTCGGCGAGGGGGCGTTCGGAGGCGAGCAGTCGGCCTGGAGGACGGAGCCGGTGAGCGGCTTCTCACTCTGCCCGCGCCTCGAGGCGACGCGCGTCGCCGAGCGGCCCGAGCTGCGTTGGGCGCCGTGGACGGCGCGGGACCCGCGAGAGCCGCTCCGCGGCGTGCGGAACGCGACGGCGCCCCATCGGAAGAGGCTCGTCCGCAGCACGGTGATCCTGACCGGGACGGCGATCGCGAGCGGGGCGATCCTCTCGCTCCTGCCGAAGGAGGAGACGAACTGGGAGGAGGGGGCCTTCGACCACGGCCTCTCGAACCTCGGGCGCGCGTGGACGGAGCTGCCCGTCTGGGACCGCGACGGGGCCTTCCACGACTGGTTCGGGCATCCGTACGCGGGCGCCTTCTACTACAACATGATGCGGTCGCAGGGGGCGACGGTCAGCCAGTCGTTCGCGTACTGCGTCGCCCAGTCGGTCCTCTGGGAGTACGTCCTCGAGGCGGCGGCGGAGCAGCCGAGCATCCAGGACCTCGTCTCGACGCCCATCATGGGCGCGGCGCTCGGGGAGGCGCTCCACCGCTGGTCGATCTCGATCCTGAAGAAGGGGCGGCTGAATTTCGGGGAGAAGGTGCTCGTCTTCCTCCTGAACCCGTCCTACGTGATCAACAACGGCTACCGCGCCCCGGAGTGAGGCGCGGCGGCGGCGGGGCGCTGCCCGCTCAGAACGCGAAGAACGTCCCGGCGGAGAGGTCCACCTGGTAGGTGCCGTTCGACGGGATGGCGACTTCGCAGCTCGACCAGCGGCAGAGGTCCCGCCGGGAGCTCCCCGAGAAGAAGCCGAGGGCCCGCAGCTGGACCCGGAGGCCGAAGCCTCGGGTCGTCATCACCTTGACGCCGCCGGAGAGCGAGGCCGTGAAGGAGGTCGTGTAGCCGCCGCCCTGGGCTTCGAAGGAGGTCGCGCCGACGCCGCCCGAGACGAACGGGCGGACGCGCGCCTTCGGCGCGAAGTCCCACTGCACGCCGGCGAGCCCGGTTTCGAGGTCCAGGTCGTGGAGGTTGCCGTCGCCCCCGAGGAACGCGTTC
>JAKPXO010000123.1 GCA_029567505.1 Acidobacteriota bacterium
CTCTCACCAGGCGCAGGTCGGGGACGAGGGCGTCCAGGCCGTCGAGGAGCTCGGGACCGAGGTAGCGGTCCTTCTCGCCCCAGAGGACGAGGGTCGGGACGCTCTCGAGCGAGCGGCGCAGGCCGGGGATGCGCGTCCCGCTGCGGACGGCCGCGCGGTAGTAGTTGATCGCCGCCGTCGCCGCGCCGGGCCGCAGGAACGCCTCGCGGTACGCCTCGATCTCCTCGGGCGAGAAGGCGCCGGGGGTGACCGGGTCCCGCCGGAGCATCCGCGCGAGGAAGCCGGCGCGGTGGCTCGTGAGGGACCGTTCGGGGAAGTACGGGAGCTGGAAGAAGAAGATGTACGACGAGCGGCGCGCCTGCGCGAGCGTGGCGAGCTTCTTCCGGAAGAGGATCGGGTGCGGAGCGTTGAGGATCGCGAGCCGCTCGACGAGGCCCGGGTGGAGCGCCGGGACGCACCAGGCGATCGCCCCGCCCCAGTCGTGGCCGACGAGAAACGTCTTCTCGTACCCGAGGTGGCGGACGAGGTTCGCGACGTCGCCGGCGAGGCGCTCCATCCGGTAGCTCGAGACGCCCCGCGGCTTTTCCGAGAGGTTGTAGCCGCGGAGGTCGGGGGCGACGGCGCGAAAGCCGGCCGCCGCGAGCGCGGGAACCTGATTTCGCCAGGCGAGCCAGAGCTCGGGAAAGCCGTGCAGGAGGAGGACGAGCGGACCCTCGCCCGCCTCGACCCAGTGGAGCCGCAGGTCACCGACCTGCTCCTCGCGGTGGGTCCACGGCTCCCTGATCCGGCTCATCGCGCGATGCTAACCTCCGCCGCCGAACCCGGGTTCAAGGAGGTCCCATGAAGAAGACCGCTCTCGCGCTGCTCCTCTGCGCCGCTGCGGCGCCCCTGCTCGCGCAGGAGACGAAACCCGCCGCCGCACCCGCCGCGGCTCCTGCCGCCCCGGCCGCCGACCCGGCGCTGACCGGCCTGAAGGTCGCGTGGAACCGCGTGAAGGACATCACCGTCCGCGCCGCCGAGAAGATGCCCGAGGAGCACTACGGCTTCCAGCCGACGCCCGAGGTGAAGACGTTCGGGCAGTTCGTGGGGCACGTCGTCGACGCGCAGAACATGATGGCCGGCCTGATCCTCGGCGAGAAGCCTCCGGCGGTCGACGCCGAGAAGACGAAGAAGACGAAGGCCGAGCTCGTCGCGGCGCTGAAGGAGTCGGTCGCGTACATGGACAAGGCCTTCGCGGTCGGCGATTCCGCGGCGGCCGGCCCCGTGAAGCTCTTCGGGATGGACACGAACAAGTTCGCCGTGATCGGCCTCGCCATCGGCCACGGCTGGGAGCACTACGGGAACCTCGTCACCTACATGCGGATGAAGGGGATCGTCCCGCCGTCGAGCGAGCCGCGCCCCGCCCCGCCCGCCCCCGAGAAGAAGTAAGGGCGAGAGGAAAGGGTCAGGTCTACCCTCTACGCTCTACGGATTCCCGTAGAGTGTAGATGGTAGACCTGACCCCTTCTCCTCGTAGAGTGTAGATGGTAGACCTGGCCCCCTACTCCTAGAGGCTTTCGAGGTAGGCGGCGAAGGTCTCGTTGAAGAGGGCGCCGGGGCGGCGGCGGCGGATGCGGGCGACGGCGTCGCCGCCTTTCATCCCGCGCTGCACGAGGATCATTCCGGCCACGAGCGCGGAGCGGTTGAAGCCCATGCCACAGTGCGAAAGGACGCGCTGCCCGCTCTCGAGGAGACGCGTCCCGAGCGTGGCGACGGCGTCGAGCCGCGCGAGATCGGGAAGGTCCTCGTCGAAGATCGGGAAGTAGACGTAGAGCATGTGGTTCGGGAGGGTCGGGACGCCGTGGTCCACCTCGCCGTCCAGGTCGATCACGCAGCCGATCCTCCGGGCGAGGACCGGGCTCCAGTCGTCGATGACCGGAGAGATGAACAGCATCTCGGCGTCGTCGATCGGGAAGAGCTCCATGTCGCGGACACTCTATCGTGATCCTGGTCGTGGCGGCGGGCGCGGGGAGGGACGCGGCGGGGAGCTCCGGCGCCCGGCGCGAGGCGACCTCGGGCCGGCCTCAGTCCGGCGCGGTCTCGTAGTGGACGAGGCGCCGCGCGGGGTCGGTCGGGAAGGAGAGGACGCGGCGCACGACGCGGCAGCCCTCCTCGCCGGCGAAGGTGAACTCGTCTCCGACCGCGAACGCGCCCGAGGGCGCGGCCAGGTTCCCCCAGCGCTCGCCGCAGTCGCCGTAGCGGAGGGAGGGCTCGACGGTGCGGGGAGTCGTCACCGGCTCCGCCGTCACGCCGTCCGGCCGTTCGGGGCGGGGAGGTGGGAGGGGACGGCGATGCCGGGCTCGAGCGCGGCGCTCTTCTGCACGACGCCCTCCTCGCGCGCGGCCTGGTGGGCGCGCGCCGCCCTCACGAAGTCCTTGAAGAGGGGGTGGGCGGCGGTCGGCTTCGACTTGAACTCGGGGTGGAACTGGCAGCCGAGGAACCAGGGGTGGTCCGGCAGCTCGACCATCTCGACGAACTTCCGGTCGGGCGAGACGCCGGTGACGGCGAGGCCCGCCTCGCGGAGCGCCGGGAGGAACTCCTGGTTCACCTCGTAGCGGTGGCGGTGGCGCTCGTAGATCAGCGGCTCGCCGTAGGCGCGGCGGGCCGTCGACCCCTCGGCGAGCTCGCACGGGTACTTGCCGAGCCGCATCGTGCCCCCGAGCGCCTCGATCCCGATCAGGTCGCGCAGCTTGTAGATGACCTTGTGCGGGGCGTTCGCGTCGAACTCGGTGGAGTTCGCGTTCGCGAGGCCGCAGACGTTGCGGGCGAACTCGATGACGGCGCACTGCATGCCGAGGCAGATGCCGAAGAACGGCACCTTCGTCTCGCGGGCGTAGCGGATGGCGCGGAGCATCCCCTCGATGCCGCGCCGCCCGAAGCCGCCCGGCACGAGGACCGCGTCGGCGCGCGAGAGCGACTCGGGGTAGCCCGTCGTCTCGAGGTCCTCGGAGTCGACGTACTCGAGGCGCACCTTGACGTTGTTCTCGATGCCGCCGTGGTGGAGCGCCTCGTTCAGCGACTTGTACGAGTCGCCGAGCGCCACGTACTTGCCGACGATGGCGATCTTCACCTCGCCCGCCGGGTTCTTCCAGCGGTTGACGATCCGGTCCCACTTCGTCAGGTCGCGCTCGGAATGGGGGAGCGAGAGGTAATCGAGGACGATCTGGTCGAGCCCCTCACGCGCGAAGGCGAGCGGGCACTCGTAGATCGTCGAGACGTCGCGCGCCGTGATGACGGCCGGCTCGTCGACGTTGCAGAAGAGGGCGATCTTCTTCTTCATCTCCTCCGGGATCGCGCGGTCGGCGCGGCAGAGGAGGACGTCGGGTCGGATGCCGATCGAGAGGAGCTCCTTGACGGAGTGCTGCGTCGGTTTCGTCTTCAGCTCGTCGGAGGCGGCGATGTACGGCACGAGGGTCACGTGGACGTTGATCGCGTTCCCGCGGCCGACGTCCTTGCGGAACTGGCGGATCGCCTCGAGGAACGGGAGGGACTCGATGTCGCCGACCGTCCCGCCGATCTCGACGATGACGACGTCGTTGTCGGCCGAGACGCGCCGGATGCAGTCCTTGATCTCGTCGGTGACGTGCGGGATCACCTGGACGGTCTTGCCGAGGTAGTCGCCCCGCCGCTCCTTCTCGATGACGGTCTGGTAGATCTTCCCGGCGGTGATGCTGTTCGACTTGCCCGTGATCGTCGAGGAAAAGCGCTCGTAGTGGCCGAGGTCGAGGTCGGTCTCGGCGCCGTCGTCGGTGACGAAGACCTCGCCGTGCTGGAAGGGAGACATCGTCCCGGGGTCGACGTTGAGGTAGGGGTCGAGCTTCTGGAGCGTGACCTTGAAGCCGCGGGCCTCGAGCAGGGCCGCGAGGGAGGCCCCCGCGATCCCCTTGCCCAGGCCCGAGACGACCCCCCCGGTGACGAAAACGTATTTCGTGCTCATCGCTCCCCTCCCGCCTCTCTCTCCGTGCCAGCCCCGGCGGCCTCGCGGGCCGCCGCCTCTTTCAGGATGATCCGCTCGACCGCCTCCGCGTCCGCCGGCGTGTCGACCCCGATGGAGTCGCCGACGGCGGGGAGGACCGCCATCACGAGCCCCGCGGCCAAGGCGCGGAGCTGCTCGAGGCTCTCCGCCCGCTCGAGCGGGTGCGGCGGGAGGCTCGTCCATGTCTCGAGGGCCTCGCGGCGATAGCCGTAGAGCCCGAGGTGTTTCCAGGTCGGGAGCCCCGGCTCCGCGTTCCTCCGGAACGGGATCGGGCTTCGCGAGAAGTAGAGGGCCCTGCCGTCGTCGCCCCGGACGACTTTGACGACGTTCGGGTCCGCGATCACGGCCGGGTCGTCGATCGGCCTGGCCACGGTCGCGAGCGGCACCTCCGGATGCGCGAGGAGGTGCTCGATCACGCGGTCGACGTTCGCCGGGTCCATGAGCGGCTCGTCTCCCTGCACGTTCACGACGATCTCCGCGTCGGTCCCCGCCACAGCCGCGCGCACCCGGTCGGTCCCCGACGGGAGGTCGGACGGCGTCATCACCGCGGTCCCGCCCGCCTCCCGAACGACCGCCGCGATCCGCTCGTCGTCCGTCGCGACGAGGACGAGGTCGGCCCGTCGCGATTCCATCGCCCGCCGGAGAACGCGCACGACGAGGGGGACGCCCGCAATGAGGTGAAGGGGTTTTCCGGGGAAGCGCTGGGCGCCCATCCGGGACGGGATCACGACGACCGATCTACCGGGGTGGCGCACGTCGAATGGTAACCCATCGCTTCGCGGCGCCGGGTACCATCTCCGGGTGAGCGATCGCCCGACCGGGTCGAGCCTCCGGGGTCTCCTCGGGACGCGGCCGGGGAGAGCGGCGGCGCTTCTCGTCGTGCTCTCCGTCGCAGGCGCGCTCGGCCAGGCGGCGTGGCGCGCCGGGCGCGACCCCCTCTACCCCGCCCGGTGGATCGGCCTTCGCGAGGCCGCGGCGCCCGCCCTCCAGGCGGAAGTGGCGTTCGTGAAGGAGTTCGAGCTCGCAGAGCCGCTTCGGCGGCCCGTCCTTCTCGTGGAAGGGGACCGGGAGTGGGAGGTCCGTCTCGACGGGCGTCTCGTGGCCGCAGACGTGGGCGCCGGCGTAAGGGAGTTTCCGCTCACCGATCCGATCCCCGCCGGCCGTCACCTCGTCGTCGCGACGGCCCGGCACCCGGAGGGGCTCGCGTCGATCCGGATGCGCCTCGACGGGGTCGCCGGAAAAGGGATCGGCGTCGTCACCGGCCGGGGCTGGGGGGCCGACGACGACGCCTCGAGGGTCCGGGACCGGGGGCGAAAAGGAGCCCGTTACAGGGCGATGGTCTGGGGGAGGACGCCGATCTCTTCCTGGTCGGCCTCCTCGGTCACGAGATCGTTGAGGACGAACGGGGGCTCTTCCATCGACGCCGAGAGCTCACGGATTCCCTCACGAGCAGAAGCGCAGTAGGGATTCGACTCGTCGTACCCCGCTGCGGCGATCACCTTTTCGTACGTCAGGATGGCCTTCGTCGGCTCCTCGAGGCCGCGGTGGTAGGTCTGAGCGACCGCCATCCGCGCGGCGACGTCATAGGGGTTCAGCCGGAGGATCTTCGCCAGGAAGACGAGAGCGTCGTTCCAGCGCTCCTCCCGGAGCGCCATCTCGGCCCGTCGGCGATAGAGGGCGATCTCGTCCTCGAGGGTGACCTCGGCTCGCGTCCGCACCGCGGCCGGCCGCAGAGACCTGAGAAGTCGCTGAAAGCTCATCGCTTTTACCTCGCCTGGAATCGCGGCCCCAAGGTAAGGCACCCCAGGATCGAAATCAAGAGGATTTCCAGAATTTTTTAGGCTGATATCGATATTTGCCTTATTTAGATAGGAGCGCCGGGTTGGGCGACGGCGGGGGGTCGCTGGGATTCGGCGAAGGAGACCCCTCCGCCGTACGAAATTCGGGCGTGACCGGTTAGGAGCTCGAAGACGGCTCCGCCCACGGCTGCCACTGAAGTCCTTGGAACGGTTTTACTTGCGACGGTTCGCGGCGTACTCGGCCGCGAGGAGCAGGCCATCCCGCGCATCGCCGGGCGGCAGCGACAGGGCGTGCTCCCGCGCCCGGCTCGCGTGCTCTTCGAGGACCGCACGAGCCTTCTCGAGGCCGCCGACCCTTTCCACGAGGCCGAGGATCGCGGAGGCCGGGACGGAGACGAATCCCCGCTCGCTCATGACCGTCTCCACCGCGCCCCGCTCCTCGGACGTGGCGTCCCCGAGGCTCAGGATCAGCGGGAGCGTCAGCTTGCCTTCCCGCAGGTCGGAGAGGACGGGCTTTCCGAGCTCCTCTTCCGAGGCGGTGTAGTCGAGGAGGTCGTCCTGGAGCTGGAAAGCGGTCCCGAGCGCGAGGCCGAAGCCCCAGAGCGCCTCGGCGTGCTTCTCGGAGCCGGAGACGAGGAACGCGGGAATCCGGCATGCCGCGGCGAAGAGGAGGGCTGTCTTCCGCCGCACGACCTCGAGGTAGTCCTCGATCGTCAGGTCGGCCGACCCGCGCCGCTCGGCACCGAGGATCTCCCCCTCGGTCATGGCGAGCGTGACGTCGGCGAGGAGGTCGAGGACGCGGACGTCCCCCTCCTCGAGCGCGACCTTCATCCCCTTCATGTAGAGGTAGTCGCCGAAGAGGACCGTCAGCTCGTTCCCCCAGCGGCGATTCACGCTGACGCGGCCGCGGCGGGTGTCGGCGCCGTCGATGATGTCGTCGTGGACGAGCGTCGCCGTGTGGATCAGCTCCAGGACGGCGGCGTACTTGACGTCGACCTCCCCCTCGTAGCCGAGGAGGCGGGACGCCAGCAGCAGGAGGGCGGGGCGAATCCGCTTGCCGCCGCCGTCGACGAGGTACTCGCCGATGAGCGAGATCGTCGGGACCTCGGAGCGCGTCCGGCGCTCGAGCTCCTCCTCCACGCCGCGGAGCTTCGTCTCGACCAGGGAGAGCGCCCGGACGAGGCGCTGCCCGTTGGCCCTCTCCTCATCCGGGAGATTCGCGAGGAGAAGACGATCGCTGAGCGAGGTCGAGTTCATCCGATTCCGGCGCGGATATTACCGTCCATTGCGTCGATACGCCCGGGAACCGCGCCGGGATGGCGGAAGGGGGCGGAGCCGCCGACGGGAGGCTCCTCGAGCGTCCCCGATCCACCTCGCGTGCTCCGATGGAGGCGAGGCGCCGAAGGCGCCGCGGGGAGGCTCGTGGCGAGCGTCCCCGATCCACCTCGCGTGCTCCGATGGAGGGGAGGCGCCGAAGGCGCCGCGGGGAGGCTCGTGGCGAGCGTCCCCGATCCACCTCGCGAGCTCCGATGAAGGGGAGGCGCCGAAGGCGCCGCGGGGAGGCTCGTGGCGAGCCTCCCCGATCCACGCTAGTTCCGGTAATTCGTGAACTGCAGAGGCAGCCCGAAGTCCTTCCCCTTCAGGAGGGCGATGACGGCCTGGAGGTCGTCGCGCTTCTTGCCGGTGACTCTCACCTGCTCCCCCTGGATCGCCGCCTGGACCTTCAGCTTGGCGTCCTTGATCGCTTTGACGATCTCCTTCGCCTTCTCCGTCTCGATCCCCTGCTGGATCGTGACGACCTGCCGGACCGTCCCCTTCGTCGCCGGCTCCACCGCGCCGTAGACGAGCGACTTGAGGGCGACGTTCCGCTTGACGAGCTTGTTCTGGAGGACGTCGTTGACGGCCTTCAGGCCGAAGTCGTCGTTCGCGGTCAGGACGATCTGCTTCTCCTTCTCCTTCAGCTCGATCCCGGCGGCGGTCCCCTTGAGGTCGAACCGCTGGACGACCTCCTTCTGGGCCTGCGCGACCGCGTTGACGACCTCGGGCATCGAGACCTCGGAAACGACGTCGAAGCTGGGGTCGGCCATCTCTCTCTCCTTCGTTCAGTCCCCGACGACGCGCGTCCCCTTCGGCGGGACGAGGTCGAAGTCGGAGAGCGGGCGCTTCTTCGCGGGTTCCATCTTCGTGAACGTGAACGTCGTCCGGTTCTCCTCGGCGTCGAGGACGACGAGGCGCTTCAGCTCGCCGGAGGGCGTCGCGAGCGCCGACACGGACCTCAGCTCCGACTCGCCGCGCGGCGTGAGCGTCAGCTCGAGGAGGCCCTTCCCGTCCGGCTTCACGACGGCCGCGAAACGGTCGAGGACCTCCGCCGGAGGCTTCAGGAAGAGGAGCGGGAGCCGCTCCTTCTCCGCGGCCGTGAGCGTCTTCCGCATCACCTGCCGGTCGGCGGCGACGTACTGGTGGGCCGTCCGGCCGTCGAACGTGTAGAGCTTCCCCTCCGGCCCGTCGTAGTCGAAGCGGAGGAAGTGGGGCGCCTGGATCGTCAGCGTGCCGGTCTCCGGCGCGGCGTCGGGGAAGCCCGACGGCGCGTAGCTCTGGGCGAACGTCATCCGGAACGCCGGCTGGCCCGTGTACGTCGCGACGATCGAGCGGAGGAGCGCGGCGGCCTCGGTGGGCGCCGGCTCGGCCGCCCGGGAGGGGAGCGCGGGCGCAGCAAGGGCCGCGAAGCCCGCCAGACCCGCGAGGAGGAGCGCCGCGGCCGGGGCGAAGGTGCGGAAGCGGGTCATCCCTCTCTGTCCCTCAGTGCCGGAAGTGGCGCCGGCCGCTGAAGACGAGCGCCATCCCGCGCGCGTCGGCCGCGGCGATCACCTCGGCGTCCTTCACGGAGCCCCCCGGCTCGACGCAGGCGGTGACGCCTGCGTCGGCGAGGAGGAGGAGACCGTCAGGGAAGGGGAAGAAGGCGTCGGAGGCGGCGCAGGCCCCCTTCGCGCGCTCGCCCGCCTTCGCGACGGCGTCGCCCGCGGCGTCGACGCGGCTCGTCCGGCCGCCGCCGATCCCGTAGGTCGCCGTCTCGCCGCCGACGACGATCGCGTTCGAGATGACGCCCGAGACGGCCCGCTCGAGGAAGAGGAGCGCGCGCATCTCGGCGTCGGTCGGCGCGCGCTTCGTGACGACCTTCCACGTCGCCGCGTCGGCCGGGAGGACGTCGGCCTCCTGGACGAGGAGCCCGCCGTCGATGCCGCGCAGCTCGCGCCGCGCGCGCGGCGCCGGGTCGGGGGCGACGGTCAGGACGCGGAGGTTCGGCTTCTTCGCGAACGCGGCGCGCGCCTCGTCGGTGACTCCCTCGCAGACGACGACCTCGAGGAACTTCGACGTCATCGCCTCCGCGGCCGCCCGGTCGAGGACTCCCGTGTACGCGAGGACGCCGCCGAAGCCCGAGACCGGGTCGGAGGCCCAGGCCGCCTCGAACGAGGCGGCGGCGCTCTCCTCGCGCGCGATGCCGCACGGGATCCGGTGCTTGACGATCGTCATCGCCCCGCGCGGGAGGAGGCGCGAGGTGTGGAGCGCCGAGTCGGCGTCGAGGAGGTTCGTGTAGGAGAGCTCCTTCCCCTGGTGGAGGACGAAGCCGGCGAGGGCCGACGGCGGCGCCGCCGGGTCGCGGTAGAAGGCGGCGGCCTGGTGCGGGTTCTCGCCGTAGCGGAGCGTCCCGCCGAGCTCGAAGGAGAGCGGGAGCCGTTCGGTGAACGGCGCCTCCTCCGTCCGAGCTGAGAGCCAGGTCGAGATCGCCGCGTCGTAGGCGGCGGTCCGGCGGAAGACCTTCGCCGCGAGGCGCTTCCTCGTGCCGAGGGTCGAGCCGCCGGCGTTCGCGTCGAGCTCCGCCGCGAACGCGGCGTAGTCGGCCGGGTCGCAGAGGACGGCCACGTGCGCGTGGTTCTTCGCGGCGGCACGCAGGAGCGAGGGCCCGCCGACGTCGATCTTCTCGATCCCCTGCGCGAACGTCGTCTCGACGGCCGCGACCGTCTCCTCGAACGGGTAGAGGTTCACGACGACGACGTCGATCGGCCCGACGCCGTTCGCCGCCGCCTGCTCCACGTGCTTCCCGACCGAACGGTCGTAGAGGATGCCGCCGAAGAGAGCGGGGTGGAGCGTCTTCACGCGCCCGTCGAAGACCTCGGGGAAGCCGGTCACGTCGGAGACCTGCGTCACGGGGAGGCCGGCGTCGGAGAGGACCTTCCCGGTGCCGCCGGTCGAGACGAGCTCGAAGCCGTGCCGGAGGAGGGCGTTCGCCAGGTCGAGGAGGCCGCTGCGGTCGGAGACGGAGAGGAGGGCGCGCTTCGTGCTCATCGGACGGGGTACGGTCCTTTCGACTCGGGGCGGGCGAGGGCGATCGAGGCGTCGCCGCCGGCCGCGTTCCAGATCCAGGCGAGGAGGCGCGTTGCGAGCGTTACCCCGGAGTCGTACGCCTCGCGCGGGTTGTCGGTCCGGAGCGGCGCTGCGACGAGCGTCTCCGGCGCGTCGAACGGGCGGGCGGTGAAGCCGCGGAAGACCGAACGCTCGGAGGCGAAATAGACGAGGTCGCCGTCGAGCGGCTCGGGGCCGGGCGGCCCGCAGAGGAGTGCCGCCTCCGCGACGAGGCCGCCCACCTCGAAGGCGACGTCCTCGAAGCGCCGATGGTCGCGGATCGCCTGGGAGATCCGTCGCGCTCCCGACGCGAGCGCGGCGCGGCGGGCGGCGGCGTCGCGGGCGGGGGAGGCCGCGAGGCCCGCCTTCACCCCCTCCATCAGGCGCGTCCGGTGCTTCACGAGCTGGCGCTTCAGGTCGGGCGGCGCGTTCACGGCGGCGTCCGCGGACATCACGGCGGCGGCGGGAAGGGGCCACCGGGCGACCTCCGCGGCGGGCGACGGCGCGGCCGCGAGGAGCGCCAGCGGGACGAGCAGGGCGAGCGGCCTTCTCTTCATCGGCGGCCGGATTCTACGTTCGGCATGGGGCGGCTCCGGCGCCCGTCAGAAGGCCTTGAGGAAGACGAGGTAGAGGACGAAGCCGGTCTGGCCCCGGTTGCGCCCGACGACGGGGAGCCCCGCCTCGAGCTGGACGAGCGTCGACCAGGGGCCGGGGAACTGCCCCGAGAGTCCGGCGCCCCCGAAGTGGACCCAGTCGAGGCCCGCCGCCTCGTCCTTCACGACGGCGTGGTCGTAGGCGAGCTGGAGCCTCACGAGCTTCCCGGCCACGATGCCGTAGGCGACCTTCGCGTTGACCGCCTCCTCGGCGCGGAGGCTCCCCGAGCGGAAGCCGCGGAGGGACGTCCCGCCGAAGAAGCCGAACTGGTACTTCGAGAAGCGGTCGGCGTTCGAGGCGCGGGCGTAGGTGAGCCCCGAGTCGATCCTCTGGAACTTCGGCAGCTCGAACGTCTTCGTCACCGCGACCGAGAAGAGGCGGAACTGGTCCTTCCCCTCGTCCCACTCGGGGTTTCCCTCGTAGCCCCACGGCTCCCATTTCGAGCGGAGGTTCAGCGAGTACTTCGCGACGGCCGTCCAGCCGGAGAGGTCCCAGCCGAGGCGCCCTTCGAGGCGGGTGACGAAGTGGTCGGAAGGGACGCGGTACGACGGGTCGGCGTCCTCGCCGCCCGCGTAGTCGCGCCAGACCCCGCCGAGCGTCGCCGTCGCCTTCAGGTGGCGCGAGATCGGGTAGCCGACGTTCAGGTTCGCGGCGAACGAGCGCGCCTTCACCGTCGTCGCGTCGACCTTCTCCCCGTCCGCAAAGAGCGCGTCGTCGCCCCGGATCAGGTTCGCGAAGGCGTCGAGCCCGAGGTCGAGGTTCGTCCCGAAGAGATTCGGGTCGTTGTACGAGCCCGCGAAGATCGGGCCGCCCCAGAAGCCCTGGAGCTGCTTCTTCTTCTTTCCGGCGTCGAGGTCGATGTAGTAGAGGCCGAGGAGCGGGAGCGGGTAGTCGAACGAGTCGTCGTAGAAGACGCCGCCGAGGCCGAAGAGGCGCGAGGTCTTCGCGTCGTCGACGACGACCCGCTCCCCGTCCTTCTTCTTCTCGAGGTAGCGGACCCCCTGGTCCGTGTCGCGCACCATCACCTGGTCGCCCGCGAGCGACGCGGCCTTCCTCTCCGCGAAGTCGGCCGGGTCGAGACGGACCTCGAGGAGCTCCGTCGTCCGCTCGAGCGTCGTCGTCCGCGAGAAGGTCCGGAGGATCGACTGGCCGCGAGTCAGGACGGGCTGAAGCAGGACCGGCCCGCCGTCGGGCGCCGCCACCTCGGCGAAGTCGGTCGTCTCGTCGACCGACTGGACCTCGCCCGTCAGGTTCAGCTGCTTCGCGGCGACGCGCCGGAGCGAGAAGTCGGCCTTCCCGATGTAAACCTTACCCGAGTAGATCGCCTTCGCCTTGAAACCCGCGCTCGGCTCGAACGCGACGACCCAGCAGGGAACGCCGCCGACCTCGTCTTCGCCGTCGAGGACGTACCGGTACGCCTCGTTGAACGTCAGCTCGAGCGGGAGCTCGGAGACCTTCTCGGGCTGCAGCAGCGGCAGCTCGGGGATCTTCTGCCCCTTCCAACGGACGCCGTTGACGTAGGCCGTCTGCCAGGCCCAGTCGAAGCCCTTGCCGCGTTCGTAGAAGAACGGTCCTTCGAACGTCAGCTCGAAGGAGGTGGGGAAGCCCTCGAGGCGGAACCGGTACGACGTCCGGTTCACGGCCGTGAAGCGGGTCCAGCGGGCGTCGCGCCCGGCGCGCCAGGCCTGGTGCCGCGCGAGGATCTCCTCCACCGTCAGGCCGCGGGTCGCGGTGACGTCCGTCGAGGCGCGGGTCGCCTCCTCCGGCGCCTTCTCGCGGGCCGTCAGAACGAGCGCCAGCGGGCCGTTTGCCGTCGTCAGCGACAGGCGGGGCGATCCGGACTTCGGCAGGTCGAAGGAGCGCGAGCGGCCGGTCGCCAGCTCGCGGACCTCGGCCGTCGTGTACGAGGGACCGTCCAGCTCGAGGACGAAGGGGCCGCGGGCGGGGGCGCCGGTCTCGTCCGCGCCCGTCACGAGGACGACGCCGCCGAGGTCGGTCCCCTTCGCGAGGCGCAGGATTGACAGCGCCTTCCCGTCCGGGGTCTTCGCGGTCGCGCTCCGGCCGTCGCGGCTGACGTCGCCCGAAAGGAGCGCGCCGAGCCGGTCGAGGAGCGGGGCGCAGGAGGCGTCCGCGAGCGGCGCGGCGACGACCGGGGAGTCGACGGTCGAGAACCGGGCCGCGAGGTCGACGAGCGCTCCGGCGTCCGCGAGCTGCGGTGCCGTCACGAGGAGCGGGCGCGCGAAGGAGAGGCCATCCGCGGCCTGCCTCACCGCCTCCGGCGTCGTCGAGGCGTCGTCGAGGTCGAGGCCGAGGAGGTCGACGAACGCCGCCGCCTCCTCGGAGAGGATCTCCTTCGCCCCCGGCGGGAAGAGGCCGCCCCCGGCGGGCTGGTGGAAGAGGACGGCGATCCGGGCCGTCGGGCCGACCGACCGCGCGATCGCGGCCGCCTTCATCAGGAGCCAGCGGCGCGAGCGGACCTCGCCCGAGAGGTCGGGGAGGGAGAGGACGAAGAGGTCCGCCTCGCGGGCCGAGGCGAGGAGCGCCCCGAGACCTGGCACGAGGGAGTCGGCGGTCACCGCCTCCGCCTCGCGCGCGTTCTCGGGCACCTTCACCTCGGGCAGCTCCACGAGGAGGCCGGCCCGCCGGCCGGCCGACCGCGCCTCGGAGAAGAGGCGGCGGACCCCCTCCGGCGTCGCCGGCCCGCCCACGTCGGCGGCCCGGACCTCGACGAGGAGGCCCGGCGCGTTCGCGGAGAGGCTCCCCGGAGCCGGTCCGGCGGCGGGCGGCGCCGTCGCCTCCGGGCGGACGACGACCCAGGGGGTGAGGTAGGGCCGCTCGGGAGGAGCGGCGAGGGCCGACGCGAGCGCCAGCGAGGCAAGGCT
>JAKPXO010000140.1 GCA_029567505.1 Acidobacteriota bacterium
ATGGGACCGAACGGCCAGGCCCAGTACTGGGCCCGCGACATCCCCGACGCCTGCCGCATCCTCCTCCGCCACTACGACCACACCTACGTCGTCCCGGGGGAGCGCTTCCCGCGGCGCGCCGAGACGTCCGACCCGATCGACCGCGACGTCTGCCTCTCGCCGCACGGCGGCGACGAGCCGGGCTCGTTCGCGCTCGTCGGCGAGATCTTCTCCGACGCCACGAACCCCGGACGCAAGCGCCCCTTCGAGATCCGGAAGGTGATGGCCGCCGCGGCGGACCAGGACCACGCGCCGCTCGAGCGCTGGGCGGGACTGCGCGACGGCGAGAACGGCGTCGTCTGGGACGCCCACATCGGGGGCTGGCCCGTCTGCCTCCTCGGCTTCGAGTCGCACCCCGTCAAGCGGATCGGGTTCGTCGCGACGGACGGTCCGGAGAACTGGACCTCGGGGACGCTCTTCCCGCAGGCCTCGAAGAAGATCGCCCGCGCCGTCAACGCCGCGAGCGGCAACCGGCCGCTGGTCGTCCTCGCGAACCTCTCCGGCTTCGACGGCTCGCCCGAGTCGATGCGAAAGATCCAGCTCGAGTACGGCGCCGAGATCGGGCGCGCCGTCACGAACTTCAAGGGGCCGATCGTCTTCACCGTCGTCTCGCGCTACCACGGCGGCGCGTTCGTCGTCTTCTCGAAGACCCTGAACGACAACATGGAGGTCGCGGCGCTCGAGGGGACCTACGCCTCCGTCATCGGCGGCGCGCCGGCGGCGGCCGTCGTCTTCGCGCGCGAGGTCGACCAGCGGACGAAGAGGGACCCGCGCGTCGCGGCCCTCGAGAGGGAAATGGCCGCGGCCTCCGACGTCGAGCGGCGCAAGCTCCGCTCCCGGCACGCCGACCTCGTCGCCGCGGTCCGCTCCGAGAAGCTGGGCGAGGTGGCCGACGAGTTCGACCGGACCCACTCGGTCCAGCGGGCCCTCGCGGTCGGCTCGCTCGACCGGATCCTTCCGGCGAGGGAGCTCCGTCCCTATCTCGTCGACGCCATCGAGCGCGGCATGGCGAAGGAGATGAAACGGATCGGCCGCTGACCGCCGTCCGGTGGGCGGCCGCGCGGTCGGGAGACCTGCCGCACGGCGAGGCGTGGCTCGCGCCCGCCGAGCGCCTCGCGCTTTCGCGCCTCACCGTCCCGAAGCGGCGCGGCGACTGGCTCCTCGGGCGCTTCGCCGCCAAGAAGGTCCTCCTCCTCGCGGGTGTCGTCGCCCGCGAGGAGGAGGCGGTCATCCTGGCGGCCACCTCCGGGGCGCCCGAGGCGCACGTCGGCGGTCGCCCCGCCCCCTTCGTTCTCTCGATCACGCACAGCCACGGCCACGCGGCCGCGGCGATCGCCCCCGCCGGGGCGCGCCTCGGCCTCGACCTCGAGCGGATCGAGGCGCGCCCTTCCTCGTTCCTCGAGGACTGGTTCACGCCCTCCGAGCGCGCCTTCGTCGGGGCCTCGCCGGCGGGGGAGGCGGCGCTCCGGGCGACGCTCGTCTGGAGCGCGAAGGAGGCCGTGATGAAGGCCCTCCGCGAGGGCCTCCGGATCCCCCCGCGGGACGTCGAGACCGCGCCGGCTCCGGGCCCGGCCGACGGCCTCTGGCGGCGCTTCGCCCCGCGCGGCCCGGGGTCCGCCGAGTGGAGCGGCTGGTGGCGCGCGGACGAGGGCTTCGTCCTCTCCGGCGTCGCCGACCCGCCCTCCGGCCCTCCCGAACGGATCGGGTAGACTCCCGAGCCGATGGGCTTTTTCGGATCGAAGTCGTCGCCCCGCACCGAAGGCGAGCGCCCCGCACCGTCTCACGATTCCCCGCGCCCCGCGACCGCGCCCGTCCCGACGGGCCCGAGGACCCCAATCGAGGTGAAGACAGCCGTGATCGGACCCAACATCCGCATCCAGGGGGAGCTTTCCGGCGACGAGGACCTCGTCGTCGAAGGGCGCGTCGAAGGGAAGATCTCCGTCTCCAAGGGCCTCCGCATCGGCCCGCAGGCGCAGGTGAACGCCGAGGTCAAGGCG
>JAKPXO010000153.1 GCA_029567505.1 Acidobacteriota bacterium
GTCGGCCCTGTCGCGGTCGAGGAGGAGGCGCCGCGGATCGAGGAGGACCTCGCCCGGCCGCCCGTCGACGAGGATCGAGATGCGGGCCGAGCCGCGGACCACGTGGCGCGCGGAATGGAGCGGGGGCGCCTCGCGGTCGTCGTGGTCGCTCCGGGCCGTGCGGACGACGAGCTCCACGTCGCCGTCGAACGGCCGCTCGTTCTCCTGGCCGTCCGTCACCTCGAACGTCCGGCCGTCGACGTCGACGTCGACGCGGAACCGGCCGTCCGGCAGACGCGTGGCGGCCGCCTTCGTGACGCGGAGGTCGTGGAGGACGCTGCGGGTCCACCACTCCTCGACGAGCGGACGGTCCGCGACGGGGGTCGCGGCGAGGAGGCGCGCGACCAGGTCCCGCGAGGTCGGCGCGCGGCCCGTCGCCTCCGCGTCCGCGAGGAGGGCGCCGAGGGCGCCGTCGACGGCTTCCTCGCCGACGAGCTCGGAGGTCGCGGCCATGGCGAGGGAGCCCTTCGCGTAGAAGAGCCACGCCTGCCGCCCGACGTCGACGAGCGGCACCTCGCCCCCCGCCGTCCGGCCGGAGAGGTAGCGGTCCAGCTCGAAGTCGAGGACGGGGCGGAGCGAGGCCGGCCCGCGGAGCGCTTTCAGGACGCGCAGCTCGGTGTGGCGCGCGAGCGACTCGACGAGCGCCGTCGCGCCCGGGCCGCCCGCCGGGTCGAGCTGGTGCCCCCACCACTGGTGCGAGACCTCGTGCGCCACCCTCTTCGCCAGGAGGTCGACGCGCCCCGGCGCCTCCGCGTCGATCAGGAAGCCGCGCCGCTCGGCGAGGAAGACGACGCCCGGGAGGGCGAAGCCTCCCGCCCGGAGGCTCGCGTCGGGCACCTCCGCGATCCGCAGCTGCGGGAAGGGGTACGGCCCGTAGCGCGCGACGCAGAGGTCGAGCGCGGCCGTGGCCGCCTCGAGGACCCGCGCCACGTTTCGCCGGTGCCCGGGGTGGACGTACACCTCCACGTGGACGCCGCCGTGGCGGACGCGCTCCACGTCGTAGCGGGCCGAGGCGAGAGCGAAGTACGCGCTCACGGGGCGGTCCGCCCGGAAGCGCGAGGTCCGCCGGCCGTCGGCGACCGTCGAGGAGACGAAGACCCCCGGGGCGACCGCGTGCTGATGCGCCGGCGTCGTGACGCGGACGTCGAACGTCATCCGGCTCGGGCTCTCGGGGAGGTGGGCGTCCGGGTCGTCCTCCTCGGCCCGCTCCGGGAGGCCCGCGCGCCGCCGCGCGGCCGGGTCCGCGATCTCCCAGCTCCGCCGGTAGCCGATCGTCGGGAGCGCGGCGAGGCCGTGGACGTACGTGCCGTTCGGCACGAGGTCGGCGTCGTCGTCGGCGGAGGGCGAGCGGCGCTCGAGGAGGAGGTCGAACGCGAGGTCGAGGGCGGCGCCGGTCGCCATCGGGGATGCGAGAGCGAAGCGGCGCGTCGCGAAAGGCTCGTCCACTTCCGACGGGACCGCGCCGGCGAGGGTCATCGACACGACCCGGACGTCGCGCCGGGCGGCGACCCAGACCGAGCCGATCGCCTGCGGCGTCCGGTTCTCGAGCCGCAGGTGGCCCCGGACCCGAAGGCGGCGCGCCTCCGGCTCGAGGTCGAACGCCGCGTCGAGGTGCGCCGGCACGGGCTGGGCGCGGGCCTCGAGAGGGCGGTAGGCCCGCTCGTACGCCGCCTTCCAGGCGAGGAGCTCCTCCTCGGACTCGTAGCGGTTCGCCACGTTCGTCCCGCGGAACGCGAGGCCGCCGAGGGCGAGGGCGATCGCTGCGACGCCGAGCGCAGCGCGCTTCCCGCTCCGGCCCCACCTCCGCGGGAGAGCGGCGAGTCGCGGCGCGAGGCGCGGGTCGGTCCCTCGCGGCCAGACGCCCCAGGCCACCAGGCCGAGGAGCGCGGCGACGGCGCTCCCGTAGGCCGCGAACCAGGCGAGCGACCCCGCCGCGGGGGAGAACCCCGAGAGGTCGGACCAGGTCAGGCGCGGCGCGTACGCATATCGCAGGAGCGGGTGGTCCGGGCCGCCGAGGGCGCCCTTGTGGAGGAACGCGATCGCGGCGAGCGAGAGGACGAGCCCGACGTGCCGGTTCGGGACGAGCGCCTGGACGAGGAGGACGAGGAGCGCGAGGAGGACGAGCGGGAGGACCGCGACGGGGAGGAGCGAGGCCCACGTAATCGGCGCGAGCTCGAAGCGGCCGACGGCGGCCTGGAAGACGAGCGCCGTCGCGAGGCCGGCCGCGGCGAGCGCGACGAGGACGACCGAGAGCGCCCCGAGCTTCGCGAGGAGGAAGAGCGCGCTCGACGGGGGCGTCGCGTCGACGACCTCCGAGACGCGCACGAGCCGTTCGCGCCAGGCCGTCTCGGCGGAGAAGAGGACGAGGAAGAGGATGCCGAGGACGTTCAGGGCGGTCGCGACTTCGGCGACGAGGAGCCCCGCCGTCGGGACGACGGCCGTCCCGAGCTCGCTCGACCGGAAGCTCTGGACCGTCTCGATCGCGAGGTAGCCGACCCAGAGCGCGAAGAGGGCCGCGAGCGGCGCGCTCCGGAAGAGCGCGCGGAGCTCGACGCGGAGGGTCGAGCCGAACGCCGCGAGGCCGGGCGTCGTCGTCGCGGCGACAGGCACCAGCGGCCGCGGCCCGCCCGACCGCTCCGGCCCGACGTCCGCCGCGACGCGGGCCGCGCCGGGCGCGAGGCGGAACGCGAAGCGGCGGTATGCGAAGGCGAGCGCGAGCGCGGAGGCGCCGAGGCAGAGGAGGCGGCTTCCGAGGAACGTCCCCGCGAGCGGGACGAGCCTCCCGTTCCGCTCGGCGACCGTCCAGTAGCGCGTGTCGGCGAGGAAGGCCGAGAGGCCGATCGGGTCGAGGAGCGCGGCGAGCGACGCCGCGCCCGCGCTCTGCGGCGCGCTCCCCGCGAGGAGCGGCGAGTCCGCGAGGAGGGCGGCCACGAAGTAGAGGAGATAGAGGAGGACGCCCGCGACGTAGGTCGCCGGCGTGCTCCGGGTGAGCGCCGCGACGGCGAAGAGGAAGGCCGAGACGAGGAGGACCCCGGGGAGCGCGAGGACGACGAAGGCCCAGAGGTAGGGAAGCGGGTCGAACGGCGCGAGGCGCGCGGGATCGTGCGGGACGAGGAGCGCCCCGACGGCGAGGCCGGCGACGCCGACGAGGGCGGCCGTGGCCGTGACGAGGAGCGCGCCCGCGAACCGCCCGTGGAGGTAGCCGCGCTTCGTGACCGCCGTCGCGTAGACGATCTCGGCCATCCGGTGCTCGTCGTCGCGCAGCAGGACCGGCGCCGTCAGGATCATCGCGGCGAAGACGGAGACGAGGGTCAGGAAGCCGACGGAGTTCGTGACGGACCAGGCCCCGTTCAGCCGGAGCTCCGCCGGGCCGAAGGCCGTCGCCGAGAGGGCGAAGCCCATGAGGCCCATCAGGACCGCCGCGGCGGCGAACGGGAGGCGCCTCGTCGCGGCACGCCACTCGAAGGCGGCGATCGCGGCGGCCGACGGGGCTCTCGCCCTCACGCGGCCTCGCCCGAGCGGAGGGCCGTGAAGTAGACGTCTTCGAGGTCGGGCGCGACGGGCTCGAACCCGTCGCCGGGCCGGTCGTCGGCGAGGACCTGCACATGCGTCCGGCCGGCCCGGAGCTGCGTCGAGAGGACCGTCAGGGAGGTCCGGCAGGCCGCGAGCTCCTCGCGCGAGACGGCCTTCCGGTAGACCCGTCCCGCGAGCGACTCGACGAGCGGCCCGGGCTTGCCTTCGAGGAGGATGCGGCCCCCGGAGAGGACCGCCATCCTCGTGCAGAGCTGCCTCACGTCCTCCACGATGTGCGTCGAGAGGAGGACGATCCGGCTCTCGCCCGCCTCGACGAGGAGGTCGTGGAGGCGGTGCCGCTCCTCGGGGTCGAGCCCCGCCGAGGGTTCGTCGACGATGACGAGCCGCGGGTCGCCGAGGAGCGCCTGGGCGATTCCGAAGCGGCGGCGCATCCCGCCCGAGAAGCCTTCGACCGCGCGCCGCCGGTGCTCGTGGAGGTTCGTCCGGCGGAGGAGCGCGTCGACCTGGGCCGCCCGCTCCCTGCGGTCCGCGATCCCTTTCAGGAGCGCGAGGTGGTCGAGGAGCGCCTCGGCCGAGATCCCGGGATAGACGCCGAACTCCTGCGGCAGATAGCCGAGCCGGCTCCGAAGCCCCTGCGGGTCGGCGAGGACGTCGACGCCGTCGAGGAGGATCCGCCCCGTGTCGGGCTCCTGGAGCGTCGCGAGGGTCCGCATGAGCGTCGACTTCCCCGCGCCGTTCGGCCCGAGGAGGCCGAAGAGGCCGGTCCCGACCTCGAGGCTCACGCCGCGAAGCGCCTTCACCCCGTTCGGGTACGTCTTCGACACGTCGGCGATCGAGAGCACGGCACACCTCCCCCACCCGGACGGCAGAGGAGGTAACGAAGAGCGCGGGGGTCCGGTTCCGGGGGCGCGACGACCTCGGGGCCGACGCTCCGGCCTACGGTTTCGGCGATTCCAGGTCGAGAGCGAGCTCCCGCCCCGGCGCGACGCCCCCGGCGACGCAGCCGAGCCCTATGGCGTCGAGGTCCGACGTCCCGAGGCGTGCAGACGCGCAGACCCCGAAGGGACCGGCCCGGTACGAAGGGACCTCGACCCATGTGCGACCCGCCCTCGTCTCCATCCCCACCTCGGAGCTCAACCTGAGAAGGACCGCCGGGAACGTCAGGGTCCCGTCCGTGATCCAGGGCATCGCCGGGAACGCGTCGGCGCCGGCACCGAAGGAGAACCGGACAGGCCCTCCCTCCTCGGGGACCGAGACCACGGATTCTCCGGCACCCCCGACGGGCACGACGGCCGTCGTCATCGGGCGGCCGGGAGGAAGGACGAGGAACCCGACCCGCTCGGTCTTCGGAGGGACCTGAAGCTGAAAGCGGCCCGCGGCGTCGGCGACGACGGTCTGCGGGAAGAGGTCGGCCCTGGAATCCCATCGCAGCGGCTGCAGGCGGGCATACGGCACCGGGTCCCCCAGGCTCGACACGACGACGCCCCGGACGGTCCGCTTCTCCGCGAGCGTGAGCGTGGTCTCCGCCCCCCCGTCCTTCTCGATCGTGACGGCCTTCGATTCGCTGACGGCTCGGGCCGACTCCGCGTGGACGATCCACTCCCCGACGGTGAGCCCCGTGAGCTCCGCCTCGCCGTCGCGGGCGATCTCCGACAGATTCTCGTGCGTCTCCATCGACTCGAGCCGGACCAGGCAGCTCGCGACGGCGGCTCCGTCTTCGTCGAGTATCCGGACCCTCAGCCGCGTCAGCGGGACCGCCAGGTCGACCCTGGAGGGTACGCCCCCTTCCATCTCCGGGACGGTCACCCTCACGATCCGGGAGACCCTCGGCGCCCGGCTCAGGACCTCGACCGGCCACGCCCCCGCACGCGGGAGCTCCACCCGGAACTCCCCGTCCTCGCCGCTCTTCGACCGGACCGACGGGGCGGCGTTTCTCCCGCCGAAGATGACTTCGGCGGCGAGCGGTTCGTCCCCCAGCGTCACCCGGCCGACGACGGCCACGGCGTCCAGCCGGAGCCGGATCTTCGTCACGGGAGCGTCGACCGTGACGGACTCGACCCGGAAGGCGTCTCCGCTTCTCGCGCGCACGATCGCGAGGTACTCACCTCCCAGGCGGATGTCCGGAAAGAGCGCGACGCCGTTCGACGACCGCACCGCCCGCATCGAATTCGGCAGCAGCCCGGCCTCGCCCGCCTCGCGCAGGTCGACCTCCCACGGCGAACCGGCCGGGTCGAGCGGCGGGCTCAGGTCGACCTGCAACCGGGCCGGCCGGGCGAGCGAGATCGGGTCCCGCAGCTCGAGCTCCACGTCCGGGGCGAGGTCGACGGACCGATCCTCTCTCGCGAAGCCGGGCGTGTGGACTCGAAGCGAGTACCGCCCTGCGGCGAGGCCGATGAACTGGAGCTCGCCGGACGGCGAGAGCCGAGATTCCCTCGAGAGCGAGATCTCCTCGCCCGCCGCTCCCTGGCGTCGGACCTCGCCCACCGGCGAGAGCGTGACCCGGGTCGCCGCCCGAAGACGAGGCGCATCTGTGCCGGAGACCGCGACCCGTCCCACGAGCGAGGCGCCGGGTACGGCCGAGACGGCGCCCAGCTCCTTCGGAGCGCCGGCCGGGACGGGAACGCTCTCCCGCCGGTCGGAGGCGCAGCCGGTCACCTGTATCGCGAGGTCCCACGTCCCCGCCGGGACCTCTGCTTCGAGGTGACCGGCGGAGACGACGGCCTTGCGCGACTCCCAGGGATCGAGGCTCTCCGGAACCCTCCAGCGGACGAGCGCGCTCTCCGCTTCGGTCGCGCGTTCCGGCCGGCCCGCGATGCGGCCGGTCAGGCGAACCAGCGGCCGAACCTCCAGCGAGAGGCGACCCGTTCCGTCCGGGAGTGCCACCCTTTGCGGCTTCGAGAAGAGGCCCGGTCCCTCTGCGCCGATCCACCACGTCCCCGCACCCGGGAGACGGAGCGGGACCTCGACGGAAGCTCGCCCCGAAGGGACGACGAACGCGGCGCGGACCTCGGGAAGGCGCCCGTTTTCCTCCCGGCTCACGACCTCGCCCCTCGCCTCGAGCTCTTCGGCGACTCCCTTGACGACGACGACCCGGAGCGACGCCGGGCCTCCGCGTCGCTGCGGATCCCCGACGGCGAGCTGCGCGCCGAGGAGCGTCAGCACCGAGACGACGAGCGTCGACGTGCGCAACGGACCTCGGGTCACCGAGGCCTCCTCGTCGGTCCAGCTCGGCGAAACGCGACGACCGGGGCCGGGTGCATCATCCCTACGGCAGCTCGACGAGCGCTTTTCCGCCCTCCGTGACCGAGAAGGCCTTCGGCTCCATCCCCTCGACCGAGAGCGTGTAGCTGCCCGGGGCGAGGCCCTCGATCGTGGCGTAGCCGGCCGCCGTGAGCGTGATGCGCCCCTCCGGACCGTACGCCCGGAAGGCGTAGGGCCGGCCGAGCCCGTCGAGGAGGGTCGCGAAGCCCTTCGCGATCGCTGCCGGACCGTACTTCAGCTCCAGCGTCCCGCCCGGCGTGAGCGTCACCTGGAGCGCCGGCCCCGGGACGCCGACGTTCTCGAACGTTCGGGGCGCGTAGTGCGACCCCGCGACGACGATCGTGTAGGTCCCCGGCCTGAGGAAGGCGATCTCCCCCTTCCCGTCGCCGTCGAGCGTGAGCCACGTCGGGGAGCCGACGTCGCCGCGGCCGTCCTTCACCCTCACGAGCGCGCTCCGGAGCGGGATGCCGTAGATCCCGTCGCGGACGCGGACCTCGAGCCCGTCACCGCGCGTCATCTCGATCGTCCCGGCATCGCCGCCCCCCTCGGCGGCCCGGGCGCTGCTCTTCGCGTCCTGGTAGCCGCTCCTTCTGAGGCTCAGCGTGTAGCTCGCCTCCTCGAGCTCCTCGACGAAGAACCTCCCGTTCGAGTCGCTCGTCGCCGCACCGGGACGGCCTTCCGCACCTCCCTCGAGGGAGGCGGCGACCCGGACCTCGGCGAGCGGCTGCTTCGTCGATGCGTCGACGACGATGCCGAAGAGGCTCGCGACCGGGAGCTCGACGTCGAGGCGAGCCTCGCCGTCGATGCTCACCGTGCGCGAGACGTTCCCGGCACGGCCATACGCATCGGCCTGGACCCAGACCTCGTACTCGCCCGGAGTGATCCCCTCGATCCGGTACGCGCCGGTCTCGTCGGTCCGGCCGGAAGCGCTCCGTCCCGTCCGCGCCGCGCCGGCGACGATCCGGGCGTCGGCCACGGGCTTTCCGCCGCGCGTCACGCGCCCCGAGAGGGCGCCGTCCCCTTCGAAGACGATCTCCACCTCGGCCTCGGTCTGCCCTTCCGCGATGCTCACGGAGGCATTGGCCGACCGCATCGTCCCGGACGCGAAGTCGCCTGCGGACGCGCGGACCGAGATCTGTCCGGTCGGGACGCCGGAGAGCTCGAACCGCCCGTCCGGGCCGGTTCGCACCGTGGCCCAGAAGTCGCGCGGCCCGTTCGCCGAGACGTTGACGGCCCCGCGGAGCGTCTCCGGCAGCCCGGAGACCGAGCCGCGAAGTGTGGCTCCGCCCGAGAGGACGAGCGTTACGTCGGGCACCGCCTCTCCCTCGACGACGACCGCCTCGGCCGGCTCGCTCGACTGCCCCGGCACGCTCGCGCGGAGCGTGTACCGGGCCGGGGAGAGGTGGTCGAACCGGAACCGGCCCGCGCCGTCGGTCGTCGTCTCGTTGCCTCCGCCGAACCCTCCTCCCCGCGAGGCGCCCCCCTCGAGCGAGACCGAGGCCCCCGGCACCGGCTGGCGCGTCTCGGAGAGGACGACGCCGCCGAGCGCGCTGCCGCGCGAGAGGGCGATCTCGACGCTGCTCCCTCCTTCCGCGAGGACGGCGCTCTCGGTTCGCGCCGTGTAGTCCGCGTGCTCGGCCGTGACCGTCACCTTCCCGGGGGCGAGGCCCTCCGCCTCGAACCGGCCCTCCACGTCGGTGAAGAGGCCGCCCGATCCCTGCGACGAGGCCGCGTCCCCCGTCTCCCCCCGGACTCGGACCCGGGCGTCGGGAACGCCCCGGCGGGAGCGGGCGTCTTTCACGATGCCCCGGAGGACGCTGCCGGGCGCCACGCGGACCTCCACGCCGTCGGTCGTCGTCGCATCCTCGACGACGACGCCGGCGGCCCGGCCGACCTGGTACCCCTTCGCCGTCACGACGACCTGCCACTTCCCGGAGGGCACCTCCTCGAGCGCGAAGCGCCCGTCCGGCGACTCGACGGGCTGCGCCTCGCCGGCGCCGCCCGTGGACCGGCTCCCGCCCCGGCCGACGCGGAAGACGCCCCCCATCCCGGGCCTGTCGGCCTGGTACGAGACCTCGAACGCGCCGAGCGGCTGCCCGGTCTTCGCGTCGACGGCCGAGCCCTCGATCCGACCGGTCCCCTCGACGACCCACTCCACGCCGTCGGCGGGCGCGAGGATGCCGGCCTTGCGAGGCCCCGGCCCGAATCCGGCGCTGGTTCCGAAGAGCTGGAGGTCGTACGTCTCCCCCGCGCGAAGCCCCTCGATCCGGAAGGTGCCGTCGGCCTCCGGCGTCGCCGACGTGCTCCCCCGGCCGCCTGAAGGCTTCCGCGGGTTCTGCGCGAGGACGAAGTAGCCCGATGCACCTTCCCCCGTCCGGCGGACGATGCGGCCGGAAATCGTCGCCCCCGGCTCGAGGACGATCTCGACCGGATCCGGCCGGGCGCCGCGCTCGAGGAGAACCGGGTCGACGGTCTCCGTCGCCCGCCCCGGAGCCTTCACGGTGACGGAAACGCTGCCCGGAGCGAGGCCGCGCAGCTCGAAGGCCCCGTCGCCTCCGCTCCGGGCCGTGCGCGGCGCCTCCATCATCTCGACCCGCACTTGCGTCAGCGATCCGCCGCTGGAGGAACGAACGGAGAACGACCGCCCCGCCGAGACCTCGGCTCCGGCGATCGGGTTCCCGTCCGGGTCGGAGACGCGCCCCGTGAGGACGACGCCGCGGCGGATCGTGACGACGACGCCGCTGCGGGTCCCTCCGGCGACGAGGGAGATCCCGCCGACGGTCCCCCGCTCGAACTCGGGATGCTGGACGCTGAGGCGCTGGTTCTCTCCGGGCGGGAGGCGGGTCGCCGTGAAGGAGCCGTCGGGCCGCGTGCGGAGCCGGCTCGCTTCACCCCAGAGCCGGACTGCGGCGTCGAGCGAGCTCTCGGACGAGGAGAGGAGCGAGACGCCGGCTCCGGCCACCGGGCGGCCGTCCTCGTCGACGACACGCCCCGAAAGCGTCGCGCCGCGCGTCAGGAGGACGTCGAGGGTGCGCGTGGCCCCCTTCTCGACCGGCACCGAATGGCGCGTCCAGGGGACGTGCCGCGGCTCCTCGGCCCGCACCGTCGCGCTTCCGGGGCGAAGACCGCGCACGCGGTAGCGCCCGTCGGGCCCCGTGCGCGCCGTGAAGCGGCCGAAGCCCGAGGCGACCTCGAGCCGGACGCGCGAGACCGGCTTCAGCGTCGAGGCGTCGAGCGTCCGCCCCTCGAGGATCGCCGGAGGCGCGAGGGAGAGGACGAGCGGCTCCGCCGAGCCCGGCATCGCTCCGCCCGCTTCGGCGAATCCGTCCTCGCCTCCGTCCGCGACGACGGTGCCGCGTCGCTTCGGAAGGTCGGCGAGGCGGAAGCTTCCGTCCACTCCCGTCTCGACCCAGCGCGACTCGGCGTCGCCCCCCTCCCAGCGGACGAGGGCCTTCGCCGCGGGGCGGCCGTCCTTCTTCCGCACGACCCCCGAGAGGGAATGGCCCGGCTCCAGCGAGATCTCGCGTGGCAACGCGCCCGGCTTCGCGTTGCGGACGCGGGCCGGCGCGAAGCCGGCGGCCCGCACCCGAAGCTCGTTCAGCTCCGCCGCGGCCGTGGCGAAACGGAACTGTCCGTCGGCACCGGTCGTCGCCTCCTGGGGCTGCGCCGTCCCGGTCACCGGGCCGTCCGCGCGGCCGCGCGCGACGAGCCGGACGAGGGCTCCGGCGACGGGCGCGCCGTCGGGGCCGCGGACGCGGCCCGCGAGCGGCTCCGCCCTGCGGAGGGCGAGGTCGCCGAGATCCTCCTCCTCCGTCGCGTCGCGCGTCTCCGGCAGCTCCACCGGTACGGCGCCGGTCGCCGACACCCGGACCCGGAAGAAAACGTCGCGTCCTTCGGGCGCGGCGACCCTCAGGTCGAACTCCCCCGTCGCCAAGGTGGCGACCGTCGCGAGCGCCGCGGGCTCCGGCTCGCCGCGAGCCTCGCGGCGCGCCACTTCGAGCGACTCTTCCTGCGGGATCGCGGCGACCGTCGCGCCGGCGAGAGGGCGACCGTCGAGGAGGACCTTTCCGCGGAGAGAAGCGGCGGCAGGCGGCGTCGCGAGCAGGGCGCCCGCGAGGAGGACGGCGGTTCGGCTGAGGGTCAAGAGGCCTCCGTGCGTTCACCGGAACCGCCAGGCGCGGCCCCGGGAAACGGGTGCGTGTTACCGGAAGTGTACGGAAGCGGGCGATCGCCCGTCGCGGACCGAAGGGCGGCGACGAACCCGCCCTCAGCCCAGCCGGACCGTCCCGAGGAGGCCCGTCGGGTCGAGCCGCGCCTTGAGGAGGCGGCAGACCTCCTTCACGAGGTCGGGCGTGTAGAGGTCGTAGAAGGCC
>JAKPXO010000154.1 GCA_029567505.1 Acidobacteriota bacterium
CAGCTCAACGGAGCGCTCCCAGTGCTCGCAGTGGGCGGGCGAGCCGCCGGCCCTCCTCGAGGCGACCTGCCACCCCGAAGCGGCGCCCGGCCTCCCGGACGGCGCCGACGTCGTCGTCGAGAGCGCGGTCGGGAGCCTCAAGGCCCGGCTCCGCCTCGACCCTTCGCAGCGGCCGGATGTCCTGATCGTGCCGAAGGGCGGCCACGTCGACTCGGGGACGTGCGCGAACGCGCTCGTCCGCGCGCGCACGACCGACGCCGGCGAGGGGGCCGCCTACCTCGACTGCCGCGTGAGGGTCCGGCCGGCGTGAACGGCTCGCCCGCCTCCCTCGACGCCCCGCGAGCCGCCCTCCGCGCCGCTCTCCGCGCGCACGTGCCGGCCGACGAGGCCGAGGAGCGCGACCGCACGGCGATGCTCGCTCTCGTCGAGAGCGAGCCGGCCTGCTTCTCGCGCGCGACGTTCTCTCCGGGCCACTTCACGGGGAGCCTCTTCGTCCTCTCCCCCGCCGACGGTCGCGTCCTCCTTCACCATCACCGTCGCCTCGGCCGCTGGCTCCAGATGGGAGGGCACGACGAGGGGGAGCACGACCCGGCCGCCACGGCGCTCCGCGAAGGACGCGAGGAGTCGGGGCTCGGCGACCTCGCCCTCCTCTCGCCGGCGATCCTCGACCTCGACGTCCACCCGATCCCGGCGGCGAAGGGCGAGCCGCCGCACGCCCACTTCGACGTCCGCTACGCGGCGATCACGCGCGAGCCCTCGTCCGCCCGGGCCGACGAGGCCGAGTCGCTCGGCCTCGCCTGGCTGCCTCTCGCGGATGCGGCCGTGAGGATGGGAGAGCCGGGCGCCGTCCGCGCGCTCGCGAAGGCGGCCCGGCTCCTCGACCTCACCTTCTGAGCCTTTCGTCGAACGGCAGGCCGCGGTCCGCGCGGCGCGCTCAGAGCGGGTTCAGCGTGATCGAGAGAATGTCGCGGCATCCTTCCGCGACCCTCGCCAGGAGGGCCCGCGTCGGCTCGCTGTCGAGCTGGATCCGCGCGCTCGCGGCCTCGGCGCCGTCGAACACGACGTTCTCCGTCCCCTGGACGTTGATCCCCGCCTCGCGCAGCGCCCCGAAGACGTGGGCGAGGACGCCGACCCGGTCGCGGTGCCTCACCGTCAGGAGCCAGCGGGCCGGCGAGCGACCGCAGAGGTTCACGGCGTTCGGCACCTCGCCCGTCGCCTTGAAGGCGGCGACGATCCGGACGACCTCGGACGCGATCGCGTTCTGGGCCTGTTCCGTGGAGGCGCCGACGTGGTGCGTCCCGACGACGCCGGGCAGGCGCCCGACCTCGTCGTCGAAGGCCCCCGTCCCGCCCGAGGGCTCCCGCTCGAAGACGTCGAGGCCCGCCCGAATCGCCTTCGTCGCGATCGCCTCCTTCAGCGCCGCGGCGTTCACCGTCTCGCCGCGGCTCGTGTTGACGAAGAGGGCGCCCGGGCGCATCGCGTCGAAGAAGGCGCCGCCGAGGACGCCCCGGGTCTCCTTCGTGAGCGCCAGGTGGACCGACACGACGTCGGAGCGGGAAGCCAGCTCGCGGAGCGAGGCGACGCGGACGACGCCCGCCTCGGCGGCGCGCTCCGCGGTCAGGGAGGGGCTCCAGGCGACGACCTCCATGCCGAACGCCCGCCCTCGCGCTGCGACCTCCCGACCGATCGCGCCGAAGCCGGCGATCCCGAGCGTCCGGCCCGCGAGGCCGCGGGCCCGGCCGTACTCCGCCTTGTTCCAGAGGCCCGCCTTCAGGTCGGCCGTCTGCTCGGCGATCCGCCGGTCGAGCGCGAGGATCAGCCCCCAGGCGAGCTCCGCCACCGCGACGGCGTTT
>JAKPXO010000155.1 GCA_029567505.1 Acidobacteriota bacterium
CGACCGAGATCTCCACCGCCTGCGCGCCGAACGTCCACTTCGCGACGGGCTTGGCGCTCTGGCTCGTTTCGGGATCGAGGAAGAGGAGCCCCTCGGGGAGGTACGACGAGGCCGCCGCGACCGGACCGCCGATCGCGTGGCCGTCGGGGAACTGGTAACCCATGACGAGCCGCTCGAACGGGAGGGAGCGCCCCGTCGCCTCGTGGACGACGCACCCTTCCCGGAGGGTCAGCTCCTCCGCCGGCACGTCGAGCGCCTCGGCGGCCGTCGCGCAGAGCTTCCCGCGGATCTCCGAGGCGGCGCGGAAGACGGCGTTCCCGGTGGCCCAGGTCTGCCGCGAGGCGACCGTCTGCCAGTCGTACGGCGAGAGGTCGGTGTCGGGGCACCCCTTCACGCGGATCTTCTCCACGGGGAGGTCGAGCGCCTCCGAGGCGAACTGCGCGACGACGGTCATCAGCCCCTGGCCGTAGTCGATCCCCGAGATGAGGATCTCGAGCGTCGCGTCCTCCGCGAACTTCATGATCACGGACGAGGCTGCGTCGTTCGGCATCGCCGGGGCCTTCACGGCGCAGGCGATCCCCTTGCCGCGGTAAGGTGTCCGCTCGCGGTCCGCGTCGAACCCGATCGCCTTCGCGACGTTCCGGATGCAGAGATCGACCCGCCCCGCGTGCTCGTCGAGCACCTGGCCCGTCACGGTCGACTTCCCCGCGCCGAGGCAGTTCTTCAGCCGGAACTCCGCCGGGTCGATCCCGAGCTCGACGGCGACCCTGTCCATCTGCTGCTCGAGCGCCCAGTGGATCTCCTGCATCCCGAAGCCGCGGTAGGCGCTGCCGACCGGGCGGTTCGTGTAGACGCCGATGGAGTCCCCTTCGACGTTCGGGAACTCGTAGGCGCCGCCGCAGGTGTAGCCCGCCGACCGGACGATGTTGACGCCATAGCCGCCGTACCCGCCGCAGTTCCAGAGATAGTGCATCTTCTGGGCCTGCACCTTTCCGTGGCGATCGACGCCGGTGACGAGCGTCGCGGTGAGCCCCTGGCGAACGACGGTCGCGAAGAACTCCTCGTGCCGGTCGACCATGAGGCGGACCCAGCGGCCGCGGCAGCGCATGGCGAGCGCGACGGCGATCGGCTCGAGGTTGATCCCCGCCTTCCCGCCGAAGCCGCCGCCGACGTACGGCACGTGGACCCGCACGTCGCCGTGCGGCAGGCCGAAGCAGTGGGCGAGGAGGTGGCGCACCGTGAACGGGCTCTGCGCCGAGGAGTGGACCTCGACCTTCCCGGCGAGGTCGACGCGCGCGACGGAGACGTGAGGCTCCATCGGCACGTGCTGGACCTGCGGGACGCGGAAGACGTTCTCGAAGACCTTCCACGACCCCTTCAGCGCCGCGGCGTAGTCGCCCTTGCGGATCTTCAGGTGGTTGCAGACGTTCGTCCCCGCTTTCGGCCGGATCCACGGGACGACCTCGTAGCTCCCGAGATCGGGGTGGACGAGCGGGGCACCCTCGGCGAACCCCTCCTCGACATCGAAGATCGGCGGGAGCGGCTCGTACTCGACGAGGACCTGCGCGGCCGCCTCGGCGGCGAGCTCCGGCGTCTCGGCCGCGACGGCCGCGACGGGGTCGCCGACGAAGCGGACCCGGTCCGTCGCGAAGACGGTCTGGTCCTTCAGGTAGATGCCGGTGTGGAGCGGGAAGTCGCGGCCCGAGGCGACGGCCCGAACGCCCGGCATCCGCGCGGCTTTCTCGGTCTTCACGTCGAGAACGCGGGCGTGCGGGTGGGGCGAGCGGACGACGGCGACGTGGAGGAGCCGCGGGAACTTCAGGTCGGCGGTGTACTTCGCCGCGCCCGTCACCTTCTCGAGGCCGTCGACGCGGGGGACGTCGGTCCCGACGACGGGGGCGCTCACGCCGGCACCTCCTCGCGCTCGGCGGCCTTCCCGGCGTCGCTCCCCGCCTCGGCGGCAGACCGCATCGCGGCGGCCGCGTCGCGGACGGCGTCGACGATCTGCTTGTATCCCGTGCAGCGGCAGAGGTTCCCCGCGAGGGCCTTCCTCACGTCGTCCTCGGTCGGGGTGGGGTTCTCGCGGAGGAGCGCCGCCGCGCTCACGACCATCCCCGGCGTGCAGAAGCCGCATTGGACCGCGGCCTGCGAGAGGAACGCCTTCTGAAGCGGGTGGAGGACGCCTTCCTTCGAGAGCCCCTCGACCGTCGTCACCGTGCGCCCGTCCGCCTCGACCGCGAGGACGAGGCAGGAGTTCACCGGGCGGCCGTCGAGGAGGACCATGCAGGAGCCGCACTCCCCCTCGTTGCACCCTTCCTTCGTCCCCGTCAGGTCGAGGCCGTCGCGAAGGAAACGGAGGAGCGTCTGCCCGACCTCGACCTCGGCCGTCTCGGCGACGCCGTTCACCTCGAGCGTGATCGTCTTCTTCATCTCCGTCTCCCCTACCCGAGGCTCTCGACGCCGCGGCGGACGAGGACGCCCACCATCTCGCGGCGGTACTCCGCGCTCCCGCGCTGGTCGGTGATCGGGCGGCAGGCGGCGACGGCGAGCTCGGCCGCCTCGCGCGCCGCCGCGGCCCCCTTCGCCTCGAGGAGCTCCTCGGCGGCCCGGACGCGGAGCGGCGTCGGCGCCACGGCCGCGAGCGCCACGCGCCACGAGGGCCGCGCCCCGTCCCGCTTCCCGACGAGGACCCCGACCGTCGCGAGGTCCATTCCCTTCCGGCGCGAAAGGCGCTGGTACGACCCGCGGACACCCGCCGCGGAGCCGGGAAGGACGACGTCCGTCACGAGGTCGCCCGGCATGAGAGCCGTCTGGCCCGGCCCCAGGAAGAGCTCCGAGATCGCCATCGCGAGCCGCCCCGTCGTCGAGGCGACGTTCACGACCGCGTCGAGCGCGAGGAGCGCCACGGCCGTGTCGGCCGCCGGGGAGGCGTTGCAGACGTTCCCGGCGAGCGTCGCCCGCTGACGGAGCGGCCAGGCGCCGACCGTCTTCGCGCACTCGGCGAGGAGCGGGTAGCGCGCGAGGACGAGCGGGTGGGTCTCGACGTCGGCGAGGGGGACTGCAGCCCCGATCGAGAGGCCTCCGTCGGCGTTCTCGCGGATCTCGTGGAGCTCGGCGATCCGCTTCAGGTCGATGAGCGTCTCCGGGCTCCTCCGTCCGGACCGCATTTGCGGGAGGAGGTCGGTCCCGCCGAGGAGGAAGGCCGCGGAGGGACGGCTCGCCCGGAGCGCGACGGCGTCCTCCACGTCGGACGGGGCGAGGTAATCGAGGTCGACGGGCATCAGACGATCCCTTCCGCGAGGGCGGAGCCCGGACGGACTCCCGCTCGCGCTGTGCGATCGACGGCGTTCGTGGAAAAGGGCGGTCCCGAGGGGCTCCGGGAGGAGCCGCGCCCCGCGAATGTCATCCAGTGATCGTAGTCCCGCGCGGCGTGCCGGGGGAAGCGCCGATCGCACCCGACGATGGCTGCCTGGCCCGTACCCCCCTGGCCTACAATGAACGGTTGCGCCGGAGACGGCCGGCCCGCGAGGAGGACCTCCATGGAGCGACGCACCATCGACGTCGACGAGCGGCTCCCCCTGCTCCAGACCGTCCCCCTCTCCCTCCAGCACCTCTTCGCGATGTTCGGGGCGACGGTCCTCGTCCCGTTCCTCTTCAAGGTCAACCCGGCGACCTCCCTCCTCCTGAACGGGATCGGGACGCTCGTCTACCTCGTCGTCTGCCGCGGGAAGGTCCCCGCCTACCTCGGGTCGAGCTTCGCCTTCATCTCCCCCGTCTTCGCCGTCCTCGCCCACCCCGAGCTCGGAGGCTATGCCGCGGCGCAGGGAGGCTTCATCGCGTTCGGCCTTCTCTTCGTCCTCGTCTCGCAGGTCGTCCGCGTCGCCGGCACCCGCTGGCTCGACGTCGTCTTCCCGCCCGCCGCGATGGGGGCGATCGTCGCCGTCATCGGCCTCGAGCTCGCCCCCGTCGCCACGAGCATGGCGGGGCTGACGGGCGACGGTGCCGCGCAGCCCGGGCGCGGCGCGGCCGTCGCCGTCGCGATGGTGACGCTCGCCGTCACCGTGCTCGGGTCGATCCTCTTCCGCGGCTTCCTCGGTGTCATCCCGGTCCTCGTCGGCGTCGTCGCCGGCTACGGCGCGGCGCTCGCGGCGGGGATCGTCGACCTCTCCCCCGTCGCCGCGGCGCCGTGGCTCGAGGTGCCGACGCTCTACGCCCCCGCCTTCTCGCCGCAGGCGATCCTGATGGTCCTCCCCGCCGGCCTCGTCGTCCTCGCCGAGCACGTCGGGCACCTCGTCGTCACCGGCAACGTCGTCGGGCGCGACTTTGTGAAGGACCCCGGCCTCCACCGCTCGCTCCTCGGCGACGGGATCTCGAACGTCCTCTCGGGCCTCGCGGGCGCGACGCCGAACACGACCTACGGCGAGAACATCGGCGTCCTCGCGATAACGCGCGTCTTCTCGACCTGGGTCATCGGCGGCGCCGCGGTCCTCGCCGTCGTCATCTCCTTCGTCGGCAAGCTCGCCGCCGCGATCCGGAGCATCCCGACCCCCGTCATGGGAGGCGTCTGCATCCTCCTCTTCGGCGTCATCGCCGCGGCGGGGATCCGGATGCTCGTCGAGAAGAAGGTCGACTACACGAAGCCGCGCAACCTCGTCCTCACCTCCGTCGTCCTCGTCAGCGGCGCGAGCGGCGCCGCCGTGAAGCTCGGCACGGTCGAGCTGAAGGGGATGGCCCTCGGCACGTTCGTCGCCGTCGCCCTCTCCCTCCTCTTCGCCGCGTTCGACAGGCTCGGGTGGACGAACGAGCGGACGGCGGCCGGCGAACCCGGCGCCTGAATCCTCTCGCCGACTAGGTCCGCTCCTCCTCCGCCCTCGAGTCCGGCAGCGTCAGCGTCAGCGCGACGGCGAGGAGCGGGAGCGCGGAGACGACGAAGAGCGGGCCGGCGACGCCCCAGCGGTCGGCGACGAGGCCGAGGAGCGGCGCGGCGAGGCCGCCCGCCGTCACGGCGAGGCCGACGGTCACGCCCGAGGCCGTCCCGACGTGATTCGGGAGGTACTCCTGTCCCATGACGACGAGGACGCTGAACGGCAGGTAGAGGGCGAAGGCGACCGGGACGAGGAGCGCCGTGGCGACGCGCGGGTCGCGGGCCGAGGCGAGGGCGAAGAGGAGCGGAGCGAGCGCCGCCATCGAAGCGAGGATGACGGGGCGCCGGCCGAAGCGGTCGGCGAGGCGCCCGCCGGCGAGGGTCCCGACGACGCCCGTCCCGAGGAGGATCGAGAGCGCCGTCGCCCCTTCCGCCTTCGTCCGCCCCAGCGCTCCGACGAAGAAGAGCGGCAGGAAGGCGGAGATGCCGGTGTAGACGACGGAGCGGCTCATGACGACGACGGCGAGCCGGCCGAACGGGCCCCAGCGGTCCGCGTCGGTCGCGGCCGACGCCGGGCCGCGCGCGTGCGGGCGGAGCGCGGCGAGGCGCCCCGTCTGCGTCGAGAGGAAGGCCGCGACGAGGAGGACCGCGACGAGCGGGACGAGCGTCGCGCGGAGGCCGAGCGCGAGGACGAGCGGCGTGATGACGAGCGGACCGGTCGCCATGCCGAGGTTGCCGCCCGTCGAGAAGAGGCTCATGCCGGTCGCGCGCTTCGGCCCCGAAGCGAACGCCGCGGCGCGCGCTCCCTCGGGGTGGAACGCGGCGACGCCGAGACCGTGGAGGGCGACGGAGGCGGCGATGAGGGGGTACGAAGGAGCGACCCCCGCGAGGGCGACGCCGACGCCGGCCGTCGCGACGCCCGCCGGGACGAGCCAGGGCGAGGGGCGCCGGTCGGCGAAGTACCCGAAGACGGGCTGGACGATCGAGGAGGCGACCGTGGCGGCGAGGACGAGGCCCCCGGCCGCGGCGTAGCTGAGCCCCCGCTCGGCGATGAAGAAGGGGAGGAGCGCCGGGATCATCCCCTGGGCGAGGTCGGTCGTGAGGTGGCCGAGGAGGAGGGTCCCGAGGAGCCGGAGGTTCACCGCGGGGTTGTGCGCGCGGGAGGGCCGGAAGTCAATTCGGGAGGGCCCGCCGGGGCGGTTCGTCGAACGGCGCGGGCGCGGCGCCCGCCCTACGCTCGCCCCGTGCTCCGCCGCCCGCTCGTCTCCAGGCTCGGCTGCGGAGCCGCCATACTCGCCGCCGTCGCGCTCCCCGCCGTCATGCTGACTCCGCTCGTCCGCTCGATGATCTTCCCCGCCTCGCAGGCGCCGTTCCCGGAGCCGCGGCCGCAGGACGGGTGGAGCGTCGCGCGGTACGAGACGGCGGACGGCGTTCGGCTCGCGGGCGCGTTCTTCCCGGCGCCGTCGCCGGACGCCCCGGTCCTCCTCTACTTCCACGGGAACGCCGAGGCGGCGGCGCACAACCTCCCGCTCGCGAACGACCTCCGCGCCCGCGGCCTCGGCGTCTTCCTCGTGGAGTACCGCGGGTACGGCGGACTCGCCGGCTCGCCGTCCGAGGAGGGGCTCTACGCCGACGGCGAGGCGGCCCTCGCCGAGCTCGGGAGGCGCGGTATCCCCCCCGAGCGCGTCGTCCTCGTCGGCCGCTCGCTCGGCTCGGGGGTCGCCGTCGAGCTCGCGACGCGCCACCGGGTCGCCGCCGTCGTCCTCGTCTCGGCCTACACGTCGCTCGTCGACATGGGGCGGATCGTCGCCGGGCCGCTCGCGCCGCTCGTCGTCCGGGACCGGTTCGACTCGCTGGCGAAGATCGGGCACCTCGAGGCGCCGCTCGTCCTCCTCCACGGGGCGCTCGACGACGTCGTCCCGGTCGCGATGGGGCGGCGTCTCGCGGCGGCGCGGCCCGGCGCCCGCTGGGTCGAGGTCCCGGGGACGAGCCACAACGAGTTCCCGGGCCTCGCGGCGCTCCTCGCCCGCGAGGTCGACGCGGCTCTCGCGGGCGCCCGGAACGCGCCGCCGCCGTAGCCGCCTCCCCCGGGCCCGAGCTCCGCGGTCCGCCGCGCTACGATCTTCCTCCATGGGAACCGTCGAGCCCCCGCCCGGACAGCCGGCCCCATACGCCGCCCCGGCCGTCGCCGCCTCCCCGGGCCGCTCGCCGTGGACGATCGCGCTCCTCGTCCTCGGCGCCCTCGCCGCGTTCCTCTGGTTCCGGCGGCCGAGCTACCTGCCCGACATGCCGCTCCCCTCGGCCTCCGCCGAGGGCGTCTCCGCCGGCCCGGACGCCTCGCCGGTCTTCTGCCGCGGCTCCAAGGGCTGCCTCGTCGTCTACGTCGCCCCGTGGTGCGGCCCCTGCCGCTCCTCCCTGCCGGGCGACGTCGCCCTCGCCGACCACATCGCCCCGATGGGGTACGAGACCGTCTTCGTCGTCGGGATGGACGACGTGCGCGCCTGCCTCGAGATGACGAAGTCGATCGGCCGCCCCGCGCAGATCGACTCCGAGCGGAAGTGGGCGCGGGCCGCGCGGATCAGCGGCGTGCCGCACTTCCTCGTGACGACTCCGACCGGGAAGATCGTGAAGCGGCAGGCGGGCGCGTACCTGGCCCCGCCGGACCAGGTCGCGCAGCTCCTCGGGATCTCCTGACGGCCGCGCAGACGGGGCGCGGGTAGAGTTCTTCCGTGTCCGCGCTCTCCACGAGGCTCGACGATCCGGGAGCAATACCCTACTTCCTCTGGGACGATCCGATGACCGTCTCCGAGCTTGAAGAGCGACTGCGCACGGCGTCGGAGCCCGAGCGGCTGAGGCTCGTCGCCCTGATCCTCCGCGAGGCCCGGGACGCCGACGTCTGGCGATTCGTGACGCCCGAGGAGGTCATCCGACTCTGGCCGCGGCTCGCCGGACGTCTCGGCCTCCGCCTCGCGTTCTGGGAGTTCCTCCTCGACCGCTGGAAGCGGCTCGGGCTGGTCGAGGCGTAGCGGATGTCGCGTTTGAGCCGGCTTCAGGAGGACGTCCTTCACGCCTTCTTCCGACGGACGCGCTCGTTCTTCCTGACGGGCGGCGCGGCGCTCGCCGCCTTCCACCTCGGGCACAGGGCGACCGACGCCCTCGACCTCTTCACGTCGTCCGCCGATCTCGACGAAGGGGCTTCGGCGCTCCGCTCCGTCGCCGAGGAGCTGGGCGCCTCGATCCAGGCCCTGCGGACTTCGCCCGACTTCCGGCGATTCCTGCTCAGCGTCGGCGCCGAGAGCGTCGTCGTCGACCTCGTGCGCGACCGGGCGCCCCAGATCCACCTCGAGAAGCTCGACCGTGACGGCGTCCTCGTCGACCCGCCAGAGGAGATCCTCGCGAACAAGCTCTGCACGCTCCTGTCCCGGGGCGAGGTACGCGACCTCGTCGACGTCCTGTTCCTGGAGAGGGCCGGGCTCCGGGCGGAGGACGCCATCGGCCCGGCGTCGTGCAAGGACGGGGGGCCTCACGCCCGCGCAGCTCGCATGGGTCCTGTCGCAGATCACCGTCGGGCCCGATGCACGCATTCCGGCCGGGATCACGCCTGACGAGCTCCGGGCCTTCCTCGAGAACCGCGTCTCCCGCCTGACCCGTCTCGCCTGGCCGGGCGCGCCCGCCTCCTAGCTAGTTCACAGGCTCTTCGTCGTCCGGGACGAGCGTCGGATCGGCGGCGAGGCGGGGCCGCTCGGGGGCGGGGGAAAGCGACGCGTCGACGCTCTCGTCGAGGACCCAGCGCTCGTAGAGCGTCGCGTCGAGCTCGCGGAGGAACTGGCTCGGCTCCGTGACGATCACGACGCCGTACCGGTCGAACGCCGTCAGGGGGTGGACGAGCGTCAGCTCGTCCTTCGCGCGGGTCGCCGCGACGTAGAAGAGGCGCCGCTCCTCCTCGAGCCCCTCGGGGGTCTTGCAGGCGCGGAGGTTCGGGAAGCGGTCTTCCTGGAGGCCGATGACGAAGACCGCCTTCCACTCGAGCCCCTTCGCCTGGTGGACGGAGGAGAGGACGAGCCGCTCGTCGTCCTCCTCTCCCGCGACCTGGTCCTCGCCGGAGGGGTCGCCGTAGAGCGTCACCTCCTCGAGGAAGCGGCCGACGTCGTCGTAGGCGAGCGCGAACTGCGCGAGCGCCTCGAGGTCGTCGAGGCGCGCGGAGTGGTTCGGGAACTTCCCCTTCGCCACGTCGCCGTAACCGCCCTCCTCCACGACGTAGCGGATCGCCTCGGCGGGCGACGAGGCGTACGACGCCTTCTTCAGCGTCCGCATCGTCTCCCGGAAGCGGAGGAGGCCGGCGCGCGCGCCGGGGGGCGCCTTCCCGAGCTCGAGCGCGAGGAACGCCGCGAGCGGCTCGTGGGAGTCGGAGACGGCCTCCCAGAGGACGGCCGCCGTCCGCTCCCCCACCTTCGGGAGGAGCTTCAGCGCCCGCTTGAACGACATCTCGTCCTTCGGGTTCACGAGGAGCTTCAGGTGCGCGAGGACGTCCTTGACGTGAGCCTGCTCGAAGAACCGGAGCCCGGAGCGGACCTCGTAGGGGATTCCGCGGCGGGTCAGCTCGATCTGCAGCTCGAGCGCCTGGTAGTGCGCACGGTAGAGGACGCCGATCTCGGAGAGGGGCGTCCCCTCGTCGCGCAGCTCGAGGACCCGCTGCGCCACGAACTCGGCCTGCTGGAGGAGGTCCTTCGCGCCGACGACGGCCACCGGCACGCCGCTTTCGCGCGTCGGAACGAGCGTCTTCTCGTAGCGGCGCGAGTTGTGCGCGATGGAGGCGTCGGCGAGCCGCAGGATCTCGGGCGTCGAGCGGTAGTTCGTCTCGAGGCGGTAGACCGTCGCGCCCGGGTAGCGGTCGGGGAACCCGAGGAGCGCCTCGGCGTCGGCGCCGCGGAAGGAGTAGATCGACTGGGCGTCGTCGCCGACGACCATGACGTTCTTCGCTTCGGAGTCCTGCGCGACGAGATCGACGATCTCCGACTGAAGCCGGTTCACGTCCTGGAACTCGTCGACGAGGATCGCGCGGAAGCGGAACGCGAGCGCCTTGCGCACCTCCGGGTGCGTCTCGAGGAGCCTCCTCCAGTTCAGGAGGAGGTCGTCGTAGTCCATCGCGTTCGCGAGGGCTTTCCGTTCGAGGTAGCGGCGGACGACCGCCTTCACCGGCTCGAGCTGCGAAAGGAGGTGCGGGTAGTCGCGCCCGATCACGGCGTCGAGCTTCTGCCCCGTGTTCGCCGCGAAGGAGACGATCGCGCGGAGGAGGTCCCCTTTCGGGAAGCGCCGCTCGGTGATCGGGATGCCGAGGTCGGAGGTGGCCGACTCGAGCAGGTCCTTCGAGTCCTCGGAATCGAGGATCGAGAAGTTGGGTCGGTAGCCGAGGAGCTCGGCGTGAGGGCGCAGGAGGCGCGCGCCGACGGAATGGAACGTGCCGGCGGTCATCCGGGCGAGGTCGGCGCCGAGGAGGCGCTCGACCCTCCGGGTCATCTCCCGGGCGGCCCGGTTCGTGAACGTCAGGAGGAGGATCGCCTCGGGGGCGACCCCGTCCTCCACGAGGCGGGAGACGCGGTAGACGAGCGTCCGGGTCTTCCCCGAGCCGGCCCCGGCGACGACGACCGTCGGGCCGTCCGGGGCGAAGACGACCGCCTGCTGCTCGGCGTTCAGCTCCCGGCGGTAGTCGATCCGATAGCTCTTCGCCGGCCCCGCCTTCCGGAGGACGTAGCGCTTCGGGGCGGGGGGCGGGGCCTCGGGCGGCATCGGGGCGGAGTATCTCGCGCCGGAGCGCGTCTCGGCTCAGGCGCCTCCGGCCGTCCTCCGCCCGGCGATTCTGGTAGCGTTGCCGCATGAGCAAGCCGATCCCCGAGGGCCTCTGGGAGCTCCTCCCGCTCCTTTTCCGTCCTCACCCCTGGCACGGCGTCTCGGTGGGCGACGAGGCCCCCGACAAGGTGACCGCCTACATCGAGATCGTCCCGACCGACCCGGTCAAGTACGAGCTCGACAAGACCACGGGCTACCTGAAGATCGACAGGCCGCAGAAGTTCTCGAACGTCTACCCGTCGCTCTACGGCTTCATCCCGCAGACGTTCTGCGCCGAGGAGAACGCGGCGTTCTGCGCGCTGAAGACGAAGCGCGAGGGAATCGTCGGAGACGGCGACCCGCTCGACATCTGCGTCCTCTCCGAGAAGGACATCTCCCACGGCGACGTCCTGATGGACGTGATCCCGATCGGGGGCCTCCGGATGATCGACAACCTCGAGGCCGACGACAAGATCGTCGCCGTCCTCGAGGGGGACGCCGTCTTCGGCCAGCTCCGGGAGATCTACCAGCTGCCGCCGGCGCTCGTCGACCGGCTCAAGCACTACTTCCTCACCTACAAGCAGGCGCCCGACTCCCTCCAGCCGCACAAGGTCGAGATCACGCACGTCTACGGCCGCGAGGAGGCGCACGAGGTGATCCGCCGCAGCCGGGCCGACTACGACAAGAGGTACGGAAAGCTCCGCGAGCTCCTGACCGCCGCGCTCCGGGCCTGACACGCCCGCCACGCCCCGTCGCATGGAGAGAGACCTCGAGAGCCTCCGCGCGCTCCTCGCCGATCGATACCGGATCGACGGCGAGCTCGGCCGCGGGGGATACGCGGTCGTCTACCGCGCCTGGAACCTCCGGCTCGAGCGCGCGGAGGCCCTGAAGGTCCTCTCGCCGAAGCGGGGGGACGACGACGATTTCGCCCCGCGCTTCCTGCAGGAGGTGCGCCTCGCGGCGGGCCTCGAGCACCCGTCGATCGTCAAGGTCTACGACTTCGGCGAATCGGGGGGGGCGATCTGGTACTCGATGCAGCTCGTCGACGGGCAGACGCTCGCCGTGCGGCTTCGCCACGCCGGCGCCTTCTCCGAGCCGGAGGCGGCGCGCCTCGCCGTCCCGCTCCTCGACGCCCTCGCCTACAGCCACGAACGCGGCATCGTCCACCGCGACATCAAGCCGGAGAACGTCATCCTCGACGCGGACGGCCGGCCGTACCTCACCGACTTCGGCATCGCGAAGTCGGCCGGGTCGCTCGTCAAGACCCAGACCGGCTTTCTGATGGGGACGCCCGCCTACGTCTCCCCCGAGCAGGCGCAGGCGAAGCCGCTCGACGGCCGGACCGACCTTTACGCCCTCGGCGTCACGCTCTACCGGATCGTCTCGGGCCGCTACCCGTTCGAGGCGCCCGACCCGCTGGGGGCCGTCGTCCTCCGCCTCACCCAGCCCCCCCGCCCCCTCGTCGAGGTCCTCCCTTCGGTCGACCCCGCGTTCGCGGCGATCGTCATGCGGGCGCTCGAGCGGGACGCGGCCCTGCGTTGGAAGTCGGCTCGCGCAATGGGAGACGCCTTCGACGACTTCCTCGCCGGGAAGCCGGCGGGAAGCGGGCGGCTCCGGGTCCCGCAGGCTTCCGTGTCGCCGCAATCTGCAGAAACGGTCATGGCGCCCGCCGAGGCTTCCGAGGCGACCCGCCTCGGACCAGCCGGACAGGTCGGCGTCCCGCTCCCGGCTCCGACACCCGACCCTCCCGCCTCGACCCGCGGGAGGAGACCTCGAAGGTTCGGCGTCCTCGGGCTCGCCGGCGCGGTCGTCGGACTCGTCGTCCTCCTCGGGGTCGTGACGCTCCTCGTCGGCCCCGGCCGCGATCGCGAGCCGGACCCCTCCCGAACGACCCCTTCGCCGCGGTCGACCCCCTCCGCTCCGGCCGCGGCCGCCCCGACGCCCGCCGTCGCCGATCGGTCGGTCGCCGAGCCTCCAGAGGCGCACGCGACGCCGACGGCGGCGCCGAACGCCGAATCGGTGCCGGCCGCGCCTTCCCGCCGTCGGGCGCCGGCCGAGCCTCTTCCGGAGCCTCCACCGATCCGCCGCCCCGTCACGACCCCCGAGCGCCTCGACCCGGAGCCCCCCTTCGCCGGGCCGCCTCCCGCCGCCTGCTCGGGGGCCAGGGTGAGGATCGGCTTCGCTGTGGACGAGACCGGAAGAATCACCGCCCCGCGCCTCTTCCCCTCGGAGGCGCCGCCGGAGTGCGGCCGCTTCGTCCTCGACGCGCTCCCCGCCTGGAAGTGGAGGCCCGCTGTGGACGCCTCCGGCGTTCCGGTCGCGTCGGCGCGGCTCATCGTCGAAATCCAGCTGCCCTGAGCTCGCGCGACTATCATCGGCTGATCTCGATCCGAAGGGAGATGCCCAGATGACACGGTCCCGGCCCCTCCTTCTCCTCGTCGTCGCCTCGACTGCGCTCCTCCCGGCCTGCACCCCGAAGAACGCCCTTCGGATGGCGATCGAGGTCGTCTCGGAGCCGGACGCCGCGATCGTCTCCTTCAAGGGGAAGGACGTCGGGACGACGCCCACGGCCCTCCGCGTGAGGACGTTCGACGAGCTGATGACGATCGCGGCCCGAAAGGACGACGCGCCGGTCGCCGAGAAGCGGATCCGGATCCTCTCCCCCGACCACGCCCAGCTCGTCTTCCGCTTCGGCACGGAGCCCTCGGAGGTGGCGAAACGCCTCGGACTGACCCGTGTCGTCGTGTTCGACTACTCGGAGAAGGTCTCCTTCGACGTCAGCAAGAGCGAGCTGAAACCGGAGGGGCTTCCGATCCTCGACCGCCAGGCCGAGATCCTCGCCCGCTACTTCCCGAACGTCGACGTCTACGTCTGCGGCCACACCGACGCGACCGGAGGCGACGACTTCAACCTGCAGCTCTCCGTCGACCGCGCGCGGGTCGTCGCCGACCGCCTCTCCGGCCAGGGAGTCCCTCCCGAGCGGCTGAAAGTCCAGGGCTTCGGGAAGGAGTTCCCGAACGACACGAACGAGACGCCTGCCGGCCGCGCGAACAACAGGCGGACGGAGCTGATCCTGCCGCAGTAGCGGAGCCCGGGACGGACGGCTCTTCCGTCGCTCTCTCCGCGGCTCCCTGTGAGAGACTGGCCGGTGGAGGAGTTCAGACCATGAGCATCGATGCGATCCGTCTGTTCGGCGAAGCGGTCCGCAAGGACCCGGCACTGCTCGAGAAGGTCAAGGCCGTCGGCTCGGACGTCGACGGGATGGTGGCGCTCGCGCGCGAAAGCGGCTTCTCCTTCACGGCCGAGGAGCTCCGGGAAGCCGCGGGCGCCGGCAAGGGCGAGCTCTCCGAGGAGCAGCTCCAGAAGCTCAGCGGCGGGGGCTCGTGGGTCCAGGTCCAGACCGTCGCGGTTCACGTGGCGGTGGTCGGCTAGCCGAACGAATCCCGTACGGGGGGACCGCCGCGAGGGGCTGTCCTCTTCGATGACAACGAATCTCGACACCCGATACGGAGGAGGAATCCCGATGAGCAAGGAAGCCATTGCGAAGTTCCAGGAAGCCGTCCGGACGCAGCCGGCCCTTCTCGAGAAGGTCAAGGCCGTCGGGTCCGACGTCGACGCCCTCGTCGCGCTCGCCGGCGAGGCCGGCTTCGTCTTCACGCGGGACGAGCTGATGGACGCCGCCCAGGCGAAGAAGGGCGAGCTCTCCGAGGAGGAGCTCCAGAAGGTGGCGGGCGGCACGGCCGTCGGCGTCCTGACGGTCGCGGTCGCGGTGGTCGCGGTCGCCGCGACCTGACGGCCGGATCCCGATGCCGGGCCGCGGGGCGGCGGGACCGGAGCCGCCGGGTCTCCCGGCGTGCTCCGGTGAACCCGTCGCCGCATCGACGGGGCCGTCGACGGACGGCTCCCCGTTCGACTTCCATCGCCGACACGTCGGCCGCTTCAGCCCTTCCGAGCGATCGGAGCTGGCCCACACGAAGCGGTTCCTCGAGTGCGTGCTCGGGGACGGGGAGTTCCGCGCCGCGCTCGGCGCCGGCGAGGAGGCTCGCCTGCAGGCGTGCCGTCAGCGCGGCCTGCAGGCGAAGCCGGCCGACCTCGAGCCGCTCTGGCGCCACGGCACCGTGTTCGAGGTCCCGACCGAGGAGGCCGGGCGCTACCCGGCGGTGGCGCTCTGGATCGAGTGGCTCGGCGGCCTCCTGCGCTTCCGCGACCTGCTCCGCGAGCACGGGAGGACGACGGCGTGCCACCCTGCGTTCGACGCGTGGCGCCTCCGCCAGATCGCCCGGGGCCGGCGGGAGCTGGGCCACGCGAGCGCGGCGATCACACATCCGGTGATCGCGTTCGAGCTGTCGAAGGGGTGCACCTTCGGCTGCTGGTTCTGCGGAATCTCGGCCGCGAGCTACGAGGGCCATCTCCCCTACGAGGGCGCGGGACGCGCGCTCTGGCGCGACGTCCTCGCGTCCGCGACCGACTTCCTCGGACCGGCGATGCAGACGGGGACCTGCTACTGGGCCACGGACCCCTCGGACAATCCCGACTACACGCGGTTCCTCGACGACTTCCGCGAGGTCACCGGCGCCCTTCCCCAGACGACGACCGCCGGCGCGATCCGCGACGTGCGCTGGACGCGCGAGGTGCTCGCACAGGCGGCCACCGGTCCGGGGACGCCGACCCGCTTCTCGGTCCTCTCGAACGGGATGCTCCGGCGCATCCACGAGACCTTCACGGCGGAGGAGCTCCTGACCGTGGAGCTGGTCCTCCACAACCCGGAGTCGGCCCTCGGCGTCGCTCGCTCCGGGAGGGCGCTCGGGCGCGAGGCGCGCCGGATGAGCGACACGCAGGGGACGATCGCGTGCCTCTCGGGGTACCTCGTCAACATGGTCGACCGCAGCGTCGCGCTCCTCAGCCCGTGCAACGCCTCCGAACGGTGGCCGCTCGGGTACCGGGTCCACGCGCGGGGCCGCTTCGCCTCAGCGGAAGAGTTCCGAGCGTTCCTGGAGGAGACCGCCGCCGAATGCATGCCGCTCCACCTGCGCGGCGAGGACCCGCTCGCGTTCCGTCCCGGGATCGAGCACGCCGCGACCGCGGACGGCTTCGCGCTGTCGTCCCGCTTCACG
>JAKPXO010000163.1 GCA_029567505.1 Acidobacteriota bacterium
GCGACGGGCGCGCCGTCGGGGCCGCGGACGCGGCCCGCGAGCGGCTCCGCCCTGCGGAGGGCGAGGTCGCCGAGATCCTCCTCCTCCGTCGCGTCGCGCGTCTCCGGCAGCTCCACCGGAACGGCGCCGGCCGCCGACACCCGGACCCGGAAGAAGACGTCGCGTCCCTCGGGCGCGGCGACCCGCAGGTCGAACTCCCCCGTCGCCGAGGTCGCGACCGTTGCGAGCGCCGAAGGCTCCGGCTCGCCGCGCGCCTCGCGGCGCGCCGCGTCGAGCGACTCCTCCTGCGGGATCGCGGCGACCGTCGCGCCGGCCACGGGCCGGCCGTCGAGGAGGACTCTTCCGCGGAGAGAAGCGGCGAACGCCGGCGTCGCGAGCAGGACGCCCGCGAGGAGGAAAGCGAGTCGAGTGCGGATCAAGCGGCCTCCGTGCGTTCACCGGAACCGCCGGAAGCGGCCCCGGGAAACGGGTGCGTGTTACCGACAGTGTACGGACCCGGGCGATCGTACGTCGCGGCGCGACCGGTGGCGCGCGGCCCGCCCTCAGCCCAGCCGGACCGTACCGAGAATCCCCGCGGGATCGAGCCGCCCCTTGAGCAGGCGGCAGACCTCCCTCACGAGCTCCGGCGTATAGAGATCGTAGAAGGCCTGGTTGTGCGGGCCGACGCCGTGCTCGGCGCTGTAGCTGCCGCCGAATCGGACGACGGCGAGGTCGTAGAGCCGCGGCTGCAGCTCGGCCTTCAGGTCGGCGGCCGGCCGCGGCGCCTCCGCCGGGTTCCAGACAAGGTTCACGTGGACGCCGCCGTCGCCCCAGTGGCCGTAGTCGCAGAAGCGGACGAAGGGCCAGCCGGCGGCGACCGCCTCGCGCGCCGCGTCGACGAAGGCGGCCAGCGACGAGCGCGGGACGGAGACGTCGAAGGCGAGCGTCTCGCCTTCCTGCCGGAGGCTCTCGGAGACGCCGTGCCGGATCGCCCAGAGCTCCGACGGCTTCCCGGGGAAAACGTCCGTGATCCCGCCGTCCGCGACGTCGAGCCGCTCGGCGAGCGCCGACTCGAGGAGGTCGTCGAGCGCGAGGCGATCCGCGCCGAGCGTCGAGGAGAGCTCCACGAGGACCGCGTAGGCCGGGTGGCGCCCGCCGAACGGGTCGCGCAGGCGCGGCTGGTGGCGGAAGACCGGGGCGAGCGCCGCGGCGCCGATCGCCTCGAAGGCGGTGAGCAGCTCGCCGAGGCGCGTCTCGAGGTGCACGAGAAGGCCGAGGACGGCGGCGCCCGACGAGAGGCCGACGAACGCCGTCACCCGCTGGGCCGGGCGGGGCACGACGCGCATCACGACCTTCGTCACGACGCCGAAGACCCCGGACGTGCCGACGAAGAGCTGACGCGCGTCGAAACCGGTGTTGTTCTTCCGGAGCGGGCGCGTCAGGTCGAGGACGGTCCCGTCAGCGAGGACCGCCTCGAGGCCGAGGAGGTTCTGTCGGACGTCGCCATAGCGCAGGAGACGCGTGCCGCCGGTGTTCGTCGCGACCATGCCGCCGATCGAGGGGTCGGCCCCGAGGTCGATCGGAAAGAGGAGGCCGTGCTCCGCGAGCGCGGCGTCGATCCGGCTGAGGAGGACGCCGCCGTCCGCCGTCACCGTCCTCTCGACGGGATCGACCTCGAGCGTCCGGCTGAGCCTCTCGAGGCTCAGGACGAGCATCTCGCCGCTTCCGTCGGGCGTCGACGCCCCGACGAGGCCGGTGTTCGCCCCTTGCGCCACGACGCGCAGGCCGATCGAGGATGCGAGGCGCAGGAGGCGCGCGACCTCCTCCGTGCTCGACGGCCGCACGACCGCAAGCGCCTTCCCGCGACCGTAGCGCCACCCCTTCTCGTAGCGCTCGAGCTCGTGCCGCTCGACGACGACGGCGTCCCCGTCGAGGAGCGCGCGAAGGGAGGCGAGGACGTCCTCTCGCGGCACGGGGGCGCCGCTCCCGCTCAGCCCCCCGCTCCGTCCACGACGAGCTTCCGCCGCAGCCGGTCCGCGAGGCCGGAAAGGGACATGTAGAGGCACGGGACGACGAAGAGCGTGAGGAGCGTCGAGAGCGTCAGGCCGCCGATGACCGCGACCGCCATCGGGTTCATCAGCTCGCCCCCCTCCGCGTGGTTGAGCGCGAGCGGGAGCATTCCGACGGTCGTCGTCAGGACGGTCATCACGATCGGGCGGACGCGGAGCGGCGCGGCGGCGAGGACGGCCTCGAGCCTCGGCATTCCGCCGGACCGGCGGATCTCGAAGTACTCCACGAGGAGAATGCCGTTGTTGACGACGATTCCGGCCAGGAGGATGACGCCGAGCATGACGGGCGCCGACATCGGGAGCCCCGTCAGCGTCAGCGCGAGGACGACGCCGACGAGGGCGAGCGGGATCGCCGCCATGATGACGAGCGGGTTGACGAGCGATTCGTACTGGACCGCCATCACGGCGAAGACGAGGAAGACGGCGAGGAGGACGACGGTGACGAGGACGCGCCGGTTCGCGTCGACCGCCTCCTGCTGGCCGCCGAAGCGGACCGTGTAGCCGTCCGGCAGCTCGAGGTCGGCGAGGGCCTTTCGCGCCTCCGCCGTCGCCTCGCTGATCGACCAGACCTGCGGGAGGACCGAGGCCCCGACGGTGACGAGCCGGTTCTGGTTCTCGCGCTGGATCGACTGCGCCGCCGCCCCTTCCCGGACGTCCGCCACGTCGCGCAGGCGCAGCGCGGCGCCGCTTCTCGGGAAGAGCGGGAGGGACGCCATCTCGGAGGCGTCCCGCACCTTCGCCGGGTCGAACCTCACCCTCACGTCGAACTCCCGGTCCCCTTCCGTCAGGCGCGTCGCGACCGAGCCGCCGACGGCCGTCCTCACCGTCCGGCCGACCTCGCCGACGTCGAGGCCGAGGTCCGCGGCGCGCCGCCGGTCGACGACGACGCGCAGCTCGGGCGCCGTCTCCTTAAGGCTCGTCTCGACGTTCGAGAGCCCCGCGAGCTTCCCGAGGCGCGCCTCCACCTCCTCGCCGAGCCGCTGGAGCGTCGGGAGGTCGTCGCCGAAGACCTTCACCTCGAGGTCCTCGGTCCCCGTCGAGGTGCGCAGCCCGCGGATACGCGGCGGCTGGACGCGCACGCGCGCGTCGGCCAGCTCGGGCAGCGCGGCGAGCTCGGCCTGGGTGCGCTGCAGCCAGGCCGAGGCCGTCATCCCCCGGCTCCTGCGCGGCTCGACCTCGACCTCCATGCTCGCGAACCGGGGCCTCACCCACATCCCGCGCCCCCAGATGCCGCCGCCCGCCGCCGCGAAGACGTGCCGCACGGCCGGCAGGCCGCGGACGACCTCCTCCGCCGCGAGCGTCGCCCGGTTCGTCACGTCGACCGGCGTGCCGACCGGCAGCTCGATCGAGACGCGGAAGCGGCCGTCGTCGACCTGCGGGAGGAACTCGTTCCCGAGGCGGGCGGCGAAGACGGCGCTCCCCACGAAGGCG
>JAKPXO010000177.1 GCA_029567505.1 Acidobacteriota bacterium
TGACCGTGTCGACGCCGAGGTCCGCCTCGAGGTCGAGCTCCGGGTCGAGCATCTCGACGGGGTAGCCCGTCTTCTCGGTCACGATCGCGAGGACGCGCGTCAGGACCTGGTCGACCGCGGGAGCGGCCGGTGTGGGAGCGACGACCGCGGGCGCGGCGGCCGGAGCCGGCGCAGGCGCCGCGGCGGGCGCCGGAACCCCGGCGCCGGGCGGCGGCAGGTCCGGGCGTCCGTCCCGGACGAACTGGATGACGTGCTTGAGCGTCGGGTAGTCGCGCAGCTTGCGGCTGTCGTCGCGCGGGATTCCCCACTCCTCGCGCACGGCGCTGAAGAGCTCGGCCTGCTTGACGGTGTCGATCCCGAGATCGGCCTCCAGGTCGAGGTCGAGTGCGAGCATCTCCTGCGCGTAGCCGGTCTTCTCGGCCACGATCGCGAGGACGCGCTCGGCGACGGGATCGATCGCGGCCGCGGCGGCGACCGGAGCGCGGGCGGGCACCACGGCCGGAGCCGGGCGGACGGGGCCACGACCGGGGCGGCAGGTACCGGGACAGGCGCCGGGGCCGGAGCGGGAGCGGCCGTTCGCGAAGTCGCGGGGGCGGCCGGCGAATCGAGCCGCCGGGAGGCGCGGGCCGGGGCTCCAGTGTTCTTCACGCGGAACGTTCGCTTCTCGACCTCCGTGTCGGGCGCGTCGTAGCCGCTGATCGCGGAGAGCCAGGCGCGGTAGCGCGCGGCGTCGTGGATCCGGTAGGCGTAGCCGAGCTCCTCCGGAGCGCGCCGGCGGCCGTCGGGCGGCGGGACGCGCTCGAGGAGCGTCATCGCGATCTGCGAGCCGAAGCCCGCGGCGAGCCGCAGCGTGTAGTCGCGGTCGTAGCGTCCCCCCTTCGACAGGTGGAGCGGCCCGAGCTCGGGGTCGACCTCCCGGAAGTTCGGGATCGGCGGGACGATCCCCGTCTCGAGCATCTTGACCGCGAGGGCGTCCTCGATGCCGACCGCCATCGGGTGGCCCGTGAAGCCCTTCGTGTTCGCCATGACGATGGAGTCGACGGACGCGCCGAACGTCCCACGGAGGGCGAAGATCTCGGCCGAGGCGCTGCCGCCGCGGGCCGGCGTGTAGGTCTCGTGGGAGACGAAGATCATCTTCGGGGCGATGGCGTGCCGGTCGACGCCCCACTTCCGCTCGGCCTGCGAGACGAGCGTCTCCATGACCTGCGAGATGTGGTTTACGTCGAGGCGGGTGCCGTGGAAGGCGCTGTTCGCCGTGACGGCCGAGAGGAGGCGGCAGGCGGGGGTGATTCCGCGCTCGCGCGCCGCTTCGGCCCCTTCGACGACGAGGCCGATCGCCCCCATGCCGATGACCATCCCGTGGCGGCGGCGGTCGAACGGGAGGGCGGCGTCCTCGACCTTCTCGTCGAGCGCCGCGGCCCCCGTCGCCACGAAGCCGGCGCCGATCCACTCCATCATCTGGTCGGAGGTCGCGTCGTCGGCGGCGATGACGAGGACCCGGCGGGCGCGGCCCGCGCGAATCCAGTCCTCGGCGATCGTGACCGCCTGCGTCGTGGAGGAGCAAGCGGCGTTGACCTGCGTGTTCGGGCCGCGCGCGCCGATCAGCTCGGCGAACTGCGAGTGGCCCATCGAGAGGATCTGGAAGAGGAAGCGCCGGTCGAAGGTGTAGTGCTCCCGCTCGATGAGCCCCTTCAGGTCGGCGATCCGCCCGTCCAGCTCGGCGAGGGCTTCGGCCGACGCGCCCTTGCCGGCCAGGGTCGCGCGGAGCGCCTCGAGATCGGTGAGCCGCTCGCGCCGCTCGTGGTCGAGGAAGTAGCCGCGGAGCCGCTCGGCGAAGGAGTCGTAGCCCGGGAAGGCGGACGCGAAGACGATGCCCGTGTCGTCCTGGAGCGCTTCGGGGAGGACCCAGCGCTCGGGGAGCTTCGTCCCCTTCGTCGTCGTCTTGTAGCGCATGACGAGCGGGATCCCCGCGTCGTGGAGCGCCTCGAGGCCGGCGGCGATCGCGAGCTGCGTGACGACGTCGAGAGCCGGGATCCGCTCGGCCGGGACGCCGAACTCCTCGGCGAGGTCGAGCTCTCCGGCTCGGCCCGCGAGCTTGATCACCTCGTCCGTCGAGGTGACCTCCTCGAAGCGGCTCTCGCCGTGCTCGCTCTTGACGAGCCGGGTGATGTGCTTTGTCGCCATCGCCCGGAGGATCTTCTCGGGGATCCGGCCGATGAACTGGTCGCCGCGGAGGATCGCGGCGACGTTGTCGTCCTGGAACATCCGCGGCCGGCCCGGCAGCCCGAGCGAGGAGCCGGTGATGACGACGGGCTCTTCCGCCGGCGCAGCCGTCGCGGACGCCGCGAGGCCCTCGCCGCGGTGAATCTTCATCCCCTTCTCGAGGAACTCGGAAAAGAGGAGGCCGAGGTCGCGGATCGGGTCGCCCGAGCCGCCGGAGCTCAGGAGAGGCGCAGAGGCCGCGACCGGGGCCGGAGCGGCCGCGGGCGTCGGCGCCGGGACCGCGAGGGTCGGCGCGGCGGGACGCACGGCCGGGGCGAGCTCGACGGGTCGCGGCTTCTCCTCCACGCGCGGCGTGCCGATGCCGGCGGCCCAGAAGCCGCAGATCGCCTGGTTGAAGGAAACGACGTCGCCGAGGCGCGGGTGGTTCGTGGCGAGGGAATGGACGTCGGGGCGGTGGCCGAGGACGTCCTCGACGAAGCCCTGGACGGCCCGCTTCGGGCCGACCTCGACGAAGACGCGGACGCCCGCCTCGTAGAGCCGCTCGAGCCCCCTCACGAAGCGGACGGGAGAGGCGATCTGGCGGGAGAGGAGGTCGATCGCCTGAGTGCGAACGTCGCCGTCCGTCGGGTAGAGGTCGCCCGTGACGTTCGCGACGACGGGGAGCTTCGGTCCCCCGATCCGGAGCCGCTCGAGGACCGTCCGGAACGGGACGGTCGCCGGCTCGACGATCTTCGTGTGGAAGGCGTGGCTGACCGGGATGTAGGCCGTCGTGATGCCGGCCGCCTTGAACGCCTCGACGGCCGCTGCGACCGAGGCGGTCGAGCCGCCGATGACGGACTGCCCGTTGCTGTTGTAGTTCGCGACGACGACGTATCCCTCGATCCCCTCGAGCGTCTTCTCGATGACGTCCACCGGGGCAAAGACGGCGGCGAGCGTGCCGTTGTCGGCGACGGAGACGCGCGACATCTCGCGGCCGCGCGCCGCGACCGCCTCGAGGGCGTCCTCGAGCGGGAGGACGCCAGCCGTGACGAGGGCGCCGTACTCGCCGAGGGAGTGCCCCATGACCATGTCGGGGGCGATGCCGTACTCGTTGAGGAGGCGGCCGAGGGCGATGTCGGTCGTCAGGACCGCGGGCTGCGTGATGGAGGTCTGCTTCAGCTCCTCCTCGGCCGCCGCGATCGCCGCGGGCTCCTTCGTGTCGAAGAAGATGTACGAGCTGATCGTCCGGCCGAGGATCTGCTCCATCCTCCGGTCGGCCTGCGCGAACGTCTCCGCGACGATCGGCTCGAGGTCGCGCAGGGTGCGCGCCATGTTCACGTACTGCGAGCCCTGGCCCGTGAAGAGGAAGGCGACCTTCGGCGCCGGGCCGTGGCCGCGGAAGATCCCCTGCCCGCGGAGCGGCCTCCAGGCGGCGGGCTTGCCGCCCGCGAGCGCCTTCAGCGCCTTCTCGATCTTCTCGGCGAGCTCGTGCGGGTTGCCGAAGTCGATCGCGACGCGCTCGGGAGCGCGGAGGGCGGCCTCGCTCGGCGGGGCCGGCTCGGGCGCCCGTCCCTGCCGCGCCTCGTCCTGCGCGGCGTGGAGCTTCTTCGAGAGCTCCGCCTCGTCGGCGGCGCCGACGAGGAGCGCGCCGCGGAGGGGCGGCTTCGGGGCGGCAGCGGGAGCTGCAGCCGGCGTCGCGGGAACGGAGACCTGCGCCGGGCGGCTCCCCTTCGTGAGGGTGCCCGGGACGTGCTCCTCGAGGACGACGTGGAAGTTCGTGCCGCCGAAGCCGAAGGCCGACAGGCCCGCGCGGCGGACTCCGCAGGCGGGCTTCGCCCACTCGCGCAGCTCGGTGTTCACGTAGAACGGCGACTTCGACCAGTCGAGGTTCGGGTTCGGGCGCTCGAAGTTGAGGCTCGGCGGGACGACCTTGTGCGCGAGGGCCATCGCCGCCTTGAAGAAGCCGGCGGCGCCCGCGCCCGCCTTCAGGTGCCCGATGTTCGACTTGACCGAACCGAGCGGGATGGAGTGCGCCGGGAGACCCGCCGCGCCGAACGCCTCGATGAGGCTCTCGACCTCGACGACGTCGCCGACCTTCGTCGAGGTGCCGTGCCCCTCGACGTACGAGCAGGTGGCCGGGTCGAGCCCCGCGACCTGCCAGCCGTGCCGGAGCGCGAAGCGCTGGCCGACCGGGTTCGGGGCGGTGATCCCCTTGCCGCGCCCGTCGCTCGAGGCGCCGATGCCGCGGATGACGGCGTAGATCCGGTCGCCGTCGCGCTCGGCGTCGGCGAGGCGCTTGAGGAGGAAGAAGGCCGCCCCCTCCCCCATGACGAAGCCGTCGGCCCCGTCCGCGTAGGGGCGCGAGCCGGTGGCCGAGAGCGCGCCGATCTTGCAGAACTTGACGAAGCTCGTCGGCCCCATGTTCCGGTCGAGGCCGCCCGTGAGGACCGCGTCGAACTTCCCGGCCACGAGGCCGTCGACCGCGGCGCTCATCGCCGCGAGCGCCGAGGCGCAGGCGGCATCGGTGACGTAGTTCGCCCCGTGGAAGTTGAAAAGGTTCGCGACGCGCCCGGCGATGCAGTTGGAAAGCTCGCCCGGCATCGTGTCCTCGGTGACGTCGGGGAGGCGGCCGGCGACGCCCCGGCGCATCTCGTCGATCGTCCGGGCCTTCACGTCGGCCGGGAGCGCCGCGAACGCGGGCGAGGCGAGAAGCTCCGCCTCGACCTCGGGCGTGAAGATGTGGAAGGCGGTCTGGTAGTGCTTCTCGCCCCCCATCGCGTTCCCGAGGATCACGGCCGTCCGGTCGAGGTCGAGAGGGCGCTCCGGGTATCCGAAGTCGGCGAGGACCTCGCGCGTGAGCGCGATCGCCCACTTCTGCCCGTCGTCCATCGCCGCCTCGACGAGCGGCGGGATCGGGAGCCGCCACTTCACGGGCTCCCAGGGGAACTCGCGGACCCAGCCGCCGATCTTCGAGTAGGTCTTCCGCGGCGCCTTCGGATCGGGGTCCCAGTAGAGCGCCGGGTCCCAGCGCTTCGGGTCGACCTCGGAGATCCCGTAGGCCCCCGACGTGATGTTCTCCCAGAAGGCCCGGGCGCTCGGGGCGCCGGGCATGATCGCGCCGACGCCGACGACGGCGACCGCGCGGGCAGACGTGTCTTCCATGAGGTGGCTTCCTCTCAGGCCCGCGGAGCGGGCGTCCGCCCGTAAAGGGCGTCGGAGACGAGGTCGAGGTCGGTCATCAGGCCGGCCTGCGCCCCGGAAATCTCGGGGAGGCGAATCGCCGCGGTGAACGCGGCGAGGTCGGAGGCGGGGACGCCGTCGGCGCCGACCGCCCAGCGGAGCGCCTCCTGCGCGACCTCGAAGGCGGCCTCACGGCCGTTCGCGCGGGAGACGGCCGCGAGCGCGGCCGCGTCGAGCCGCCGGTCGGCCTTGTCGGAGAGCTCCCCCTTCGCGGCGCGGGCGGCGCGCTTCGCGAGGACCATCGCCCCCTCGGCGAGGGCGATCATCCGGCCGGCGCGGAAGAGGACGTGCTGGTGGCGCGTGAGGCGCTGGGCGCGGAAGCGCTCGAGGCCCTCGGCGAGGGAGTGGAGCGCGAGGGCGGCGAAGCGCGCTCCGCAGCCGGGCTGGGCGGCCTCGAGCGCCTCCATCTCGCGGGCCTTGTCGTGGTAGTGCTGGCCGCGCGTCTTCAGGTGCTGCTGCCAGCGGTCGCGCGCGATCGTCATCTCCATGATCTCCGAGGTCCCCTCGTAGATCGTCGTGATGCGGACGTCGCGCCGGATCTTCTCGACCATGTACTCGCGCGTGTAGCCGTAGCCGCCGAGCGCCTGGATCGAGGCCTCGGCCGCGGCGAGGCCCGCCTCGGTCGCGAGGTACTTCGCGATGGCGCCCTCGGTGTTCAGCATCTCCTCGCCCGCGTCGAGCCGCTCGGCTGTCTCCTCGATGTAGGCGCGGCCCGCCTCGAGCCGCACGGCGTGCGGGACGATGAGCTTGTGCGTGTAGCCCTGCTTCTCGGAGAGGGGCGCCCCGCCCTGGAGGCGGTCCTTCGAGTAGGGGATCGCCCGGTCGAGCGCGGCCCAGCCGGCGCCGAGGCCGAACGCGGCGACCATGAGGCGGGTGTAGCCGAAGACGAGCTGCGCCTGGAGGAGCCCCTGCCCCTCCACGCCGCCGACGAGGTTCTCGACGGGGACGTAGACGTCCGACAGCGAGAGGGCCGCCGTGTTCGAGATCCTCAGGCCGTGCTTGTCCTCGGGCTTGCCGTGCGAGAAGCCCTCGGCCCCCTTCTCGAGGATGAACCAGGTGGGTCCCGCCGGCGCGTTCGCGAGGATCGTGTAGACGTCGGCGTAGCCGCCGTTGCTGATCCACTGCTTGGCGCCGTTCAGCTTGTACCCGACGGTCTTCCCGTCCTCGACGACGGGGGTCGCCGTCGTTTTCAGGGCGCCGAGGTCCGAGCCCGCGGCCGGTTCCGTGGCCCCGTAGGCGAAGAGCAGCCCCTCCTCGGCGATCCGGCCGAGCCAGTGCTTCTTCTGCTCCTCGGTCCCGCCGAAGGAGATCGGGTCGGAGCCGAGGAACGTCGCGAGGACCCCGGTCGCCACGCCGAGGTCGATCGCGGCCATCAGCTCGCAGGTCCGGTAGACGTCCCAGGCGCTCCCGCCGAAGCCGCCGTACTCCTCCTGGATGAAGACGAGCTGGATGCCGAGCGTGTTCGGGTCGCAGAGCGCCCGGACGTCCTCGACCGGGAACTCGTCGGCGTGGTCGAGCTGGAGGAGGCGCGAGACCGGGAGCCGCTGCTCGGCGAAGTCGCGCAGGCTCTGGAGGGTCATCTCGAGCGAATCGGCAGGAAGGCCGGAGGTCTTCATCTCGGTTCTCTCTTTCCCCCGGCGGCCCGGGCTCCCCCGCGGGGCCCGCCGGACAAACGAAGAGGACCCTCTGCGGATCCTCGGAAGCGCTTCGGAGCTAGGGGGATGGGAGGTAGGGAGCCACAGCGAAACCGGGGCACTTTACCCGGCGCGAGGCCGGGACACAAATCGAGAACAGGTCTAGGAAATGGCGCGTTGCAGCGCCCTAACGTTCATCGGATCAGCGATTTGGAGTGAGCGAAGGCTCAGCGCCGACGTGTTGCCGTATCGTCCGGGCGAGGTCGGGTCGAGATGGCAGACACGCCTCCAGGCGTCCGCGGGCCCACAGCCGCCGACAGGCTCGGCGAGAAGGCAGAGCCTCGCACGGCGCTCGAGAGCCTTCCCCCCTTCACGTTTCGTCACGGCCTCATCCCGGCCGTCCAGTCCGTCGTGAGCGAGCGGTTCGACGCCGGCGCTCCCGAGCTCGCGGTCGTCTACGCGGAGGTGACGGCTCTTTCCGCGACCGCGCTCCTGTCCGGGGAGAAGGTTCCCTACTCCGTCTTCACGGGGAAGGTCTTCGTCCGTCTCTCCGGGGAGGAGGGGGCGGTCGTCGGACCAGGCGTCGAACCCGCGAGCGGCCTCCTCGTTCACGCCTGGGCGGGACGCGTCCGTCTCTCGGGACGGCTGGAGGTGGCGGATCTCTCGACCCGCCACTTCGGGACGTGGCTCGCCGGTTCCGGGCTGCCGCCGGGAATCCGATTCCCTCGAGCGGTCTGGGCCTTCGACGACGAGGTCCCGAGAGCGTTCCGCTACGTCTCCGACGCGGCGGATTCGGTGCGGCCTCCGTCGTCGCTGAGCCCCGCTCGCGCGGACGCCGTGGCGAGCGCGGTTCGCGAGGTTCTTGCGCGGTTCCGGACCGGTTCGGGCTGAAGCGGAGCTCTCGGATCCGGACTCGTCAAGGCAACCCGTGTCGCGCGAGAACCGGAGGGCAAGAACTGGAGCGGGCGACGAGGGTTGAACTCGCGACATCCAGCTTGGGAAGCTGGCGCTCTACCAACTGAGCTACGCCCGCTCGAGGCGTGGGAGGGGTTTGTACCGTTTCCGGGGCGCGGCGTCAAGGCGAGGGAGGGGGGGCGGGAGGGGATTCCCCGGTCGCCGGCTGCCCCCCCGGTGCGGCACTGGCGATCGCGGACGAGGCTCGGAAGATGTAGTGGACGCCCGAGGCGATCGTCAGGAGGAAGGTCGCCACGAAGCAGGCCTCCGCGACCCAGGCCGGCATGCGATCGATGTTGTTCATCAGGATCGCGACGACCGTCGAGATCTCGGCGAACGTGTTCGCCTTCCCGAGGAGCGTCGGCGGGAACGACTTGATGCCGAGGCCGAGGGCCATGACGAGGGCGACGACGACGATCAGGACGTCCCGGGCGACCGTCAGGAGGACGAGCCAGAGGGGGATGTGGATGTTCGAGGGGGTGGACTTGAGGGCGAAGACGATGAAGGTCGAGACGAGGAGGAGCTTGTCGGCCGCCGGGTCGAGGAGCGCGCCGAGCGGGGAGGCCATGCCGAAGTGCCGGGCCAGGTAGCCGTCGACGAAGTCGCTGACGGCCATCGCGAAGAAGATCGCGAAGGCCTGACCGTGCTGACCCTCGAGGACCGCGTTGATCAGGAACGGGATCGCGACAAGCCGCGCGAAGGTCAGCAGGTTCGGCAGGGTCCAGGGACGGAGCTCCATCGCGCCTCAGCCGCCCGAGGTCTCCCCCTCGAGCCGGACGTAGATGGCCTTCCCCTTCGGGACGATCAGGTTCTCGCGGGCGAGCTGGGACATCGTCCGGGAAACGGTCTCCCGGCTCGAGCCGATCGTGTCGGCGATCTCGCGCTGGGACGGTCGGACGACGACCGTCCAGCCGCCGCCCGCCTTCCTCCCCCTCTCGTCGGCGAGGTCGCGGAAGTAACGCGCGAGCCGGCCCTTCACGTCGAGGGAGGCGAGTCCCTCGATCGTCGCGTTCGCGTGGCGGAGCCGGCGGGAGAAGGTGGAGAGGAGGCCGCGGAAGAGGACGAAGTTCCCCTTCAGGAGCTCGAAGAACGCCTCGCGCGTCAGGACGGCGAGCTCGGAGCGCTCGGCGGCCGTGACGGTGGCGGAGCGCGGTGCTTCGTCGAGGAGCGCCATCTCGCCGAAGCAGTCGCCCGCGGAGAGGGTGGAGAGGACGACCTCCCGCCCCTCCGGCGAGAGGATCGAGACGGCGACGCGCCCCTTGACGAGGACGAAGAAGGAATCGCCCGGCTGTCCCTGGGTGACGATCCGCTCGCCCCGGCGGTAGGTCCGGACGGTCGCTGCCCTCGCCAGGGCGACCCGGTCGGCCGTCGTCAGCCCCTCGAAGAGGGAAACCTTCGCGAAGAGGTCGGGGGCGGCGTTCATCTGGTACCTCCCTCACGCCCGATTCGGGCGGCTTTCTCCAAGGCCCGGAGGGCCTCGCGGCCGGTCACGTAGCGGGTCGGCGTTCTGCCGAGTATCCCGCAATCGGCGAGCGCGTCGGCGCCCGCAGCCGAGAGGCAGCCCTTCGGGGCGCGACCCCTGCCGGCGAGGAGCGCGACTCGCCGCAGCGCGCCGGCGAGCTCGCCGCGGCCAACGGCGGTCTCCGTTCCGACACGATGGGTCTCGGGCGAGACGTCGAGGAACCCGAGGCCGATCGCCTTGACGAGCGGCCCCTGGTCGGATCGGCCGACGACGTCGACCGCGATCTCCGTTCCCGGAGGGACGAGGGCCTCGCGAAACTCGGGGACCGTCCACCAGAGGAGCAACGCGAGCTGCGCGCGCGTCAGGCGCGGGGACTCCGCCGCCGCTCGCGCGGCCTCCGGCAGGTTCTGGACCTTGAACTCGAAGCGCGCGTCCTCCGCCTTGCCCGCCGACGCCGGATCCGAGGCGGCCGCCTCCTCGTAGAGGGTCGCCGCGTCGGCCCAGCGTCCCGCCCGGGCGGCCGCATCGCCGGCGAAGGCCGCGACGGACGGATCGGAGGGGGCTTTGCGGCGGGCCTCCCGCGCCCACGTCCAGGCGTCCTCGGCCCGGCCGGCGGCCGAAGCCGTCTTCGAGAGAAGGACGAGCGCCCCCACCGACTCCGGCTCGAGCTGCAGCAGGGAGTTCGCGTGGCGGCGGGCCGCGTCGAGGTCCCCGGCCGCGAGGGCCTCTTCGGCCGAGGCCCGCTTCGAGGCGGCGAGGGAGGTTCGAAGCGTCCCGACCCGCTCCCGGGACCTGGCGTCGGAGGGAACGAGGCGCAGCAGGGTCCGGTAGCCTTCCAGCGCGTCCGGGGTCTCTCCCTCGTCGGCCGCGATGTCGGCGGCCGCCTCGACGGCCGCGATCCAGTTCGGGTGGCTCGCGATCCCCTCGGCCAGGAAGGCGCGCGCCTCGTCCCGCCTGCCTTCGAGCAGGTCGAGGTAGGCGCGCGCGAGCCGCAGCGCGGGCGCGGCCTCGCCCTTGCGGACCGCGAGGGCGCGCGACGCCGCGGCGGCATCGCCCCTTCGGAGCGCCCCGAGGGCTGCGTCGAGGGCCTTCGACTCCCGCGCCGTCGGCGCGGGGGGCGGCGCCCCCTCCCGCGGGTCGCGAAACGCGAAGGCCGCCTCGGCGGAGGCGGCCGGAGCCGGCGGCGGCGCCGACGCGCAGCCCGTGGCGACGGCGAGGAGAATCGCGGCAACGAGGCCGGCGAGCGGCCGTTCGCGGCGGGGCGTTCGGGACGGGGCTCGACCGATCGGGCTCAATCCGGTGGCAGCCCTCAGGGGGCCGGCGCCAGGGCCGGCGCGGCCGGGCGAACGGCGGCCGTGGCGACGGACGCGATGGCGTGCTTGTAGATCATCTCCTCGCGCCCGTCGACCTCGAGGACCACGGCGTACTTGTCGAACCGCCGGATGCGGCCGAGCCTCGTCCGCTCGGAGAGCAGGACCACCTCGACGAGCGTATTTTCCTTGCGGAGCTGGTAGAAGAAACCGTCCTGTACGTTGATCGGCGGCTTGTTGATCATCGACGTCTCCCTTCGAAAAGATCAGGAGAAGAGCGGGCGAGACGCGGAGACGACCTCTTCGACGAGGTCGGGCGCGTCGGCCCGGATAGGATGAAGACCCGGCTCGGACCGGAACCACGTTTCCTGCCGCTTCGCGTAGCGGCGCGTCTGGCGGATCACCGTGTCGCCCCACTCGGAGGCCGACAACCGGCCCTCCAGGAGGGCCGCCGTCTCCCTGTAGCCGATGGCGGCCATGCCTGGAGCGCTCACCGGTACGCCCGCCTCAAGGAGGCGCCTCACCTCGCCGGCGAGCGGGGCCATGATGGAGTCTCGAAACCTCCTTTCGATTCTTCCATAGAGGACGGGGCGCGGCAACGTGAGGAGGAGCTTCACGGACGGTCCGTCCCAGCGCTCTCCGGGCCTCTCCCGGAAGAGCTCCGAAGGACGGCGGCCTGTCGACACGGCGATCTCCAGGTATCGAATGGCACGCGCTCCGTCCCGTTGCGAGATCCGTGCCCCGCTCTCCGGGTCCAGGAGCGTCAGCGCCCGGACGAGCCACGGCGCGCCACGGCGCGCCTCGACGAGGCGCAGCGCCTCGCGCAGCCGCTCGTCGCGCGGAGGCCCGACGAAGAGGCCCTCGAAGAAGGCGCGGACGTAGAAGCCGGTCCCGCCGCAGAGGATCGGGAGCTTCCCTCTCGAGAGGATCTCTCGGGCCGCCGCACGGGCCAGCCGGGCGAACTCCCCCGCGCTGAACGCCTCGGTCGGCTCCTTCAGGTCGATCAGGTGGTGCGGAACGCCGCGGCGCTCCTCGAGGGTCGGCTTCGCGGTCCCAGCGTCGATCCCCCGGTAGGCCGTGAAAGCATCGGCGGAGATCACCTCGCCACCGAGCCGGAGGGCCGCCTCGACGGCGAGGGCCGACTTCCCCGTCGCCGTCGCCCCGACGATCGCGAGGACGCCCCGCGGGACCGTCACGGGATCCCTCCCGGAAGTCCCGCGAACGGGCGCGACGGGAAGATCCTCCCGTCGCGGAAGAGGAGCTCCACGTCGCCGTGCCGGTCCGTCCGGAAGACGCGGGTCCCGGAGGACTCGAGGCGTTCGATCACCTCGCGCCCCGGATGCCCGAACCGGTTCCGCCGGCCCGCGCTCACGAGAGCGATCCGGGGGCGGACCGCCCCCAGGAGCTCCGCGCTCGTGGAGGTGCGGCTGCCGTGGTGCGGGACCTTCAGGACGTCGGCCGCGAGGTCGAGGCCGCGCGCGACGAGGTCGGCCTCGGCTCTCTCCTCGACGTCCCCCGTGAGCAGGACGCGTCGGGAGCCGAGACGGACGCCGACGACGAGCGAGCCGTTGTTCTCCGGCGCGCGCGGATAGCTCTCCGCTCCGGGGTGGAGCACGTCGAACTCCACTCCCGCCGCCCGGAACCTGTCGCCGGCGGCCAGCGCCTCGACGGGCGGGCGTCCGCCCGAGGCCGCGGCGAGCGTTTCGTCGAGGAACGGGTTGCGCGGCGCGCCCCGAGGGAGGTAGAGGCGGCCGACCGGAACGAGGCGGAGCAGCGCCACGAGCCCGCGCGAGTGGTCGGGATGCGGGTGCGACAGGACGACCGCGTCGAACGAGACGGCCCCGAGGGCGGCGAGCCGCGGGAGGAGGCGCGTCCGGCCGAAGTCGTACGCGGCGTCGAACGTCCCGCCTCCGTCGACGAGGACGCGCCCCTTCTCCGTGACGACGAGGAAGGAGTCCCCCTGTCCGACGTCGAGCGCGATGAGCCGCGCCTCGCCGCGTCGCGCGGCCGACGACGGGCGGGCCGAGACGAGGAAGACGAGGGCGACGGCCCCGCCGAGGGCGGCGCGACGCGGCCCGCGACGCCGGAGGACACCCGCGGCGGCGAGGAAGAGCCCGAGGAGCGCAGCCACGGCGAACGTAGGAGTCGGGACGACGCGCACGGCTCCGACCGAGTCGAGGAGCCGGAGGAGGCCGAGCATCGCGTCGGAGAGGAGCGCGAGCGGGGCGAGCGCGAGCGAGGCGACGACCGGCCCGGCCAGGAGGAGCGGCAGGTGGAGGACGGCCGCGAAGAGGAAGACGCTCGCGACCGGCACGACGAGGAGGTTCGAGACGAGCGCCACGAAGGGGACGACGTGGAAGACGGCGGCCTGGATCGGGAAGACGCAGAGCTCCGCGCCGAGCGTCGCCGCGAGACCGTCGGCGAGAGGGACGGGAAGCCGCTCCCGCAGCGGCCGAGCGAAGACGGGAGAGAGCGCGGAGATGCCGAACACGGCGGCGTACGTCAGGAGGAAGCCGACGTCGAAGAGACGGGAGGGGTCGTGCGCGAGGAGGACGAGCGCCGAGAGCCCGAAGACCTGGCCGGGCGAGGTCGGACGCCCGAGCAGCCGGGCTCCGAGGTAGAGGCCGATCATGAGCGCCGCGCGGAGGACGGGCGCGCGGCCGCCGGTGAACGCGGCGAACGCGACGGTGGCGAGGAGAACGATCGCGTCCCGCGTGAGCGGCCGCGGACGGAAGGGACCGAGCGCCGCCGTGAGCCCGAGCGCGAGGAGCCCGACGTGCAGGCCCGAGATCGCGAGGACGTGGGCGACGCCGCCGTCCCGAAAGGCGGAGACGGTGGCCGGGGAGAGCCGGTCGGTCTCGCCCAGGACGAGCGCCCCGGCGAGGGCCGCGGCCTCTCGTTCACCAGGAGAGGCTCCCTCGAGCCCCTCCTCGAGCCGCCGGCTCGCGGCGCGGTGCAGGCGCGCGGGGACGCCGATCGCGCCCCGGGGACCGTCGAGGACCTCGATCTGCACCGCGGACTTCTGTGGCAGCCGGGGCTCGGGAGCCAGCCCGAACGGGCTCTGCGGAATCGCGCCCGCGTCCGGCAGGCGCAGGGGGCCGCGCACGCGGACGAGGTCGCCGTAGCCGGCGTGCGCACCCGGGTGGGTCTCCCCCGCCACGCTCAGGACGAGGCGGCCCGGAAGCGCGACGGGCACGCCCTCCCGCCGCGCGTCCTCGACGTCGAGGCGCGCGGACCAGATCGATCCGCTCCGCGACCAGTAGGTGCCGAGTCGACCGCGCACCTCGAAGACGTCGTCCTCGCTCGCGGACGCGGCCGTCCGACGGGCCGCTTCGCGATCGACGACCAGCGCCGGCCGGGCGCGGGCGAAGGCCAGAAGGACGACGAGGAGGAGGCCGCCGGCGCCCGCGAGCGACCGCGATCCCCTCAGACCGGCGGCGACGGCGACGGCCGCGGCGATCGCGAGAGCAAAGGCCAGGGACGGAGAGGGGGCGATGGGGAGCTCGACGGCGAGGAGGATCCCCGCGGCGAAGGCGAGGGCCGCAGGGACCGCCGGCGACGGTGCCCGGAGCGACCAGGAGCGCCTCATCCGCGCCTCTCGAGCCTCGCGAGCGTCTCGACGTGGTGCGTTCCCGGGAAGAGGTCGAGGAGCGTCAGGGCCGCGACCCGGAAGCGCGGGAGGAGCGCGGCGAGGTCCCGCGCGAACGTGGCGGGGTCGCACGAGACGAGGAAGAGGCTCCTCGGCGCGATCCGGAGGAGCGCCTTCCTCACGCCGGGACCGAGCCCCTCGCGCGGCGGGTCGGCGAAGACGACGTCCCGCCGCTCCCGCTCCCGGTGGAGGTGCTCCTCGACGAGCCGGGCGACGGCGCGCCCGCGACCGGGGAGCCCCTCGCTCTTCCACGCCGCGAGGTTCGCGGCGAGGTCGGTCGACGAGGAGCGGTCCGACTCGACCGCCTCCGTCTCGAACCCGGCCTCCAGCAGCGCCCGGGTCAGGAACCCGGCGCCGGCATAGAGGTCGAGGGCACCGCGCGAGACCCCGGCGCGGGCCGCCTCTCGCGCGGCGGCCCGCGCCTCCTCGAGGAAGGCGTCGAGAAGGAAGCGGTTCGCCTGGAAAAACGAGGAGACCGAGACGCGGAACGGTGCTCCCGCGACGACGAGCCGGAGCGACGACGGGCCGCGCGTGGCGGCGAGTCGACCGGAGAAGAGGACCCGTAGGCCGTCCAGAGGTCCGTGAAGCGCCGCGGCGATCCGCTCGGGATCGGGCAGGGCCCGGTCAAATCGAAGCTCTCCGAGGAGCGGGGACCCGTCGGTCCCCTCGAGCGTCTGAAGCTCGCACGCCGGGACGTTCGCGGTGCCGAGGGCGGCGCGGATCGCCGGAAGGCGCTCGAGCAGCGCCGTCGAGACGACCTCGCACGCCTCGAGGTCCGACACCCGCGAAGAGCCCCTCCCGAGGAACCCGAGCGCCCCCCCGCCGTCCCAGCGCAGCCGGCTCCGGAGCCTGTAGCTCCGGGGCGACGCGACGAAGCGGACGTCCGGCAGCTCGCCGTCCGGCACGCGCCCGATCCGTCGGAGGGCGTCGCGGACGAGCTCCTCCTTCAACGCCCCGTGCGATTCGATGCGGGCGGCCGGCCAGTCGCAGCCGCCGCAAGCCCCGTCCCGCGCGAGGGGACAGACCGCGTCCGGCGGTCTCCGGTGCGGCCCGGGCGCGAGAACGGAGACGACCTCCGCACGCAGGAGGCGCGGGCCGTCGCTCCGGGCCTCGACGAGGAGGCGATCGCCCGGCAGGCCGCCGTCGACGAGGACGACGGCCCCGTCGATCCGGGCGAGGCCGCTTCCGCCCGGGACGACGCGCTCCACGGTGACCTCGTTCGGCACCGCTCAGCCTCCGAGCAGCGTCAGCGCCGGAAGGCCGAGCCGCCGCCGCACGGCGCGCGCGCGCAGGGCCCGCTGGATCCGCCCCCGCGCGTCCTTCGACAGGCCGGAGAGATCCCCCGCCTCTTCCGCGACCTCCTCCGCGAGCGCCGTCCGCCCCGCCTCGCCGAGCGCCTTCTCGACCCGCTTCACCAGCGCCTTCTCGAGCCCGCCCAGGCTCTCCTCGAGCGACTCCAGCCCGGAGGACGGGTCGAGCTCCCCGAGTGCGGTCCGGGCCGCGGCGAGGGCGGCGCGAACGACCGCCGGATCGGCCTCCCCGGGGACGTTCGCCTCCGCCGCTTCGAGCGCCTCGGCGAGCGCGGCGAGACGGGGCGCCGCGTCGGAAGCGTCCGGAGACGTCTCGGCGCGCGCCGAGTGCGCCCCGACGAGACCTCGCCGTTCCATCTCCCACAGGACCTCGACGGCGTTCGCGCAGTAGGAGAGGCTGGAGATCTTCGAGAGGTCTCCCCGCGCGCGCTTCCTCTCGAAAGCCTCACGGACGGCCCGGATCACGGTGCCGGAGGGAACTCCGCTTTCGCGCCAGCCGCAGATGAGCCGCCAGTCCTTCGGCGAGAGGAGGAACGGCGTCCCGCGTTCGGCGATGAAGGCCTCCTCGACACGCGTGCCGTAGGAGGCCTCGTCCTCCGCGGCGTCAGGAGCGCCGGGGGGGGCGGGCGTCGGCGTTCCGGTCATGGAGGATCTTCAGCCCGCGGAGGGTCAGGTCGGCGTCGACCGCGGCGAGGTCGGGGGACGCGGAGGCGTAGAGGGGCGCGAGGCCCCCGGTGGCGACGACCTTCATCCCCGGCTCGCCGAGCTCGGCGCGAATCCGCGCGATGAGCCCCTCGGCCTGCGCGAGAACGCCCCAGTAGAGACCCGACTGGATGCTCTGCGCCGTGTTCTTCCCCACGACCTTCTCCGGCCGGTGGAGGTCGACGCGAGAGAGACGGGCGGCGCGGGAGAAGAGGGCGTCGGCGCTGATGCCCGGTCCCGGGCAGATGACGCCGCCGAGGTAGTCGCCCGCGGCGGAGACGACGTCGAACGTCGTGGCCGTTCCGAAGTCGACGACGATGCACGGCGCCCCGTACTTCGCGACGGCCGCGACGGCGTTGACGATCCGGTCCGCGCCCACCTCGGAAGGCTGGTCGTAGAGGATCTTCATCCCCGTCTTCACGCCGGGCGCGACGAAGAGAGGGTCGATCCCGAACGCGTCGCGGCAGGCGACCCGGATCGGGAAATCCTGCGGAGGGACGACGGAGGAGACGATGACGTCCTCCACCTCGCCCGCCTTCCGCCCCTTCCCCTCGATGACCGCGCGGAGGAAGAGCGCGTGCTCGTCGGAGGTCCTGTCGCGGACCGTGGTCAGCCGGGCCGTGGCGACGAGCGCGTCTCCCTCGAAGAAGCCGAGGACGGTGTTCGTGTTCCCGACGTCGAGAGCGAGGAGGAGTCCCATCCCCGCCTCAGAACCGCGTGACGTCGCCGGAGATCAGCTCCGCGACGCCCCCGTCGGCCTCGAGCCGGAGAAGACCGTCCTTCGTCAGCCCGCGGTAGCGGCCGGACACGACCCGCTCTCCGTCCCGGACCTCGAGCGGGTCGCCCTCCCGGTGGAGCGTAACCGCCGCGAACGCCGCGGGAAGGTCCTCGACCTCCCCCTCGAGCGTGGCGTCGAGCGCGGAGATCACGGCGACGAGCGGAAGGTCGCCCGAAAGAAGCGCCGGCTCGACGCCTTCCAGCGCGAGCGACGTCGCAGCCGCGAGCCCGAGCGCGTCGAGCTCCGACCGCGTCGTGGAGACGTTCAGGCCCACCCCGACGACGACGTAACCCGCCCCTTCAGGGAGCGCCCGTCCCTCGACGAGGATGCCGGCGAGCTTCTTCCCGCGGCAGAAGAGGTCGTTCGGCCACTTCAGCCGCAGGTCGAGACCGAAGGCCGCCGAGAGCGAGCGGGCCAGGACGATCCCCGTGGCGACCGGGACGTGGATCCTCCCCGGACCTTCGGGCCACGGCGCGACGAGCGAGACCGCCACGGCGCCTTCGCCGGTCGTCGACCAGCTCCGCCCCGCCCGTCCTCTCCCCGCCGTCTGCCGGCGCGCAGCGACGCAGGTCGGAAGGAGGTCGGTGTCCTCGGCGACCATCTTCTCGACCAGGGCGCGCGCCACGTCGTTCGTCGACGCCGTCTCCTCGAGGAGGACGACGTTCGCGACGCGCCCGAAACGCGCTCCTCCGAGCGGCGCGAGGGGTCCGAGCGGGCTCGTCACCGCGCGCCGGCCTCCCCGAGGTTCGTCACGAGCTTCGCCCGGCGCGCGGCGAGCTCCTCGAGCTGCTTCCTCGCCTTCTCGACGACCGCCTGCGGCGCCCGCGAGAGGAACGACTCGTCCGCGAGCTTCCGGCTGACGCCTTCGATCTCCTTGTCGAGGGAGGCGATCTCCTTGCGCGCCTTCGCCTCCTCCTCCGCCGAGAGCTCCTTCTTCGGGAGCGCGACGACGAGGCCGGCGACGCCAACGTGGTCGCGGAAGGCGTTCGGGAGGTCGACCTTCGGCGCGACGACGAGGCTCGAGAGGCGCGCCATGTGGGAGAGGAGCGGCGCGTGGGCGCGGAGGGCCTCGGCGACCTCTCCCTCAGGCACCTCGAGACCGGCGTCGAGCGCCTCGGTCTGGGCCAGGCCGCGCTCGGCACGGAGGTTGCGGATGCGGGTCGCCGTCTCGCGGAGCGTCTCG
>JAKPXO010000182.1 GCA_029567505.1 Acidobacteriota bacterium
GTCTCCATCGAGCGGGCTTTTTCTGTCTGCTCGGCGGCGGCGAGGTCTCGCTTCTTCTTCTCGATCCGGTCGAGGAGGGCAGCGGAGGGCTTCGCCTTCTCCCCGACCCGCGCCGCGAACGTCTCCTCATCCTCGCCGGGATTCGAGAGGAGACCCGTGAGCGGGTCGCGCAGGAGCGTCGTCGCGAGGAGGTCGGGGAGGCGCTCCTTCAGCGCGCGCTCGGCCTCCTTGACCCCCTTTGCGCCGACCCACGAGGGGAGCTCGCCGTAGGAGAGGGTCCTGGGGGCCGCGGAGAGGAGCTCCTTCCCCTCGAGGTCGAGCGCCTCGCCCTGGACGACCTCGCGCGGCGTGTCGGCCTCGAGCGGGAAGAGCTTCGTCGTCGTGATCTCGTCCGACGTCCCCTTTCCGCTCTTGTAGCGGACTGCGGCCTTCGCCCAGAGGTACGGGACCGCCCGCTCGCCGCCGCGCCGGTCGAGCCAGCGGGCCGGCCACTCGGCGGGGAGCATCGGCGGGCCGGCGGGGGCCGCGGGCTTCGCGGCGGCGGGCGCCGCCGCGGGAGCCGCCGCGCCGGCCGGCGCCGTCTTCTTCAGCTTCGTCAGCTCGTCGCGCGTCATCGGTCCGCGGAGGTAGCTGATCGCCCAGCGGGTCTCGAAGATCTCGGGGCCCTTCCTGTGGACGTCGTGAAGGAGGAAGGTCCGCTTCTTCGTCTGGTTCAGGAGAGCGTCGACGTCAGTGAGGCCGGCCGCGTCCGTCAGGCCGTCGGCGAGGCGGCGGCGGTCGCGCTCGGTCTGGAGTGTCCCGACCCACCAGCAGCCGCAGTTCGCGAGCCCCTTGTAGTCGAGGTCGACCGGGTTCTGCGTCGCGAGGACGGTCCCGACGCCGAACGCGCGCGCCTGCTTCAGGAGCGCGAGGAGCGGCTTCTTCGTCGGCGGCTCGCCCGACGGCGGGAAGAAGCCGAAGATCTCGTCGATGTAGACGAGCGCGCGGAGGCTCGTCGCCCCGGGCTGGGAGCGGAGCCAGGAGCGGACGCGCGAGAGGAGCGTCGCGACGACGAAGAGCCGCTCGGGGTCGGAGAGGTGCGAGATCGAGAAGATCGAGCAGCGGGCCGGGCTCCCCTTCCCGCCGAGGAGGGCGTCGATGTCGAGAGGGGCGCCGCCCCGGAACGCGGCGGTCGCGGGCGACGCGAGGAGGCCGTTCAGCGCGAGGACGAGGCCGTCGCGTTCCTTCTTCGGGAAGAACGTCTCGAGCGGGAGCGCTCCGATCGCGGAGAACGGCGGCTGCGCCGCCGCGCCGACGAGCGACTCGAGCGTCGCGGTCTCCCCCTTGCCCCAGATCTCCTCGACGCAGCGGGCGAGGAGGATGAACTCGCGCGAGGAGACCGGGTCGGCGTCGCGACCGAGGAGGCCGAGGAGCCCGCCGAGGAAGGCCGTCATCAGGTCGCGCCCCTCCTCGCTTTGAGGGCCGTCGGGGGGAGGCGCGAGGGCGCCGAGGAGGTCGACCTGCACGCCCGACGTCGAGCCGGGCGTGTAGATCGTGACGGTGCGACCTGCGGCGTAGGAGGCGACGTCGGCGGCGGAGATCCCCCAGCCGGCCAGGCCGTCGGCCCACTTCTTCGCCTCCCCTTCCGGCGTCGCCTCTCCTCCGGCCGGGAGCCACGGCGCGAACTCGTCGGGCGCGAGCCGCGGGAAGGCGAGGGCGAGGTTCCCGAGGTCCCCCTTCGGGTCGATCGCGAGGACGGGGATCCCCTGCTTCAGGAGCTCCTCGATCAGGAGGATCCCGAGAGCCGTCTTCCCGCTCCCGGTCATTCCGACGATCAGGCCGTGCGTCGTCAGATCGTCCGGGTCGAGGGTGAGCGGCGCGGGCGCCTTCGTGACGGATCGGCCGAGGAAGAGCTCGTTGCCCATGAAGCGACCTCCCGGGTGGAGTCCCGTGGCGAACGGGGATCTTACCGGCCGCGCGGACATAATCGGCGCATGAACGACGGACGGAGCCCCGCGATCCGGGTCACGCTGATGCCGAAGGACACGAACGTCCACGGGACGATCTTCGGCGGCGTCCTCCTCTCGCACCTCGACCTCGCCGGGGCCGTCGCCGCGCGCCGCCACTGCGACCGGATGGTGACCGTGAAGATGACCGAGGTCGTCTTCCACGAGCCGGTCTTCGTCGGCGACCTCGTGTCGTTCTACGCGGACGTCCTCCGGATCGGAAACACCTCGATCACCGTGAAGGTGACCGTCGAGGCGCAGCGGCACTGGGGCTCCGGGGAGGCGACGAAAGTGACGGAGGCCGAGATCGTCTACGTGAACGTCGACGAGAATCGCTGTCCCGTCCCGATCACGCGGCGCGAGGTCGCCGCCGGGTAGGCCCTACTCCTCGCCGCGCGGCCGCGCCCGGTTCCTCTTCAGCTTCGCGAGGCGCTTCTTGAGCGCGAGGCGCGCCTCGCGCGAGCCGGCCGTCGGGCGCGTCGCGCGCCTCTTCCTCGGCACGACGAGCGCCTTCGCGACGAGCGCCCGCACCTTCGCCCGCGCCGTCTCAAGGTTCCGGTGGAAGTCCCGGCTCTCCCCCGCCGTCAGCCGCAGGAATCCGTCCGCGTCGCGCCGCCCCTCGGCGAGCGCGAGGAGCCGCGCGCGCGCCTCGTCGTCGAGCCCCTCGACGAGCGCGAGGTCGACGAAGAGCTCCGCCTTCGAGGCGACCTTGTTCACGTTCTGCCCGCCCGGACCGCCCGAGCGGACGCCTCGCGCCTCGAGCGCGGCGGCGGGGATCCTCACCCCGGGGACGACGTCGATCGGGTCGGGCATGACGCCATCGTGCCACGGCTTCTATGATGGAGACGAGACACCCGTGCCCGCCTTCTCCGCCGCCCGCACCTTCGACGCCCGTCGACGGGCGATCGACGTCCTCCTCGCGGCCATCGTCGTCTTCGGCGCAACCGGGCTCGGCCGGCTCGGCGGCGCGAACCCGACGACGGCCGGGTTCCTCTTCCTCCTCGCCGTCCTCGGCCTCGCCGTCGTGCGCGGGCTCACCGCCTCGGTCACGGCGTCGGTCGGCGCGACGCTCGCCTTCAACTGGTTCTTCTTCCCGCCCCTCCACACCTTCACGATCGCCGCGCCGGCGAACTGGGTCGCGCTCTTCAGCTTCCTCGTGGTCGCCGTCGTCGTCAGCCGCCTCGTCCTCCGGGCCCGCAAGGAGGCGGACGACGCTCTTCGACGGAGGCGCGAGATCGAGGTCCTCTACGGCCTCTCGATCGACCTCTTCACCGCCACGAACCGCGTCGGGGTCCTGGGCGAGGCCGCCGCCCGCGCCCTCCGTTCCGTCGGTGCCGAGGGCGGCGGACTCCTGGAGGTCGACGCGGGCTCGGACCGGCCGCGCGTCGTCTCGTGGTCGGGCCGGGACCTCGCGCCGGAGCACGAACGGCTCGTGAAGGTCGTCCTCGACCGGGCCGAGCCGGCCGAGGTGCCCGCGCCCGGAGGGGCCTCCGACGCCTTCTTCC
>JAKPXO010000187.1 GCA_029567505.1 Acidobacteriota bacterium
CGGCGCTTGGAAAACGCGGTGCGTTTCCCACACGAATCAACCCCGCTCACCCCCCCGGCAGGCCCCCGACCCCCTGCGAAACGGACATTTCTATCGAGTTCCAGGGGGTGACATTTCTAAGGAGCTATGACACCCCGGCGCCGTCGAAAACGCCCCCCCCGCCCGACCCGGACTGCCCTTCCCAGGGAGCTCCGGTCCCGAGCCGGTCTTCGCGGCGACACCTCGGCGGATCCGTCCACCCGTCGCCCAGTCGGCACGCCCCGACGCCGTCCGGAGCGAGGACGATGCCCCGTCCGGCTCGTATGATGTGTGGCGGCGATGGAACCTCTCTTCGACGCGCGGACGCTCCTCGCGGCGAGCGCCGTCATCTTCGCGGGACTGGTGCTCGCGGTCGCGCTCGCCTGGCGGGAGCTCCGCGCGATCCGCGGACCGGACCGTCTCGCGCTCGGCTTCGGCCTCTTCTTCCTCGGCCTCGTCCTCCTCGCGTTCCGGGGGAGGATTCCGGACCTCCTCCCCGACGTCCTCGCGAACGTCCTCGTGGCGGTCGCCGCCGCCTTCATCCTCGAGGGGACGAAGCTCTACTACGGCCTCCGCCCCAGCCGGCGCCTGACCGTCGGGACGGGCCTCCTCGCAACCGCCGGTTTCGCCGGCGCGACGTTCCTCCGCGACGCGGGCAACGCCCGGGCGATCCTGAGCAGCGCGTTCCTCGCCGCGCTCCTCGGCGCCGCGGCGTGGACCGCCTCGCGACGCCGCGCCCCGCAGGGCGCCGCCGCGCTCGACAAGGTCACGGCCGTCGCGCTCTGGGCCTGCGCTGCCCTCTTCTGGGCCCGCGGCGTCGCCGTGGGCGCCGGCTTCGTCGAGGGGGACATCCTCGCCGGAGGTCCGCTCCTCGCACTCCCACCGCTCCTCTGCACGATCTTCGCCGTGGTCTTCACGACGACGCTCCTCGCCACCACGAGCCAGCGGCTGACGAGGGTCGTACGGACCCAGAACGACCTCCTCGCGAGCCTCCTCTCCGTCGCGCGGGCCGCGGGGGCCGAAGAGGGCCTGGACGGGACGCTCGCGAAAGTCCTCGACGCCGCGAAAGTCGCGACCGGGGCGCACGGCGCCAGCGCTCTGCTGCTCGACGGGAACGGCCGCTTCACGCGCGGGCTCTTCACCGAAGGCGACTCCACTCTCGTCGTCGGGCCGGCCGAGGCGGCCGAGATGCTGGAGACCGGCCTGGCCGGCTGGGTCGTGAGGAGCGGCACGATCGCCGTCGTCGAGGACGTCCTGGAGGACGACCGTTGGCGGCATCTGGCGTCGCAGGAGGGGACGATCCGGTCCGCGCTCTCGGCGCCGATCGCGACGGGAACCTCCCTCGCCGGAGTCCTCACCCTCGTCCATCCCGACGCCGGACACTTCGGAGAGGAGCAGCGAAGCCTCATCGAGTCGACCGCGGCTCAGATCGCCCTCGCGCTCCGCACGGCAGAGAGCGCCGACGCGCGGAGACGCGCCACGCGCGGGCTGGAGGTCCTGAACGCCGTCCTCGACGTCTCGGCCCGCCGGCACGCTTCGGAGGAGATCGCCACGGAGGCGGCCGCGGCCATCTGCCGGCTGTCGTCGTTCTCCCGGGTCTTCGTCGCCCTTCCGGCCGCCGACGGCTTTCTCCTTCTCGGCCGGACCGAGGGCCTCGGCGACCTGCGGCCCTCCACGCTCGCGGGCGAGCTCGGGCTCGCCTGGGAGACCGGCCTCGTCACGCGGATCAGCGGCGACGGCGCGGGACAGACCTGTCGCGGTCTCGTCGTCCCGCTGCGGCATCTCGGCAACCGGCTCGGAGTCGCGAGCTTCGAGGCCTCCGCCCGCGAGGGCCTCGACGACGCCGCCTGCTCGTTTGCCGAAGCGCTGGCCGAGGCGATCAGCCTCGGCCTCGGGAAGCTGGTCCTCGCGCGCGCCCGGGAGGAGCTTTCGCGGATGCTCGTCCACGACCTTCGCGGCCCGATATCGGGCGTCATGGGGGCTCTCGAGCTCCTCCGCGAGAACCGGTCCCTCGACGAGGACGGAAGGAAGCTCCTCGACCTCGCCGAGCGGAACACACGGCGCCAGCTCAGCCTCGTCGACGGGATACTGGAGCTCTCCCGGCTCGAGGAGGGGTCGCTGCCCGTTCACCCCACCGACGTTCACCTCCCGACGGTCGTCGACGAGGTGATCGGGAGGGCGCTGCCCGCCGCGCAGGCCCGCGGCCTCTCGCTCGTCTCCGCCCTCCCGCCCGACCTGCCGCCGGTGCACGCCGACCCCGGCCTCGTCGCACGGGTCGTCGAGAACCTCCTGACGAACGCGGTCAAGTTCAGCGCGACCGGCTCCGGCTCCGTGCGACTGGCGGCGCGCGTCGACGGGGCGAACGTCGTCCTCGACGTGAAGGACTCGGGACCGGGCATCTGCGAAGAGCTGCGCCCGCGCCTCTTCGAGAAGTTCGCCGTCGGAAGCCTTCCGGGCCGCGGCTCCGGGCTCGGGCTTCCGTTCTGTCGCCTCGCGATCGAGGCGCAGGGCGGCCGGATGTGGCTGAAGCACCCCGGCCCGGAGGCCGTCTTCTCCTTCAGCCTGCCGCTCGCGAGCCCTCCCCCGCCGTGACGGCTCCCGGGGCCGTGCTAGAAACGGGCATGCGCCGCGCGCCCGCTCTGCTCTCCCTCCTCGCTCTCCTCGTCGCCTGCGATCGCCCTCCCGCCGCCGACCCGGACTACGTGCGGGAGATCGAGGCGGCGCGCGCCGCCCGGCACGCCGAGCTCACGACGGAGGACGGCTGGCTGACCATCGTGGCGCGGGAACCGCTCGCGCCAGGAGAGAACACCTTCGGCTCCGACCCGTCGTCGAAGATCGCCCTGGAGGGCACGGGGATCCCGCCCCGAGCGGGAGCTTTCGTCGTCCGCGAGGACGGCGGCGTCGTCCTCAGGGCCGAGCCGGGCGCGCCGGTGACGGTGAACGGAGGCGCGCCGACCGATGCGCCGCTCGTCCCCGAGGGGGAGGAGCGCGCCGACGTCGTCACCGTGGGGCGTGTCCGCCTCGCGTACTTCCAGAAGGACGGCGCGCCGTACGTGCGCGCCCGCGACCCCGAGAGCGCGCGGCTCCGCGGCTTCCCCGGCCTCTCGCATTTCCCGATCGACCCCGAGCTCCGTGTCGAAGGGCGCTGGGAGCCGTACGACGCCCCCCGCGACGTCGAGGTGCCCTCCTCTCGGGGGCCGGCCCGAACGGCCCTCGCGCCCGGGCTCGTCCGGTTCACCCTCGGCGGGAGGGAGCTCTCGCTCGAGCCGACCGTCGAGTCGCCCGACGACGCGACGCTCTTCTTCGTCTTCGCCGACGCGACCTCCGGCTCCGAGAGCTACGGCGGCGGGCGCTTCCTCTCCGTCCCGCGACCGGCGGCCGGGACGGCTCGCGTCGTCCTCGACTTCAACCTGGCCGAGACGCCGCCGTGCTCGCTGACGCCCTTCGCGAGCTGCCCGATGGCCCTCCCGAGGAACACGCTTCCGATCCGCGTGGAGGCCGGCGAGAAGGCTCCTTCGCACCCCTGATCGTCGTCGCCGGCTCGCAGCGCTTCGGCTCAACGGACGCTCTCCCGGTCGCCGTGCTAGAAGGGGCCATGCGCCGCGCCCGTCCCGTCCTCCTCCTCGCCGCCGTCGCCGTCGTCGCCCTCGTCGCCTGCCGCCGCCCTCCGGCCGCGGACCCGGCCTACGCGGCCGAGATCGGCACGGCCTGGGCGCTGCGCGAGACGAGGCTCGCTTCCGAGAGCGGCTGGCTCACGCTCGTCGCCCTCCACTGGCTGACTCCGGGCGAAAATCCGTTCGGCTCGGACCCCGCCCTCCCGCTCTCGCTGGAAGCGCCCGGCATCCCGGCGAGGGCCGGGGCGTTCGTTCTCGGTCCCGACGGCGCCGTCCGGCTCGCCGTGGATGCCGGCGCCCCCGTCACCGTCGACGGCGCCCCGCCGACCGGCGCAACTCTCGCCACCGACCGGGACGGGAAACCCTCCGTCGTCGAGGTGGGACGCGTCCGCCTGACGGTCCTCGATCGAGGCGGCAAGCTCGCCGTCCGGGCCCGGGACCCCGAGAGCCCGCGGCGGAGGGAGTTCCGGGGAATCGAGCGCTTCCCCGTCGACCCGTCGCTCCGGGTCGAGGGGACGTTCGAGCCGTACGACGCGCCCCGCGAGATCGAGGTCCCTTCCGCCCAGGGTCCGGCCCAGAAGTCTCTCGCGCCGGGTCTCGTCCGTTTCACGATCGGGGGGAAGGAGCGGACGCTCGAGCCGACCGTCGAGTCGCCGGACGACGACACCCTCTTCTTCGTCTTCGGCGACGCGACGAACGGAACGGAAACCTACGGCGCCGGACGCTTCCTCTACGCGACCGCGCCGAAGGCCGGCCCTTCGAAGGTCGTCCTCGACTTCAACCTCGCCCAGAACCCGCCCTGCGCCTTCACGCCCTACGCGACCTGCCCGCTCGTGATGCCGAGGAACGTCCTCCCGGAGCGCGTCGAGGCGGGCGAGAAGGTGCCGGCCGGACACTGATCGGCGCGCCGCCCCGGGCGCGCGGTCGGGGCGGCTTCCGTCAAGGAGCTCCGGCCGGCCTCGGGCCGAGGCGGATGAAGTCCGACTTCACGACCCGCCCGTCGCCCGCGTCGACGAAGACCTCCTGGACGCCTCCGAGCGCCGGCAGGCGGAGTGTGAACGGCCATACGAGGCAGCCGTCGAAGACTTCCGCGTCGGAGGAGAGGACGCCGTCCGCGCGAAGCGGCGCGACGGACGCGGCGGCCGCCTTCGCGGCGGTCTCCTGCGGTGTCTTCGCGAGGCCGTTCAGCGCCCCGGGAGGAGTCCTCGCGGGCGGGCGGAGCGTGCACTCCGAGAGGCGGTCGACGGACGAAGGCTCCTTCGCGGGCGAGCCGCCCGGCTCCTCCGGCGCCGGCGCGGGCGTCGATGCCGGAACGGACGGCGCCCAGGGGAGCCGGACGGCGGGTGTCGGGGCCGGCGGAGGCGGGGTCGCGCTCGCGGCGACCGCTCCTTCGGGGGCCGGCTCGTAGTTCCTCACGTACTCGTGCGACTCCCTCCCCTTCAGCCGTCCCGTCACGACGAGCCGGTGCGGGTCAGTCCGCAGCTCCCACGTCTCGCGCAGCCGGTAACCGCGCACCCATTCGGACGAGACCGTCACCGTCCGGTCCCGCCGGCGCGCGACGACGTCGGCCGGGCCGTCGCCGTCGTCGACGTAGCGTTTGCTTCCGTCGGTCACGAAAGTCCGGACGCGCCCCGACGGGTAGGTGACCCGGAGCCGGAGGCCGTCGTCCTCGACCACGAGGAGACGCGCGTCCGTCATCACCTCGATCGGCAGGTCGAATCCGCCCCCGCCCGGCCGAGCCGTCGCGCCGGTCGTCCCGCCGAGCCCTCCCCAGGCGTTCGCTGGCGCGACCCGCGCGACGTCGTCCGCCGTCGCCGCGAGCGCCCAGGTGCCGGCAAAGCCCGACGAGGCGACGTCCGTCGCCGCGGGTGCCTGCAACGAGGGGGCCGCCCCGAGGGCCGTCCCCGCGAGGAACATCATGACGGGTGCGTAACTAAGGATCCTGAGCATCGGGTCTCCGGGCGGCCGTCGGCCGCCGTTCGCGAGAGTAACCGGTCGCCGCGGTTGCGGGGGCGCCTCGCCGGAGCCCGCTGCTGTGGGATCCTCCCGGAAGAGGTCCCGCGAAGGAGGTCCCATGCAGCGGATCGGCACCACGAGCCTTCAGGTCTTCCCCGTCTGCCTCGGGGGAAACGTCTTCGGATGGACGGCGACGGAAGCCGAGTCGTTCGCCGTCCTCGACGCCTACTTCGCCGCCGGCGGCAACTTCGTCGACACGGCCGACGTCTACTCGGCCTGGAAGCCGGGCAACTCCGGCGGCGAGTCGGAGGAGATCCTCGGGCGCTTCATGGCGTCGCGCGGGAACCGGGATCGGGTCGTCGTCGCGACGAAGGTCGGGAAGATGGCCGGCCTCTCGGGACTCTCGGCCGCGACGATTCGGAAGGCCGCCGAGGACTCGCTGCGTCGGCTCCGGACGGACCGGATCGACCTCTACTACGCCCACGCCGACGACCCGGCCACGCCGCTCGAGGAGACGCTCGGAGCCTTCGACGCCCTCGTCCGCGAGGGAAAGGTCCGGGAGATCGCCGCTTCGAACTACGCGGCACCCCGCCTCGCCGAGGCGCTCGCCGTCTCGCGGCGGCTCGGGCTCGCCCGCTACGTCGCGCTCCAGCCGCACTACAACCTCGTCCACCGCGCCGAGTACGAGGGAGAGCTCCAGGCGCTCTGCGTCCGCGAAGGCCTCGCCGTCTTCCCTTATTACGCGCTCGCGAGCGGCTTCCTCGCCGGCAAGTACAGGCCCGGACGCACCATCGCCAGCGTGCGCTCCGGCGCCGCCGCGAAGCACCTCGACGAACCGGGTCTTCGCGTCCTCGCGGCGCTCGACGCGGTCGCCGCGGAGCGCGGGACGACCGTGGCGTCCATCGCCCTCGCCTGGCTCCTCGGGCGGCCAGGCGTCGTCGCGCCGATCGCGAGCGCCCGGACTCCGGAGCAGCTCGCCGAGATCCTGCCGGCGGCCACGCTCTCCCTGACCGCCGAAGAGAGCGATCGGCTCGAAGCGGCGTCGAGGCCGCACGGCGGCTGAGCAGCGGCCGTCGAGAAAGGCCCTTTCGCGCCTTCGTCTCAACGTTCCGCTGGCGGCAGGCCCGTCTCGGATGGTTGGCCTCCCACCTGCCGTTCGGTCGAACCGGAGTAAGATCAGGGCGGCCCGAAACGGGGGCAGGCACCGGAAACGGAGCCCCCTCGCGCCCGGCAAGGCATCGGGCGCGCCCAGGATCATGAGCACGCCGAAGGACCGCCCCAGGACCGGATTCCGGATCGACCGCGCCCGACGCGTCGACGCTGGCGTTCACCCGGCCCGGTGCTCCTCTCGCCGGGCCGCTCCCGCCCACGGGCAACCCGTGCGAACCGGAGCAGGCGGCGCCTGATGGACCGGGCACGGCGTCTCCCGCGCCGTGCCCGTCTCTCCCGTTCCGGACAATCCAACCCAAATCGGTCCCGATTCCCGCAGCCGACGGCCGTCCCGCAGAGCGCGGGCCGAACGGTCGCGCTGCGACCTGTCGAAACGTCCCGTTTCCGCTCGCGGGAGGCCCGGAGCCTCCCCGAGCCTTCGATGGAGCCCAAATGCCAAACGCCGTGACCCAAGCCTTTCAATCACTGGCGGCGCGGTCCGAGGAGGCGCTCGCCCTGAGGGGAGACGCCGGCAAGGTCGTCGTCCAGATCGGTTCCGCCACCTGCGAGCACGCCGCCGGCTCGCGCGAGGTGGCGGACGAGTTCGTCAAGCACCTCGCCTCCTCGGGGCGCGAGGACGTCGTCCTCCACCGCACCGGCTGTACCGGCCGCTGCAGCAAGGAGCCGATCGTCGGCGTCTCGGTCCCCGGGAAGCCCCCCGTCAAGTACGAGCGCGTCGACCGCGAGCTCGTCCACAAGATCTTCACGAGCCACATCCAGAAGGGCGCCGCCCTTCCCGAGCACGCGCTCGACGGCTCGCTCGAGACGCCGTACGAGTACGAGCTCGTCTTCTGCGAGGGGCGCCGCTGCAAGCAGCGGACGGAGCTGAAGGCCTCCTTCGAGGCGAAGCTCGCTGCGGCCGGGATCGGCCCGGACCGCGTGAAGGTCAACTCCCACGCCTGCCTCGGCGTCTGCTCCGAGGAGACCGAAGGGAAGTCGACGCACGTCCTCGTCCGTCCCTCGAAGACGATCTACAGGCTCGAGAACGAGAAGGACCTCGACGCCCTCCTCGACGGACCCGTCCGCAAGGGGACGATCGACGAGAGGATGAAGGTCCCCTTCAAGCCGATCGCGCAGGACTTCTTCGACCTCTACGCCGACGTCAGGTTCTTCAACGCGCAGAGCCGGATCGCGATGCGCAACGCCGGCATCCTCGACCCCGAGAGCCTCGAGGAGTACGTCCGCTTCGGCGGCTTCAAGGCGCTCGCGAAGTGCCTCGAGAAGGGCGACCCGACCTGGATCGTCGACGAGGTCCTGAAGGCGAAGCTGCGTGGCCGAGGGGGGGGAGGCTTCCTCACCGGCCAGAAGTGGAAGTTCGCCCGCGCGAACGAGGAGAAGACCCGCTACATCATCTGCAACGGCGACGAGGGCGACCCCGGGGCCTTCATGGACCGCGGGATGCTCGAGAGCGACCCGTTCAACGTCGTCGAAGGGATGATCATCGGCGCCTACGCCATCGGCGCCTGCAAAGGCTTCTACTACATCCGGGCCGAGTACCCGCTCGCCATCAAGCGGATCGAGAACGCCCTTCAGAAGTGCCGCGAGGCCGGGATCCTCGGCGAGAACGTCATGGGGAGCGGCTGGAACTTCGACATGGAGATCCGGCTCGGCGCGGGCGCGTTCGTCTGCGGCGAGGAGACGGCCCTCATCCGGTCGATCGAGGGCGAGCGCGGCCAGCCGCGCGTGAGGCCCCCCTTCCCGACGACGGCGGGGCTCTGGGGCAAGCCGACCTGCATCAACAACGTCGAGACGTTCGCGAACGTCACCGCCATCATCAACTTCGGCGGCGACTGGTTCTCGCAGGTCGGGACCGACGATTCCGGCGGGACGAAGGTCTTCGCCCTCGCCGGCAAGGTCAAGCACACGGGCCTCGTCGAGGTCCCGCTCGGCACGCCGCTGAAGGACGTCGTCTTCGACATCGGCGGCGGCGTCCTCGACGACCGCGAGCTGAAGGCGATCCAGACCGGCGGCCCCGCGGGAGGCTTCATCCCCGCGAACCGCGCCGACATGCCCGTCGACTTCGGCCCGCTCGCGAAGGCCGGCTCCATCATGGGCTCCGGCGGAATGATCGTGCTGTCCGACGAGGACTGCATGGTCGACATCGCGAAGTTCTACCTGACGTTCACCCAGGAGGAGAGCTGCGGGAAGTGCACCCCGTGCCGCGAGGGGACGACCCGGATGCTCGAGATCCTCGAGAAGATCACCGCCGGCAACGGCGAGCTCTCCGACCTCGACCGGCTCGAGCGGCTCGGCAAGCTCTGCCAGCGGACGAGCCTCTGCGGCCTCGGCCGCGCCGCGCCGAACCCGGTCCTCTCCTCGCTGAAGCACTTCCGCGACGAGTACCGCGAGCACATCGTCGACAAGAAGTGCCGCGCGAAGAAGTGCGTCGCGCTCATCCAGTACCAGATCGACGACGAGAAGTGCATCGGCTGCACCGCCTGCGCCCGCAACTGCCCGACGCAGTGCATCTCGGGCGAGAGGAAGAAGGCCCACGTGATCGACCAGGCCCGCTGCATCAAGTGCGGCCAGTGCTACGAGATCTGCCGGTTCGACGCGGTCGAGCGGGTCTGAGCGAAGGACGGCCGACATGCCCACGAGCCAGAAGATGATCAACCTCAAGATCGACGACGAGTTCATCCAGGTCCCGGCAGGGACCAAGGTCATCAACGCCGCCGAGAAGATCGGCATCCACATCCCCCGCCTCTGCTACCACCCCGCGCTTTCGATCGAGGGCGCCTGCCGCGTCTGCGTCGTCGAGGTGAAGGGCTTCAATCACTTCCTGACCGCCTGCTCGCAGGAGGTCTGGGAGGGGATGGAGGTCCAGACGAACAGCCCGGAGATCCGCCAGGCCCGGCGCGACATCGTCGAGCTCCTCCTCGACAACCACCCGATGGACTGCCAGACGTGCGACCGGGACGGCAACTGCGAGCTCCAGAAGCAGGCTTACCGGCTCGGCATCCGCGAGCGGCTCTTCGCCGGCAAGCGCAAGCAGCTCCCCGTCGAGGACTCCGGCCAGAGCGTCGTGAGGACGCCCGAGAAGTGCATCCTCTGCGGCCGCTGCGTCCGCGTCTGCTCCGAGGTCCAGGGAGTCAGCAACCTCTCCCAGCACGGGCGCGGCTTCCACACCGTCGTCGGCCCGGCGAACCTCGCGAACATGGACGAGTCGGTCTGCATCCAATGCGGCCAGTGCGTCGCCGTCTGCCCGACGGCCGCCTTCCTCGAGAAGGACCACACCGAGCGCGTGTGGGAGGCGCTCGCCCTCCCTCGCGACGTCAAGCACGTCGTCGTCCACACCGCCCCCGCCATCCGCGCCACGATCGGCGAGTGCTTCGGCATGCCGGTCGGGACGCCCGTGACCGGGAAGCTCGTCACCGCGCTCCGCCGGATGGGCTTCGACGGCGTCTTCGACACGAACTTCGGCGCCGACCTGACGATCATCGAGGAGGCCAACGAGTTCCTCGGCCGCTTCCAGCGCGACGAGGACCTCCCGCTCATCACGAGCTGCAGCCCCGGCTGGGTCAACTTCCTCGAGAAGTTCTACCCCGAGATGATCCCCCACACCTCGACGTGCAAGTCGCCGATGCAGATGACGAGCACGCTGCTGAAGACCTACTACGCCGAGAAGAAG
>JAKPXO010000191.1 GCA_029567505.1 Acidobacteriota bacterium
TCCCCGCGAGCGTGCCCTCGGACGCGTTGTTGACGACGACCTTCAGCTCGGCCCGGTCCCCCTCGCGCAGGAAGCGCGGGACGTAGGGGCGGACCATCAGCTCCTTCACGCTCTTCGTCTCGCGCTTGAGCGAGGCGCCGCGCAGGTCCTTCGTCACGGCATGGAGCCAGACGTTCCACGACGTCACCGAGTCGGGGACGGTGAACTCGATCGACGCGGAGCCGTCGGCTCCGGTCAGGAGCTGCGGCTTCCAGAACGCCGTCTCGGCGAAGTTGCTCCGGAGGGCGGGCGCCTCGGCCGCCGGCGCCACGCCGGCCTCCGTCCGCGCCTCGTTCGCGCCGGCGTCCTCCTTCTTCATGTCGACCGACGTCGCCATCTGCGGGGCGGCGGCGGGCGCGGGGGCCGGGACGCCGTCCCGCTCCAAGGCCGACTCGGCCACCATCGCCACGCCCATTCCGCCGCGCATCGCGAACCTTCGTCCGCGCGCCCCGGGCCCGCCGATGCCGTACCGGTCGAGCTCGAGCAGCCGGTCGGGCGAGAACGACGGGCCGGACGGCGTCGGGGCGAAGCTGCCCCGGACCCACTGTGCCCGGCCCGCACCGAGGGTCGCCCGCGTCCAGGCCGTCCCCGTCCGGGAGGGATAGAGGGAGAGGATCGACGGCGGGTGGTGGGGAGCGAAGACGTCGAGGCTCCGGTCGTACATGTACGCGAGGAGCTCGGCCGCGCCGGCTTCCACCGGCTTCCCGGAGGGTGACGTCACCTTCACGCGCCACGTCTCGCGCGTCCCTGGGCGGATCCGGTCGCGGAACGTCGCGAATTCCAGCTTCAGCTCGCGGTCGTCCCACGGGACGAAGACCGAGGCCGTCTGGCTCATCCACTGGTGGTCGCGGAGCGCCGTGAGCGTGACGCCGAAGCCGCCGCGGTCCGCCTCCGTCACCGGGAACTCGACGACGGTCGGGTCCTTTCCCGCCGTCAGGAGCGTGCGCGAGAGGAGCTTCCCGCCGCGGAAACGCTCGAGGAGCATCTCCTGCCCCGGGAGCCCCGAGGCCGCGAGGAGGCGCGCCGTCCCGCCGACCGCGACGGAGCCCGACTCGGCGGCGAGGACGAGAGGGACCGGCGGAGTCGTCTTCCCGCCGGCCACGAGAAGGTCGCGGAAGGTCTCGTACTTCGCTCCGAAATCGTCGACGGTCTCGTAGCGGATCCGCCACGCCCCCGCCGGGAGGGTGCCGAGGTCGAGAGCGGCCACGCCGTCGGCACCGTGCTCTGCCTCTCCGCGCGCCTTCTCGGCGCCGTCGGGCAGGTCGCGAAGGACCGCCTCCACCCGGAACGCCGTGTCCCAGCGTGGGCGAAGCGCGTCCCCCGGCGTCCGGAAGCGACTTCCCTCCTCCCCGGACTCTTCGGTCCGCCGCGGGAGGTCGGCCGGGAGCGGCGTCTCTGACGGCGAGGCGAGGGCGATCAGCCGCCACGTGCCGTTCCCAGATCGCGGCACGCCGTCGAGGTTCGTTCGGGTGATCCTTGCCGACAGCTTCTCCCCGGCGCGGCCGAAACCCGCCGGGAAAGCGACGTTGGCCTCGACGGAGACGAAGCCGAGCCGGACGGCGCGCGTCGCGCTGCGGGTCTCGCCCCCCTCATCCAGGACGTCGGCCTGAACGACGTAGCGCCAGGTCGTCTCCTTCGAGTCGGCCTTCGCCTCGTCCGCCTCCGGCGTGAACGCCACGCGGAACGTCCCGTCGGCGTCGAGGGTCGTCTCGCCGACGGCGACGACCTGCGGCTTCGCCGCGGAGCCGAAGCCCCAGAACGCCCACCACCAGGGCCGGAGCGTCTCGCGCGTGACGCGCCACTTCACGGCGCCGTTCGTCACGGGGAGGCCGAAGTAGTACCTCGCCTCGCCGACGAGCGTCGCCTTCCGGTTCAGGCGCATCGGCTCCTTCGGCTCGAGGAACGTCGCCTCGAACGTCGGGCGCTTGTACTCCTCGACCCGTATCCCCGTGCTTCCGGACAGGGAGCTCTGGAGCCGCCAGGCGCCGAGGAGGCGTCCCGTCGGGACGACCATCTCACCCGCCGCCGTGCCGAAGTCGTTCGTCGAGACGGTCCGCGTCTCGACCCGCTCCCCGTTCGGGTCGACGAGCCAGACCGTGACCGGGGTCCGCGCCGCCACGCGGAAGCGGGCGTCCTCGGTCGAGCCGCTGTAGGCGAGGACCTTCCAGTGGAGCGTCTGGCCCGGCCGGTAGATGCTCCGGTCGGTGTAGAGGAGCGAGTCGCTCCGGAAGCCCGGCTTCGACTCGCGATGGAAGCCGACCTGCTGGCCGTCGAACGTGACGTCGCGTCCCTTCTTCGCGAGGAGGTGGAACGCGCCGCCTCGCTCCCGCAGGGCGAACGAGACCCTCCCGTCTCCGTCGGAAGCCTTCGTCTCGTCGCGCCGGTGCCCCTCGCGCCAGTCAAACCGCCAGAGCGTCACCTCGGCTCCGGCGACCGCGTGCCCCGTCGCGCCCGAGAGGACACGCGCCGTCACGGAGCCCGTCTCCGGCTCGGGGCGCACGGCGAGGACGAGGTCGGAGACGAAGAGGTTCGTCCCGACGACGATGTTGTCCGACTCGCGGAAGTCCTTCCGGGCCGAGGCGAGGACGACGTAGAACCCCGCCTCCGGAAGAGGCGGCGTCACGAACGTCCGGTGCGTCTCGAAGTCGGGTGTCCTCGGGAGGGCGGACGTCCACTCGACCGCCGGCGTCCCTCCCACGAGCTTCCTCATGTCTTCCGAGGTAGGGAGCGCCGACCAGTCCTTCGACGCGGCGATCCACTTCTCGGCGTCGACGCGGTAGGCCCGGAAGTGGAGCGCCTCGAGGTTCCGGTGAGAGACCTCGACGGAGCGCTTCTTCGCCCCGTCGACGGCCATCGCCTGCAGCGCGTACTCGGGCGCCTCGATCGCCTTCACGATCGCGAGGCACCTCGCCCCGCCGGGGGAGGTCGGGTAGGCTGCGCGCCCCTCTTCCGCCTCCCGCCGCGCCTCGACGAGCCGGTTCGGACGCGCGCCGCTCCGATGGAGCTCGGCGACCTCCGCCTTCCCCATCGCCCACCACGGATCGGAGCGGAACGCGACGAGGCGCCCCTCGAGGTCCTTCCGGATCCGCTCCCTCTCGCGCTCTTCGGGGAACGAGGCCGCCAGCCTCCTCACCCTCTCGAGACGCGCCTCGAGCCGCGCTCCGGTCCGCGCCTCCTTCGTGTGCCACGTCTCGAGGTCCGTGAGGACGGCCCCGATCCGCACGAGCGGGTGGACCTCCGGAGAGGCGAGGTCCGTCTTCGCCTCGCGTCCGGCATCCCCCGCGAGGAGCGCCCCGAGGTCGAGCCGCCAGGCCTCGTTCGACTGCTCCGGCGTCCAGCCGGCGGTGTCGGCGAGGAGGTCGACGAGGAGGTAGCTCACCGCGTCGCGGAGCGTCCCGCGGATCTCCTTCGGGTAGTCGTTCGGCACGAGGACGAGCGCGGCCGCCGAGGCCGGCTCCTTCCCGAGGTCGGAGCGGATCGCCCAGACGTCCAGCGCCGCCTTCAGCGCCTCGGCCAGGATCTGCTCCCGCGTCCAGGCCTTCAGGTCGACCTCTCCCTTCGTGTCGACCTTCTCGCGCTGGCCGATCTCCCACGAGTAGGCCCGCTGGTAGGTGACGAGCGAGTGGCCGTAGAGGAGCGAGAGCTGCGCCCGGTGGAGCGGCCCGGCCGGCCACGGCTCCTCGCGCAGGCGCCTCACGGCCGTCTCGTAGCCGTGGAGGCCGATCCGGAGCTGCGTGACCTTCACGAGCGCCTTCGTCCACTCCGGCTCGTCTTTCGCCGCCTTCGCGGCCGCCAGGATCGCCTCGGCGGACTTCGCCGCTTCCTCGAGCTTCTGCTCATTCACGAGACGATCGACCTCATTCCAGGTGGAGGTGGCCTTCGGCACGGGCTTCACTCCCTTCGCAGCTCCCGGCTTGACGCCGAGCGCGAGCGCGCCTCCCGCGAGGAGAACGACGACGGCGGACAGGACGAATACGGACCGGACGCGCGGCTCTGTCGTCATAACGGGAGCTTAGACCGCTCCGCCCCCCGGAAGTTCCCCCGATGCGCTGCGACTTGGTGCCAGGCGTGAAATCGTGTATTAGTTTGCGGATCGACGACGGCGGGAGAGGAGCCAGTCCCAGAGGGACGGGTCGGAGTAGGCCGCCGTCCACGAGTCGTGTCCCGCTTCCGGGAAGACGACGAGCTCCGCCGAGCCGCCGCACTTCCGGACTGCCTCGACGACGGTCTGCGACTCGGCGAGCGGGACGACGTCGTCCTTGGCGCCGTGGAAGGCCCGGATCGGCACACCCTTCAGGTTGCTGGCGCGGTCGGGAAGCGCCCCGCCGCAGACGGGTGCGATCGCGGCGAAGCGGCCCGGATAGGACATCGCGAGGTCCCACGTCCCGCGCCCTCCCATCGAGAGTCCCGTGACGTAGACGCGCTCCGCGTCGATGCGCAGCCGCCGGGTGACGTCGTCGAGGAGAGCGGCGAGGGCGTCGGCCCGCCAGCGCTCCCCCTCCGGGCACTGCGGCACGACGACGACGAACGGCAACGCTCCGCCGGAGGCGAGGAGCTTCGGCGGGCCGTGGCGCTTCACGAGAGCGAGGTCGTCTCCCCGCTCGCCCGACCCGTGCAGGAAGAGGAGCAGCGGCCACCGGCTCGCCGGGTCGCGCACGTATCCCTCCGGGAGGTAGAGGAGATACCGGTACGCGACCCGGTAGGAGACCGTCCCCTCGAAGCGCCGGGCGCTCAGCCCCGCCGCGGACGTCGGCTCGAGCGTCCCGCACGAGGCGGCGAGCGAGGCGCCGAGGATCGAGAGGAGGCCGGAGAGGCGTCGCGCCGGTTTCACGCGCCCATTTTGCCGCGCAACGCGGCCGGACGTGCGCGGCCGCTCAGGAGAGGCGGAAGCCCGCCGCGGCTAGGACCGGGCCGTTCTTCTCGGCCCGCGCCGCGAGCGTCCGGACGGTCGCGGCCCAGCCTCGTCCGCGCGGGATCGTCGGGCTCCAGTCGGCGACGGAAATCCCGCGCAGGCTGGCCCGACCGCGGAGGAGGAGCTCGGCCCACTCGGGCCGTGACGTGCCCGACAGGTCGACGGCGGAGGCGGCGAAGCCCCCCTCCCTCCGGTGGAGGAAGAGGACTCCTTCTCCCGCGACCCCGCTCTTCTCGAGTTTCACGAGGGCCGCCCGCCCGCGCGGGCCGTCCTCGAGCTCCTGGAAGATCCCCTCGACGAGCGGGTGGCCGGAAGCGAAGAAGTCGTGCTCCTCGTGCCGGACCGCCTCCTCGCGATCGAACGTGCCGAGGAAGCGGCTCCCTCCCGGGACGCCCGGCAGGTGCTCGAGGAGCGCGTCACCACCGAACTCCAGGTACCAGGTCCGGGACCCCTTCTTCTCCGCGACGTCGAAGCCGTAGAGCTCGCAGGCCGCGATGACGAAGCGCTCCATCGCCGCGTCGAGGCCGGCCGGGACGCGCGATAGGATCCCGCTCGCGTGCTCGGGCCGGAACCCTTCTGCGTGGAGGTGGTGATAGGCCGCGCGCTGACGGGCCTGCGCCGCTCCCCGCACCTGGGCGACGAGCTCCTCGACAGGCAGCTCGACGCGGCCGAGCGCAGAGGCCTTCTCCGCCTTCCGGATCGCCGCCTCGACGCTCGAGAGTGAGCGCTCGAGCCCGCCGAGCGGCTCGCGGAAGAGCCCGATCCGCTCGTAGAGCTCGACGAGGTCCCTCCAGAAGCCCGTGGGCGGCCGGAAGTAGACGATCTCGACGCGCTCCTTCCGGCTGATCCGGTCGAGGCGCCCGATTCGCTGCTCCACCTGGGCCGGGTCGAGGGGAAGGTCGAAGAGGACGAGACGCCGGCAGAACTCGAAGTTCCGTCCCTCTCCGCCGCACTCCGTGGAGATGAGGAACGTCGGCCCCTTGGGCCGCCGGAACTCCGCCACCTCGAGGTCTCGCCGGTCGGGCGACAGCTCCTCGTGGAAGACGGCGACGCGCTTGCGGGTCTCGCGCTCGAGGAGCGTCTTCAGCGACTGGAGCGTCGGGAGGTCGTGACAGAAGACGAGCGTCTTCCCCTCCTCGACGCCTCCCGGCGCGAAGCCCTTCGCCTTTCCGACGAGCCACTCCACGCGCGGGTCGGCGGCGTCGGCCTTGTCGTCTCCCGACAAGGCCTGGGAGGACGGGACCCGGTCCAGCTCCACCGGGAGCGGGACCCGGGGCGGCAGCCCTCCGATGTCGACGCGCCGCGTCGCGCTCGTGCACGGAGGGAGCGGCTGGTTCTCCGAGAGGGCCGCGACGAACTCCTTCTCGGACCGGTAGGCGTCGGGCCGGACCATCTGGAGGAGGCGGAAGAAGCCCGAGGTGTCCGCCTCGAGAGGCGTCGCGGAGAGGAGCAGGAGGTGACGCGCGGCCTTCGCGAGCGGCGCGACGGCCCGCTCGGCCTCGGCCTCGAGGACGAGGCGGTGCGCCTCGTCGACGACGAGGAGGTCCAGCCCGGCCTCGACCGCCTTCTGCGCGAGGCCCGGCTCGGAAGCGAGGTCCTCGAGGGCGACCACGGAACGCCGGTGGGCGTCGAAGGGGTTGAACTCCGGCCCGTGGTCCTTCGCCACGTCGGCGCGGCGTTTCGCGTCGAGGAGGACGAAGACCTGGTGGAACTTCCGCCAGAGCTCGCCGAGCCACTGGACGGTGAGCGTCGACGGAGCGACGACGAGGACCCGGTCCGCCCGGTCGGTCCGGACGAGACGCGAGAGGATGAGGCAGGCCTCGATCGTCTTGCCGAGGCCGACCTCGTCGGCAAGGAGCCAGCGGACCGGCTCGTAGGCCGTCGCCCGCTCGGCGACGTGGAGCTGGTGCGGGTGGATCGCGATCCGGCCGCCGAGGAACGAGCCGAGCCCCCGGGCCTGCCGCATCCGCGCGAGGAACAGGCCGTCGACGCGGTTGCGGAACGCGGCTGCACGGTCGACGTCGAGGCCGGCGAGCCGCTCGACCGGGTCCTGCGGAATCTCCGCCGGCCAGAGGTGCTCCTCCTCGATGACGCGTCCGTCGGTCGTCGTCCAGGCCGTCCCGCCGCGCTCGCGGGAGGCGAGGGTCACGACCTCTCCAGTTTCCTCGATCCGGGCATCGCGGCCCGCCGACAGCTCGAGCGGCCGGAGCCCCATGTCGGCGATCCCGAAGGTCAGCCGCTCGCCGCTCCGCGGAAAGAAGACGACGACCCTGCGGGCCGCGACCTCTTCGACCCGTCCCGGGCCGAGGTCGCGGTTGAACTTGTGCAGGACCTTTGTCCCGATGCGGGGCGCCCCGGACGGGGCGGCGTCCCTCGCCATGAGACCGGGAAGGATGCACCGGCCGGTCCCCCGGGGCAAGGCCCCGGGGAAGCCCGGCCGGTTCAAGGCGTTAGGAACGGCAGAAGACCCGGAAGTCCATGTCTCCGTAAGGGAAGATGGTGTCGGCGTCTTCCAGGATCGTCAGATAGTCCTCGTGGATCTTCCCGGCGTCGACCTGCCGCATCAGCTCGCGGGCGCGGTCGAGGTGACGGACGATCTGGACCTCGGAATAGCGGACGGCCTGACCGGTCTCGATGAGGAAGCCCCAGTCGGAGGCGCCGGCCAGGAAGAGGCAGCGTGCCGACTGGTCGAGCGCGCGCTTCAGGAGGAGGTCGGCCGTGTCGCGGTGCCGGGTCGCGAGGTCGGCCATCTTCCCGACGAGCCGGAAGAGGTGCCGGTAGACCCACGTGTTGGGCTGGTACTCGCGACCCTCGACCCAGGTCTGGAAGTAGTCCCCCTTGCCCCAGCTCGAGGCGCCCGGCGTCATCCGCTGGTGGTGCGGGTTCTCCGAGAGGTACTCGGACGGCGTGACGGGACGGACGACCGACTGGTCCCAGAGGAGCTTGCGGAAGACCGACTCGAGGAAGCCCGGCCCCTCCTCCCACCAGTGGCCGAAGAGCTCGGCGTCGTAGGCCGAGACGACGCACGGCTTGCGGCCGCCGTGCTTCTCCTGGAACCAGGTCGCCTGCGCGCCGCGCTCGAAGACGAACTGGGCCGCCTGGGCCTCGCGCGTCTCGTCGGCCCACTCCGGGACGTAGTAGGTCTTCCCGCCGAGGTCGGCGCCCCGGCCCGTGATCCGGTAATACTTGATCCCGGTGTTGCGGCGGACGCCGGCCGTCTTCCAGTAGTCGGTGAGGTAGTCCCAGTCGGCGTCGTACCCGAGGTCCCGGTACCACTCCTTGTAGTTCGGATGGCCCGGGAAGCCGTTCTCGCGCGACCAGATCTTCGCGCGCGTCTCGGGGTCGATCGGGAACGCCGCCGTCCCGGCCGGCGTGATCACCGGGTTCGCCGAGTCGAAGAACGGGCGGGTGTCTCCCTCGCGAAGGCCCTTCGGGTTGACGAGGAACCAGCGGATCCCTTCCTCCGCGAGGAAGGAGTCGAGCCCCGGCGTCCAGGCGTTCTCGGCGAGCCAGATCCCGCGCGGGCTCCGGCCGAAGACCCGCTCGTACTGCCGCTTCGCGGTCCGCACCTGCCCCCGGATCGCCTCCGGGAAATCCTTGTAGAGCGGAAGGATCCAGTGCGTCGCCGGGCAGGTGATGACCTCGAGCTTCCCGGCGTTCTGGAAGTCGCGGTACCCGCGCGTCAGGTCCCCCTCGTAGGCGTCCCAGACGTGCTTCGCGGTCCAGAAGCGCGAGAGGATCTGCTCGGCGGCGGCGAGCCACGGCTTGCCCCGCGCGTTGTCCCTCTCACGGGTCGCGAGCTTGATGCACTCGTCGATGTGCCGGGCCGCCCGGAGCTTCAGGTGCGGGTCCTGCATCATCGACAGGAGCGGCGGCGTGAGGCTGACCGTGAGGCGGAAGTCGACCTTGTCGCGCTCCAGGTTCCACATCACGTGGAGGAGCTGCGTGTAGACCGAGACGACCGCCTCGAAGAACCACTGCTCCTCGAGCCCGACCTCGTACTCCGGATGCCTCACGAACGGGAGGTGCTGGTGGAGGACGAGGGACCAGTACCCCTTCTCCTCGGGAGCGGCGTGGCTCCTCCTCTTCCAGTAGAGGTACTGGTTGAAGCGCCACTGGTCCGGCCCGACGGGGACCTCGACGTCGTGGTGGGGGACGTCGATCGAGGCCCAGGAGACGTGCATCTCCGCCGGCTCGTCGACGCCGCGCGGGACGAAGACGGCGTTCGAGCGGGCGACCTTCTCGAAGTAGGTCGTCCCGAGCGCCCGGTAGCCGAGCTCGGCGACGTAGTCGCGCCCCCCCGCCACGTTCACCCAGTACTCGGACTTGTCGGCGAGATAGTCGTCCACCTCGAAGAAGGAGTTCGCGTTGAACCCGTCGAAGGAGACGCCGGTCACGTCGTAGACGCGGAGGAGGAGGGCGTTCTTCTCGAAGAAGTCGGCGCCGAATCGCGCCTTGAGCGCCTCGCGGGCCTCCGCCGAGATCTCCCAGATGACGTAGAGGCTCTTCGGGTCGCACGGCACGAGGTAGAGGTAGGTCTCGTCGTACGTCGCCGGCAGGTACGGCAGCTCGCGGAGCACCTTCTCGAACGGCGTCTCGGGGACGTCCGGGTCCTCGGGCGGCGGCGCGATCGGGTCCTGCGACGGGCGGTCGACCTTCGCGTGCCCGTCGTAGCCGGGAATCTCCTCGATCTCGGCGCGGTCTCCTTCCGCGGGCGGTACGTCGGCGGGCGGCGTCGGCTCGGGCTCCGGGACGGGAGCAGGGCTCGGGGCGGTCGGCTCGGTCATGGCCTGGGTCGCCTCCTTCTTCCTCGTCGGCTTCCGGGCGGGCGTGCTGCGCGCCGGCTTCGCGGCCGGGGCCTTCCGGTCCGTCGCGGCCGGCTTCGCGTCCTGGGTCTTGCCCGCCTGCGTCTTACGGACGACCCGGCCCTTCGGAGCCGCGTCGGCCGGGGCTTTCGCGCGGCGATTCGGAGTCGCTGCGGGTGCGGCCTCCCGGGGGGGGGCGGTCTCGGGTGAGGGCTTCGGTGTCCTCGGCCCCGCTTTCGGCTTCCGGGGCCCCGGGCCGTCTTTCTTCGTGGTCCGCTTCGGCTTCTCGTCCATGGTCCTCGTTCCGTTCGGATCGTGATCCCGGCCCCGCGAGGACACGACGTCCCGCCTTTGGGCCAGAGGCCGGTCCCTGGTTCCCGGTCTCGGGTCCTTGTCCGGCGGCGTCCCGATCATACGGGATCGATCGTGAAGACCGCGTTCAGGTCCGGAGCGCCGCGTCGAGGTCGGCGACGAGATCGTCCGGGTGCTCGAGGCCGATCGACAGGCGGACGAGGTCCGGAGGCGCGGTGGAGGCCTCCCCCTCGCTCGTCGCGCGGTGCTCGATCAGGCTCTCGACCCCGCCGAGCGAGGTCGCCCGCGTGAAGAGGCGCGCCCGCCCCACCGCGGCGATGGCCGCCTCGCGCCCGGCGGCGACGTGAAACGAGATCATCGAGCCGAAGGCGCTCATCTGCCGGCGGGCGACGTCGTAGCCGGGGTGCGAGCCCAGCCCCGGGTAGTTGACCTTCGAGACGCCCGGGTGCGCCTCGAGCGCCTTCGCGACGGTCAGGGCCGTTTCAGACTGGACGCGCGCGCGCACCGCCAGGGTCCGAAGCCCTCGGAGGACGAGCCACGAGTTGAACGGCGAGGCGACCGCCCCGAGGACGGTCCGGACGTGCCGCACCTTCTCCAGGAGCTCGCCCCGGGCCGCGAAGACGAGCGCGCCTCCGGCGACGTCGCTGTGCCCGCCCATCCCCTTCGTCGTCGCGTGGAGGACGACGTCGGCGCCGAGCTCGATCGGCCGCTGGAGGATCGGCGTCGCGAAGGTGCCGTCGACGAGGACGAGAGCCCCCGCCGCCCTCGCGACCGAGGCCGCCCGCGCGAGGTCCGTGACCTTCAGGAGCGGGTTCGAGGGGCTCTCGAGCCAGACGAGGCGGGTCTCGGCGCGGAGCGCCGCCTCGAGGGCGCCCGGACGGTCGAGCGGCGCGAACGTCGCCTCGAGCCCCCACTTCGGGAAGAAGTCGCGGGCCGCGACCCGGTAGCCGTAGTAGGCGTCGTCGGGGAGGACGACGTGGCTGCCGGGCGGAAGCGCCTGGACGACGGCGAGCCCGGCCGCCATCCCCGAGCCGAAGACGAGCGCCGCCTCCCCCCCTTCCAGGCGCGCGAGCGCCTCCTCGAGCAGGTCCTGCGTCGGGCTCGACTCCCGGATGTAGGTGTGCCCGGCGAGCGGGACGCCCGCTTCGTCCCGCCCGAACGTCGTCGAGAGGTGGATCGGCGGCGCCACCGCTCCGGTGGCCGGGTCGACGGAGTACGCAGCGTGGACGGCGAGCGTCTCGATCCTCATGGGACACAGCCTACCGGAGCGCCCCCCCTCAGATCGAGGCGACGCCGTCCCGGCCCCTCCGACGCGCGACGACCCCGCCCGCGATCGCGAGCGCCCCGCCGAGGACGACGAGGACGGCGGGCGCGCCGACCGCCGCCGCGGCCGTCCCCGCCGAGAGGTTCCCGAGCGGCATCCCGCCCCGGAACGCGAGGCTGTAGATACTGACGACCCGGCCCCGGAGCGCGTCGCCGACGCTCGTCTGGACGAGCGTCATGAATCCCGAGAAGACGACCATCTGGCAGGCCCCGGCGGCGACGAGGAGGACGAGAGAGAAGGTCGGCTCGCGGCAGAGGGCGAAAGCGACCATGAGGAGACCGTAGAGGACGAGCCCGAGCGCGGAAAGGAGGCCCCGCCGCGGCAGGCGAGCCGCACCCGCGACGGCGAGCCCGCCGACGACCGCGCCGCACCCGAACGCGGCGAGGAGAACGCTGTAGCGCTCCGCGCCGGCGTGGAAGACGTCCCGGGCGAAAACCGGAAGGAATGTCAGGAGCGGGTTCGAGCAGAACGTGCCGAGGAAGGCGAGAGCGACGAGGCCCCGCAGCGACGGGCGCCTCCAGACCGTGGCGACCCCTTCGCGCAGGCCGTCCAGGACGGTCACCCCCCCGCTCCCGGTCCCGGGGCGGCGGGGGATCGCGGCGAGCGCCGCCACGACCGCGAGGAAGGAGAGCCCGTTGAGCCCCATGCAGCCCGCGGCTCCGAACCGCGCGAAGGCGAGGCCACCGATCGCCGGCCCGACGACGCGCGCGAAGTTGAACTGGATCGAGTTCAGGAGGATCGCCCGGGGCAGGTCGGCCGGCGGGACGAGCATCGGGACGAGCGCCTGGAAGGCCGGCCCGCCGAACGCCTGGGCGAGCCCGACGACGACCGAGGTCGCGAGGATCGCTCCGAGCGTGATCCGGCCGGTGGCGATCAGCGTCATCAGGACGAGCGCGGAAGCCATCTGGACGACCTGGGAGACGAGGAGGATCCGCCGCCGCTCCGCCCGGTCGGCGAGGACACCCCCGAAGAGCGAAAAGGCGAGGAACGGGGCCTCGCCGAGGAAGGCGTCGACCCCGAGCCAGAAGGGGGAGCCGGTCAGGGTCAGGACGAGCCACCCCTGGGCGACCCTCTGCATCCAGGTCCCGACGTTCGAGACGAGGGAACCGCTCCAGAGGAGGCGGAAGTCCCTGTGGCGGAGCGGCGTGAAGGCCGCGACGAGGGCGGGCACCGGCAACGAGTCTCGCACGAGCGGTCGATCCCGACGCGCGCCGGACCCCCGCCCCGTGCTAGCGTTGGCGGTTGCCCGCGGGCCGACCGGCCCGCCGCCTGAAGGAGGCCTTCGTGCTGCGCACACCCGTCGTCTTCCTCACCGGAGCCAGCGGAGAGATCGGCCACACGCTCATCGAGCGCCTGTCGGAGGACGGGAGCCGTCCCGTCATCACGCTCGACCTCAAGCCCCTCGACCCGTCGATCGCGCCGCGCGTGGCGCGGCACTTCACGGGCTCGATCCTCGAGCCGCAGCTCCTCGAGCGAATCCTCTCCGAGTTCGAAGTCGACCAGGTCTTCCACCTCGCCGCGCTCCTCTCCACGCGGAGCGAGTTCACCCCGGTGACCGCGCACCAGGTGAACGTCGAGGGGACGATGGCGATGCTCGAGTTCGCCCAGAAGCAGGGCGAGTCGCACGGGCGGCCGGTCGTCTTCCTGTACCCGTCGTCGATCGCCGCGTACGGCATGCCGGGGCTCGACGTGAAGGCGAAGGCCGGGAAGGTGAAGGAGGACGACTTCACGAACCCGACGACGATGTACGGCTGCAACAAGCTCTACTGCGAGCAGCTCGGCCGCTACTATGCCCGGCACTACAAGCAGCTCGCGCCGGAGACGCTCTCGGGGAAGGTCGACTTCCGGTCGATCCGGTTCCCCGGCCTCATCTCCGCGTTCACCGTCCCCTCGGGCGGCACGTCCGACTTCGCGCCAGAGATGATCCACGCCGCCGCGCAGGGGAAGCCCTACGCCTGCTTCGTGAGGCCCGACGCGCGCATCCCCTTCATGGCGATGCCCGACGCCGTCGACGCGCTCCTGCAGCTCGCCGCCGCCCCTCGCGAGAAGCTGACGCGGACGACGTACAACATCGGGGCCTTCGCCCCCTCGGCCGCCGAGATCCAGGCGATCGTCGAGAAGGCGTTCCCCGGCGCGGAGATCACGACGAAGGTCGATGCGAAGCGCCAGGGGATCGTCGACTCGTGGCCCGCCGACGTCGACGACTCGGCGGCCCGGAAGGACTGGGGCCTCTCTCCCCGCTACGACCTCGACCGCGCCTTCCAGGAGTACCTGATCCCGAACATCCGGAAGGCCTACCAGGGTTGAGGCCGGGCGAGCCCGGCCTTCACCCGCCGGGCTCGGCCGCGGAGGCCGCCGGCTCCGGCTTCACGAGCCGGAGCCGCGTCGCCTCGTCGACGACGTAGAGGCGCATCCGGGGCAGGACCTTCTCGAGGGTCTCGAGATAGAGCCGCGCGCGGAGGGGCCCGGGGGCGAGGCTCGCCTCTCGGCGCAGCGCGTCGAACCGCGCCGCGTCGCCGTGAGCCTCCTCGACCCGCCTCTGTCTCTGGCTGGAGGCGGCGGAGACGAGCGCCTCCGCCTCGCCGCGCGCGCGCGGAAGCGTGTCGTTCGCGTAGCTCTCGGCCTCGTTCACGTATCGCTCCCGGTCGCTCTTGGCGTCCTGCACATCCTGGAACGCGGCGAGGACGGGCGGGGGCGGGTCGACGGAACGAAGGGCCACGGAGACGACGGCGACGCCGCTCTGCCACCGGTCGAGGAGCTCCTGCGTCCCGCGGCGCACCTCCTCGAGCAGCGTGTGGCGGCCGCCCGTCAGCGCGTCGTCCACCGGCAGGACGCCCATCGCCTCCGTCACGACGGACTCGGCGGCCCGGCGGACGACGTCGGCCGTGTCACGCCCGTGGACGACCCATTCGACCGGGCGGGCGACGCGGTACTGCACCGCGAGCTGAACGGCGAGGATGTTCGTGTCGCCCGTCAGCCACTGCCCTTCGTCCGCCGGGAGCGACACCGCGCGTCCCCCGTCGGCGGTCCGGAAGCCGATCGGCACCGTCTCGGTCTTCGTCACCTCCACCTTGACGACGCGGTCGATTCCCGCCGGCCGCCAGTGGATGCCGGGGCCGAGCGGGAGCGGCTGAACCGCGCCGAGCCGCAGCACGACCCCCTGCTGCGCCGGTCGGAGGGCCGAGACGCCCGCGAGGAGCCAGGCCCCGAAGGCGAGCCCCGAGGCGGCGAAGAGCGCCCGTCGCACCGTCCGGGTCAATTCGGTCCCTTCCTCGGCGGCGGCGGCGCGGCGCCGTCGGTCAGGAGGCGCAGGACGTCGGAGTCGCCCGGCAGGACGAGCGTCGTCTTCTCGTCGAGGATCGATTCGTAGGCCCGGAGCGTCCGGAGGAACTTGTAGAGCTCCGGGTCCTGGTTCGTCGCCCTCGCGTAGATCCGAGCGGCCTCCGCCTCGCCGGTCCCCTTCTCCTCCTCGGCCCTCCGGTACGCCTCGGAGAGGAGCCGCGTCTTCTCCCGGTCGGCCTCGGCGCGGATCTTGAGCGCCGCCTCCTCCCCTTCCGAACGGAACCGCCGGGCGATCCGCTCCCGCTCGGACCTCATCCGCCCGAAGACCGAGAGCAGGTTCTGCTCGGGGAAGGCGATCCGCTTCAGCCTCACATCGACGACCTTCACGCCGTAGTCGGCGGCGGCGCGCGCGCGAACACGCTCGCCAATCCCGGCGACGACGCCCGCGAGGTCGGCCTCGCCCTCCGTCGCCGAGACGAGGCGGGTAAACGGCACGGCGCCGAGGGCGGCGCCCGTTTCGGAGGCGACGAGGTCGGCGAGGCGCGCCTCGGCGCTCTCGCGCGTGACGAGCGTCTGGAGGAACTTGAGCGGCTCGTCGATCCGCCAGAGGACGACCGGGGCGACGACGATGTTCTTCTTGTCGTTCGTCAGGAACTCCCCTGCCGGCGGGTCGAAGTAGAGGAGGCGCGCGTCGAGCCGGGCGACGTCGTCGACGAGCGGCACCCGGGCGTGGAGGCCCGGCTCCGTCACGACCGCGACAGGACGGCCGAAGCGGGTCCGCACCGCGAACTCCGTCGCCTCGACGACGTACGGCACCCGCGCGATCAGGAGGAGGAGGATCGCGCCCGCGGCCACCGCGGCGACGCGTCGGCGTCGGGACGGGGCCGGGGGCTCGAGGGTCTCTTCCATGGCGTTCACCTCAGCGCTCCGCCGCGGGGACGCCCGGAGGCGGCGCGGGGATCGGATTCACGAAACCGGCGAGCCCTCGCGCCGGCGCGGGCACCGAGGCGGCCTCGCCCGGCAGGGCCGGCGTCACCCAGAGCTCGAACCCGGGGGCGCGCCTCGGGTCGGGACGAATCAGCTTCGGAACGCCCGACAGGACCCTCTCGAGCGCCTCCAGCTTCAGACGCAGGCGGCTCGTCCGCGGCGCCGCGGCGACCTCGCGCGCGAGGGGGACGAACGCGGCGGCGTCCCCCTTCGCGTGCTCGACGAGGCGGGTCCTCTCGGACCCGGCCTCGGCGAGCGTCCGGGCGACCTCTCCGCGCGCCTGCCCGAGAGCCCCTTCCGCCTCGACGAGAGCCTTGTTCCGGGCGGTCGTCCGGTCCTCGGCGGCCGACGCGATGTCGCGGAAGGCGCCGTGGACGTCGTCCGGAGCGTGGACGAAGAGGAGCCGCAGGTCGACCGGCGCGAGCCCCGTCTCCCGGAGGACCGGCGCCTTCCGGAGCGCCTCGAGGACGCTCCTCTCCACGGCGCCCCGCTCGGCGGTGTAGATGGCGTCGATCGGCGTCCGACCGACCTCCTCGACGAGAAGCGCCCGGGCGAGGTCCCGGAAAGCCGGCTCGGCGCGGTCGATGCCGAACCGGAACGCGGCCGGGTCGGCGACCCGGTAGTGGACGACGGCCGTGACCTCGATGACGTTCTCGTCGCCCGTCAGGAACTGCGCCTCCTCGGGGACCCGCGTCGACTGCGTCGGTACGAAGACACGCGACGTGACGGGCGCCGCGGCGGAGCCGGCGGCCCGGTAGCGGAAGCCGATCTCGACGGAGCGCAGTCGCGCGGTCAGGATCGCCTCCGCCTTCCCGAGCGGGAACGGCGGGACGAGGTGGAGGCCCGGGGCGAGATCGGACGCGGTCACCTTCCCGAGGGTCCGGACGAGCCCTGTCTCGTCGGGCCGGACGACGAGGAGCGCGGTGCGACCCCAGGAGAGGAGGAGGAGCGTCGCGGCGAGTCCCGCGAGCGCCCGTCGCGGGAGACGTCGGGGCGCTTGCTCGCGGACGAGGTCGCGGAACGCGCGGGCGTGACCCTTCAGCTCGTTCCACCCCGGCCGGAACCCCTGCCGCTGGAAGCTGAAGGCCATCAGCGCGAGGAAGGCGAAGGCCGAGAGGAACTTGACGACGGCCCAGGCGCCCCCGCTCTCCGCCTCGGGGCTGCCGGGCGCCGGAACCAGGCCCGCGCCGACGACGGCGTTCAGAAGGAGGCCCGACGCGATCGCGACGCCGACGATCGACCCGACGTAGATCCCGACGAAGCGCCGGCCGAACATCCGGGCGACGACCGCGATCGTCGAGGCGTTCGTCGCCGGTCCCGTCAGCATGAAGACGAGCGCCGAGCCCGGGTCGAGGCCCTTGGCGATCATCGCGGCGGCGATGGGCGTCGAGGCGCTCGCGCAGACGTACATCGGGAGCCCGACGAGGGCCATCAGGACCATCGTCAGGAGCGGCCACGGGAGGAACCGGAGGAAGAAGTCCTCCGGCAGGACGCCCGCCAGGATCCCCGTCGCGAGGAACGCCAGGAGCATCCAGAACGCGAGTTCGTCGACCATCGTGACGAACGCGTACCGGAAGACCCGCGCGGCCCGCTCCCGCAGAGTCCCGCTTCGCGCGGCGGGGGTCTCGGTCGCCCCGCAGCCGTCCTCGGTCGAGCAGGGAACCGCCGGGCCGTCGGCCGCCTCACCCGCCTCCGTGGAACGTCGATCGTCTTCCCCTCCTGCGACGAGCGAGACGAGCCCGGCCACGATCGCGGTCACGACGCCGACGACGGGACGGACGAGAGCCATGACGGGGCCAAGAAGCCCCCACGTCAGGAGGATCGCCTCCTCGCTCGTCTCCGGCGTCGAGATCAGGAACGAGACGGTGGCCTCGCGGCTCGCCCCCTTCTTCCGAAGGGCGACCGCCATCGGCAGCACCCCGCAGGAGCAGAGCGGCAGCGGTCCGCCGATGACCGCCGCCTTCAGGATCGCCCCGAGGCTCCTCCCGCCGAGGGCGCGTCCGATCCGGGCCGTGTCGACGAGCTCGTGGAGAAGGCCCGCGAGGAGGAACCCGAGGAGGATGAAGAAGCCGCTGTCGAGGACGATCCGATAGGTCTCCTCGAAGATCCGGACGAGGAGGCTCACGGGGCTCCGATGCGCCGGCCGCGGTCCGTTTTCACGACGGGAGTATCGCCCCTCCCCGCACGCCGGCGAAGGGACGCGCCCCGGCCGCACCCGCAAGGCCGATTCCCCTCGTCCGCCGCCGACCGCCGTGACTTCTGTTCGCGAATGACGCGCCGCGCATGACCGGCGTCATACTCGGACCGCCCGATCGGACCTAGAAGGGACCCGTCATGAGACAGAGCAGGTTGCGGCGCTCGGCCGGGGCGCTCGTCGCCGTCCTCGCGGCGACGCTTCTGCTGCCTGTCTTCGCTCTCGCGAGGGCCACCGCTCCTCCCGCGCCCTCGCACGGCTGTCACTGCCCCGTGAAGATGGCCTGCTGCGAAGCCGGCCTCTGCCACGGGGACATGGATACGGAGCCCTCCGCCGATCCCTCGTGGTCGGGGTGCCGCGACGAGGCCCCCCACCGGGCGATCGTTCCTCCCCCGTCGGCCGCGTTCGACGGCGCCCTCCTCCTCGGGGCGGCTCCGGCCGCGCCCGAGGCCGGCACGCCGACCTCGTTCGTGACGCCGGCGGGCGGCGACGCGCCCCGCCCCGGTCCGCCGACCCCGCCTCCCCGCTCCTCCCTCGCCGCCTGCTGACGGTCCGGGGCCCGGCCCCTCCGCCCGGCGCTCCGCGCGGCACGGCCGCGTGGAGTCCGTCGATGCACCGCGATGGAGCATTCATGAAGCTGCAGACCTGCGTCCTCGTCGCTCTCCTTTCGGCCCGGGGCCTCGCGTCGGAGCCCGCCCCGGCGACACTCTCGGGCTCGATCCTCGCCGCGGACGGAAGCGGCCTTCCCGGGGCCCGCGTCACCGTCGTCCCCTCGCCTTCGGGGTCCGGCCCTGCCGGAACCGTCGCGTCCGGCGAACGGGGGCTCTACCTCGTCCGGGACCTGCGGCCCGGGACCTACGAGCTCGTCGTCGAGCTTCCGGGCTTCGAGACGGGACTTCGGAAGGACGTCTCGCTCTCCGCCGGCGAGCGGCGCGAGCTCGACGTGACGCTTCGCCTCGCCGGGGTGCGCGAACGCCTCACGGTCGTCGGCCCTTCGCCCCGCGACGCGATCGAGGCCGCCGAGATCCGCGAGAGCTCGGCGCGTGACACGGGCGAGGCGCTCGAGAAGCTCCCGGGCGTCTGGAAGCTCCGGAAGGGAGGCATCGCGAACGAGGTCGTCGTGCGCGGCTCCCAGAGCCGCGACCTGAACGTCCTCGTCGACGGCGAGCGGATCTACGGGGCCTGCCCGAACCACATGGACCCGCCCGCCTTCCACGTCGACTTCGCCCAGGTCGAGCGGGTCGAGGTGGCCAAGGGGCCGTTCGACGTGCGGAACCAGGGGAGCCTCGGCGGCGTCGTGAACATCGTGACGCGCCAGCCCGAGCCCGGGCTGCACGCCACCGCGAACGCCGCCGCGGGGGCGTGGGGCTACGTCAACCCGTCGGTCACCGCCTCGTGGGCCGGCGCGTCGTTCTCGGCGCTCGCCGGATACTCCTTCCGGCGATCGGAAGCGTTCGCGGACGGCGAGGGCCGGCGCTTCACCGAGCGGACGAACTACCGCGCCGACTCCGTCGCGGACGAGGCGTTCCGGGCGGGGACTGCCTGGGCCCGGGTCGCATTCGTCCCGGCCGAGGGCCACTCGGTCTCCCTCTCGTACACGCGGCAGGAGACCTCCCACACCTACTACCCGTACCTGCAGATGGACGCGGTCTTCGACGACGCGGACCGCTTCGGCCTGACCTGGGAGGCGACGCCCTCCGCCGTCGTCACGTCGGCCCGGCTCTCCGCCTACTACTCGCAGGTCGACCATTTCATGACCGACGAGTACCGGACCTCGTCGACGACCGCGGCGCGCGGCTGGTCGATGGGGACCGACGCCTTCTCGAGGACGCTCGGCGGACGGCTGGAGGCGACCGCGTGGGGCGTGACGATCGGCGTCGAGGCGTACCGGAGGTACTGGGACACGACGACGTACCTCGCTGGGATGCAGTACAAGCCGCAGGCCTCCCTTCCCGGGGCGGCGAGCGACGTCGTCGGCCTCTTCGCCGAGCGGTCGTTCCGCCTCGGCGACGTCGTGACGCTCGACGCCGGCCTGCGCTGGGACCGCGCTTCGGCATCGATCGACGGCGCGAAGGCCTCGACCGACCTCGCCTGGGCCTATCACGGCACGCGCGCCACGAGCCGCGCCGACTCCCTTCCCGGCGGGAGCCTCCGCGCCCGGTGGCGGGCCGCGGAAGGCCTCGAGGTCTCCCTCGGCGCCGGGACGGCCGCGCGCATCCCCGAGCCGCAGGAGCAGTGGTTCTCCCTGAAACGGATGGGGACCGACTGGGTCGGGAACCCGGACCTCGCCCCTTCGCGGAACACCGCTCTAGACCTTTCCGCCTCGTTTCGCGCCGGGCGCCTCTACGTCTCGGCGAGCGCGTTCGTCAACGACGTCTCCGACTACGTCGTCGTCTCCGATGCAAAGAAGGTGAACATGGTCCCGGGCGTCATGAACCCGGCCGCCCGCACCTACGAGAACGTCGACGCCCGGCTCGCCGGCGGCGAGGCGACCGCGGCCTTCACCCTGACGGAACGCCTCTTCTTCTCGGGCGCCGTGTCGTACGTCCGCGGGACGCAGGACCCGCGCCCCGAGGTCGGGATCCTCTCGAAGGACCTCGCGGAGATGCCCCCCGTCACCGGACGGGCTTCGCTCCGCTGGGACGACGGCCGCTTCTGGGGCGAGGCCGAAGGCGTCTTCGCCGCCGCGCAGTCGAACGTCGACACGGACCTCGCCGAGGGGACGACGCCCGGCTGGGGCATCGCGAACCTGCGAGCCGGTTTCACTATCGGGAGCGTCGGCCTGACCCTCGGCGTCGAGAACCTGTTCGGTCGTCTCTATTCCGAGCACCTCTCCTACCAGCGGGACCCGTTCCGGTCGGGCGTGAAGGTCCCGGAGCCTGGCCGGAACGTCTTCGTCAACCTCTCGTACCGCTACTGATCGGTCCCCTCCAGGGAGCCGGGGCCGAGGATCGGCGGCCCCGGCTCCCCCCTTTTCACCCTCGCCCCATGACCTGCGTCATACCGCGCCCGCGCCCGTGCGCCGATCCTCCTCGGCACAGGGAGATTCGACATGCCGATCCGGGCTCGTATCCCGTCCTTGTCGGATTGGAGCGCTCAGGTCAAATGCCAGACGGGCTGTCCGGTTTCGACCGACGCCGGGCGCTACGTCCAGCTCATAGCAGAGGGGCGGGACGAGGACGCGTTTCTCGTCGCCCGGGCGCCGAACCCCTTCGCTTCGGTCTGCGGCCGGGTCTGCGCCGCGCCGTGCGAGGACGCCTGCCGCCGTGGCGCCATCGACGCCCCCGTCTCCATCCGGGCGCTCAAGCGGTTCGTGACGGAGCGCTACGGAGTCGAGTCGGTCCGCCCCCAGACGCAGGACCGCCTCTTCGGCGAGCTCGTCGGCGAGGGGAACCGGTACGCGGGCCACCTTCCCGTCGTGCCCTTCCCGGCGCACTCTCCGGCCGGTGGCAAGGTCCGCGTCGCGGTCATCGGCGCGGGACCGGCCGGCCTCTCGGCCGCGCACGACCTGGCGCTCCTCGGCTACGACGTGACCGTCTTCGAGGCGGCCGGCGAGCCGGGCGGCATGATGCGCTTCGGCATCCCCGAGTACCGCCTGCCGCGGACTCTCATAAGGGCGGAGATCGACCGGATCCTCGCGCTCGGCGTCACGCTCCGACTCGGCGCGCGGCTCTCCCCCTCGTTCGGCCTCGCCGAGCTCCGCCGTACCGGGTTCGAAGCGGTCTTCCTCTCCGTCGGCGTCTCGCAGGGGCGCGAGCTGGACGCCCCGGGCGTCGAGCTGGACGGCGTCGTGAAGGCGGTCGACTACCTCCTGAACGTGAACCGGGGCTTCCGGATGGATCTCGGACGGCGGGTCGTCGTCGTCGGAGGCGGCTTCGTCGCGTTCGACGCGGCCCGGACCGCGCTGCGCGTCTCCAAGGAGGGGGAGCTCGAGGCGCTCGAGGAGGCGGCGGGCGCCGCGGACGCGCGCGCCAAGGAGGCCCTCGACTCGGCCCGCGCGGCCCTTCGCGGAGGCGCGGCCGAGGTGACGATCGTCTCGCTCGAGAACTTCGACGAGATGCCCGTCCTCCGCTCCACGCAGGGGCACGAGGAGTTCGAGGAGGCGCGG
>JAKPXO010000196.1 GCA_029567505.1 Acidobacteriota bacterium
CGGCGCTGCTCGTTCGATCCGTGAATCCGGGCTGGTCCCCGAGCCAGGTGAGGTCGTTCCTTGAAGGGAGGGCGATCGACCAGGGGCAGGTCGGACCCGACAACGATTACGGCTACGGGAGACTCTGGCTCGGAGCGCCGATCGCCGGGAGCACCGCCCCGGTCGCCGGCTTCAGCTACTCGCCGCTGAACCCCGTGGCGAACCAGACCGTCTCATTCACGGATTCCTCATCCGGCGGGCCGACGGCGTGGCTCTGGAACTTCGGCGACGGCAAGAGCTCGACGGCGCGAAACCCCACGCATGTCTTCACGGCGTCGGGCGTGTTCGCGGTGACGTTGACCGCGACGAACGCCGCCGGCTCGAGCTCCAGGACGATGAACGTCTCGGTGTCGCAGGTCGGAGCGCCGGTCATCACCTATTTCGCCGCGAATCCCCCGGCGGTGTCGCCTGGCCAGCAGGCGATCCTCACGTGGACGAGCACGGGTGGGACATTCGCGACGATCGACCAGGGCATCGGGAGCGTGCCGACGTCTGGCAACGTCGCCATTCAACCGACGATCGGCGTCCCCTACCGCCTCACCGTGACCGGCCCGGGCGGCTCGGCGAGCGCTTCGGTGACGATCGCCGCGGTCCAGTCCGGATGGGCGGGCACCTGGATTCTGCCGTCGTCCGCGCGGGTGAGCGGTACGAATGCCTTCTGGACGACGGATCTCGTGCTTCTGAACACGGGAAACCAAACGGCGAACGTGAACGTGAAGTTCCTCGGTCATGCCGGCTCGGGCGCCGCGGGGCCGGAGCACACCGTTCAGATTCCACCGAATGTCACGCTCTCGTTCCCGGACGTGCTCTCGAGCCTCTACGGCCGCGGCTCGGATTGGGGGCCGATCCTGATTCGTTCCTCCGTCCCGACACTCTCCATACAGGGGCAGACGTGGACGGCGTCGCCGACCGGCGGCTCATACGGTCAGAGTGTCCCCGCCCTCAGCACCGCGGAGACGGCGGGGGCTTCGCCGAGAGGCCTTGCGGGCCTGCGGCAAGACGCTCGGTTCCGGACGAACATCGTCCTCGCGAACATGGGTGAGAGCGTGGCCGCCGTCGCGCTTCGAATCCTGAATACGTCCGGAGCCACCGCTGCCACGAGGTCTCTCTCGATCCCTGCGCTCGGCTTCCTTCAGCTGAATCTGGCGAACGACCTCGGTGTCTCGAACTTCAGCGTCGGCAGCGCCGTCGTCTCGTGTTCCACGCCGGGCTGTCTCGTCGCCGCATACGCTTCGGTCATCGATGAGGCGACGGCCGACCCCCGTACGGTGCTGGCGCGGTAAGTGGCGAGCCGGTGCTCTACGACTCGCCGCGGGAAGGCCGGGTCTCAAACCGAGTTGATATCAACCGTGCTGCGAAACGCTGCTAGCGGTAAACTTACGTAGGTCAATGGATACGAAAAGGGCCCGAAGCGCGATGCCGGATGGGGCTCCCTATGGGGAGACCCACGGCCTGGCGTTCCTCGGAGAGATCGAGGCCGATGGCAAGGTCGTCTTCACGTCGGAGGATGCCAGACGCGCCGGGGAGAAGCTGGGCCTCGGGAAGGCCCGTGTGAACTGGCTCGTTTCGAGGCTCGCCCTCGCGGGCTGGCTGCGCCGGATTCGGCGAGGGCTCTACGCGACGACGGGTCGGTTGCCCGGATCGACGCCTCCGCACGACTTCGCGATCGCCGTGGCGCTGGCGACGCCTTCGACCCTGAGCCACAGGACGGCGCTCCATTTCCACGGCTTCTCCGACCAGGTCCCCCGGACGATCACCTGCACGACGACGGCGAAGGTCGTGACACCGACGATGAGGTCTGGAGAGCCGACGGCAGGACGGTCGAGCGTCTGGGTCGTCGACGGGCTCCGGGTGGAGCTCGTCAACGTGACGCCCTCCCGATTCTTCGGCATCGAGGACGTCTGGGTCGACCAACGGACGCGCGTGCCGATGACCGATCGCGAGCGGACGATCCTCGATGCCTTTTCGAGCCCGGCCCGGATCGGAGGGATGAGCGAGGCACTCGCGATTCTCGAAGAGCACGCCGCATCACTCGACCTGCCGAAGCTCGCGGGCTACGCGGTCCGGTTCGGCGTGGCGGCCACGGTCAAGCGCCTCGGGTGGGCACTGGAATCGTTCGGTGCGGAGGAGGCCGTCCTCGCTCCGCTCCTCGCCTTTCCCGTGAAGATGGCCCAGCCGCTCGACCCGAGGCGTGCGAGAAAGGGGCCGGTCATTTCACGCTGGAGGCTGCAGGACAACACGAGGGAGCCAGTGCGGCGATGAGGCTCGAGCTCCGGCTGAAGAAGGCCGCGGCGGCGAGCGGCGTGCCGTACGAGACCGTTCTGAAGGACTACGCCATCGGGCACGTGCTCGCGGCGCTCGCGGCGGAGGATAGCCTCGCCGGGACGCTCGTGATGAAGGGGGGGACCGCTCTCCGGAAGCTCCACTTTGCCGACTACCGGTTCAGCGAGGACCTGGATTTCACCGCCCTCGGCGCGCCTCGGGGCGACGACCTCGAAGCCGGGCTCCGCTCGGTCGCGCGGCGCGCTTGCGACCGGATGGCGGCAAACGGGCCTTTCGCGGTGACGGTCGATCGGGTCGTCCTCAAGGAAGAGCATCCGGGCGGGCAGGAGGCGTTCGTCGTTCGGAGCCAGTTCCCCTGGCAGCGGGAACCGCTCTGCGTTCTGAAGGTGGAGGTGACGGCCGACGAACCGATTCTTCTGCCGACGGAGGAGAAGCCGATCCTGCACGGCTACGAGGAGGAGCTGCCGGGGCGCGTCGTCTGCTACTCGCTGGAGGAGATCGTCTGCGAGAAGCTGCGCGCCCTCCTCCAGAACGAAGAACGGCGAAAGCTGCGGGCCTGGGTCCGGCCGCGCTGCCGCGACTTCTACGATCTCTGGACTCTCCTCCGGGAGCCACAGCCCGGTTTCGACGCGAGCGCAGTGAGGCGGACCTTGCGCGCGAAGTGCGAGGTGAGAGGCGTGGGCTTCCGCATCTGGGAGGACTTCTTCCCGGAGCCCCTCGTCGCGCTCGTCGTCGATGCGTGGGAGGGCGATCTCGGAGGCCTCGTCCCCGACATGCCCGAAGCGGTCACGGTCGTCGCGGAGCTGAAGCGGCTTGTGGCGAAGCTACTGGAGGCAGAAGGATGACGCGCTCGCCCGGGGAACCCGAATGATCCCGTCCGTTCTCTCGGGCCAGGTCCGTCGCGGGATCGAGGAGTTCCTCCTGACGACGTTCCCGGTCACGACACCCCTCTTTCAGCAGAGCCTCCCGGAGCTGCTCCGGTCGGAGGGGTCGGTGTTCCGGGGGCCGTATCTCTCGCTCAAGCTGCCGTTCCGGACGGGGGAGAAGGCGACCCGGTACTTCCCGGATGTCCTGCCGGAGGGGTTCCGGCCCCACCGACATCAGGAGCGAGCCTTCCAACGGTTGGGCGGGCCGGAACGGCTCTCGACGCTCCTCGCGACGGGAACCGGCTCGGGGAAGACAGAGTGCTTCCTCTATCCCGTTCTGGACCACTGCGCGCGGGAGGTGGGGCGGCCCGGGGTGAAGGCGGTCGTCGTCTACCCGATGAACGCCCTCGCGACCGACCAGGCGAAGCGCTTCGCGAAGGCGATCGCGGCGAGCCCGGCCCTGAAGGGGAAAGTGACGGCGGGGCTCTACGTCGGTGGAATCGGGCGGGAGACGCACGGGGCGATGGGGCCTGAGCACGTCATCACCGACCGCGAGGCGATGCGGACGTCGCCGCCCGACATCCTCCTCACGAACTACAAGATGCTGGACTACCTGCTCATCCGCCCTGACGACGCGCGGCTCTGGGCGGAGAACGGGCCGGAAACGCTCCGGTTCCTGGTCGTCGACGAGCTGCACACGTTCGACGGAGCGCAGGGAGCCGACCTCGCCTGCCTGATCCGGCGGCTCAAGGCGCGGCTGAAGACACCCGAGCGACATCTCTGCTGCATCGGGACGTCGGCGACGCTCGGCGAGGGGCCCGAGGGGATGAATGCCGACGCGCTGAGCGGATACGCGACGCAACTCTTCGGCGAGCCCTTCGGAACGGACGCGATCGTCGGCGAGACGGTGGAGACGACCGAGGAGTTCCTGAAGGGGCACCTCGTGACGCGGTTCGACGTGCCGGGACCGGAGAAGGGAGCAGAGCTCGACCCGCTCGAGTACGCGGGTCAGCAGGAGTACCTCGACGCCCAACACCGGCTCTGGTTCGACGAGCCACTGGACGAGGCGGCGGGCGACGAGGGTCTGGTGAGCCTCGCCCAGCGTCTGAAGCGGCACGCCTTCCTCCGGAACCTGCTCGTCATCCTCGATGGGAAGGCACGGGAGCTTCGGGCTGTGAAGGAGGAGCTGTCCCGTCAGGTGCCGGGCTTTGCCGGCGCCGACGCCGAGACGTTCGACCGGCTCCTCGGGAGCTTCCTCGCCCTCGTGTCGGCAGCTCGCGTGAAGGGGCCGGACGGAGCTGTCCGGCCGCTCGTCCAGGTGCGCCTGCAGCTCTGGCTGCGCGAGCTGAGTCGCCTGGTGGCGATGGTCGAGGTTCCGCCGGGAGGCGGCTCGCCCCGCCTTGGCTTCGCCGACGACCTCTCCTCCGAGGAGGCGAAGAAGGCGCTGCCGATGGTCCACTGCCGCGAGTGCGGCGTCACCGGGTGGGGAGCCGTCTACAAGGCGCAGGAGCAGCGGCTCGAGGCCGGCCTCAAGGGGTTCTACGAAGCGTTCTTCCGATACAGCCCGACGGTGGCGTTCGTTTACCCCGAAGAGGATGGAGCGCCGGGGGATCAGCGCGGCTTCACGCAGTGGCTCTGCACGGAATGCCTGCGCCTCTCCCAGGCGGCCGAAGCAGGGGCGTGCCCGGGGTGCGGGGCGGGGCCGGAGGCGGCCCTCCGGGTGAGGCTCGGTGAGAACACGTATCGCGACCGGGACGGGAAGACACACGGGAACCACACCTGCTCGTCGTGCGGCGGCCACAACAGCCTGACGATCGTCGGCTCGCGCGCGGCGAGCCTGACGAGCGTCGCCCTTTCTCAGCTCTTCGCTTCGCGCTTCAACGACGACAAGAAGCTCCTCGCCTTTTCCGACTCGGTACAGGACGCCTCGCACCGTGCCGGCTTCTTCGGTGCCCGGACGTACACATTCAACTTCCGCACGGCCGTGCAGAAGGTGATCGCCTCGCTCGGGCAGCCCGTACCCCTCACCGAGCTCCCGGAGAAGGTTGTGGAGTGGTGGAGGGAGAAGCTCGGAGATGGGCCATTCGTGGCGGCATTCCTTCCGCCCGACATGGAGTGGTTGAGGGACTGGGAGGAGCTCCGGAGCGACGGGAAGATCCCCGAGGGCTCGGATCTCGTTGCGCTCGTGGGCCGGCGTATCTCCTGGGAGGTCTGGACCGAGTACACGTTCAGGAGCCGAATCGGCCGAACGCTGGAGAAGTCGGGCAGCTCGGTGGTCCTCGCGAAACCAGCAAGCATCGAAGCCGCCGTCGCGAAGCTCCTCCCGCGACTCCGGGAGGAGATCGGCGTCCTTCGCGGCCTGGACGCCATCACTCTTCGACGACTGATCGCCGGGCTCCTCGTGACCCTGAAGAACAAGGGGGCCGTCGAGCAGCCGGACCTCGAGCCATACGTCGAGTCGGGCGGGAACGTCTATCTGCTCAACAGGAAGAGGCACCTGCCTGTCTTCGGGAAGCACACGCGGGCTCCGGCGTTCCTTTCGAGCCAGGGCTTCTCACGCTTCAACACGCTCCTCCGGTCCGGTGCGCAGCAGGCGCCGACGTGGTTCGAAGACTGGCTGGCCCGCTCGCTGGCCGAGGTGGACGGGCGCGTGAGCGCCTATGCCAGCGAGATCTGGAAGGCGGTCATCGAAGGGCTCCTCGAGGCCGAGGTCCTCTTCCAGCGGACGGGGCCGAGGGGGGCGACCATCTGGGGCCTTCGGCAAGACCTCTTCCTCATCGTCGACGGGGTCGTCCAGATGCGCTGCGATCGGTGCGGGACGAACGTCTCCATTGCCGCCGAGGAGGCCGAGACCTGGAGCGGCGCCTGTTGCATCCGCTATCGGTGCACCGGGAGGCTCGCGACGGAGCCCGAACGCGAGGACTACTACCGGAGCCTCTACGCGACAGGTGACGTGAGCCGGCTCTTCGCTGTGGAGCACACGGGCCTTCTCGAGCGGGCGGAGCGGGAGCAGATCGAGGTCGAGTTCAAGGCGAAGCCGGAGGAAAGGAAGCCCGGCGACCCGAACCTCCTCTCCTGCACGCCGACGCTCGAGATGGGCATCGATATCGGAGACTTGTCGTCGCTGGCGCTCTGCTCGGTGCCGCCGAAGTCGAGCAACTATCTCCAGCGCGCCGGCCGTGCCGGCAGGCGCGACGGGAATGCTTTCGTCCTCACCGTGGCGAACGGCCGGCCTCACGACCTCTTCTTCTACTTCGAGCCCGAGGAGATGATCCAGGGGCTCGTCGAGCCCCCGGGCTGCTTCCTCAACGCCTCGGCCGTCCTCGAGAGACAGCTCACGGGATACGTCTTCGACCGGTGGGTTGCACCGGGGCTCCCGAAGTCGGCGATTCCAGAGAAGCTCGGGCCAGTGCTCGACGCGGTCGAGAAGGGTACGACCGCCCGCGACGCCTTTCCGAACAACCTCATCCAGTTCTTCGACCTGAATCGAACCTCGCTCGAGGAGGGTTTTCTTTCCCTCTTCGATGCCGACGTGACGGCGCACTCGCGGGAACGGATCCGGTCGTTCGTCCGTGGGACGGACCCGGGCGTGACCTCGCTCCCCGTCAGGCTCGTCGAGGAGCTGCAGGGGGTAGTCAAGGAGCGGAAGAGCCTCCGGAACGCCATCCGGCGCCTCGCCGAGAGGGTCGAGAAGGTGGAGGGGGAACCGGCTGGTGGCGAGGAGCGGGAGAAGGAGCTCTCGGAACTCCGGCAGGAGAAGCACGCGCTGACCCGACTCGTCGCCGATATCAACGGCAGGCACGTGCTGAACTTCCTGACGGACTCGGGGCTTCTCCCGAACTATGCCTTCCCCGAGAACGGGGTCCAGCTCAAGTCCGTGATCTACCGGAAGAACGAGAAGGCGACCGACGCCGAACGGAAGTACGAGACGAAACAGTACGTCTACGAACGGCCTGCGGCCTCGGCCATCGTCGAGCTCGCGCCGGCGAGCGCCTTTTACGCGCAGGGGCGGAAGCTCCTCGTCGACCAGGTGAACATCGACCTTTCCAAGCCTGAGCCCTGGCGCTTCTGCGCCGAATGCTCGTACATGGAGAAGGAGGGCGAGCACGAGCTCGCCTCAGCCTGCCCGCGTTGCGAGAGCCCTCTCTGGCCCGACGCGGGGCAGAAGCGCTCGATGCTTCGGATGAAACAGGTGCTCTCGACCGAGAACGACCGCGACAGCCGGTCGTACGACGAGAGCGACGACCGCGAGCCGGAGTTCTTCCAGCGGAACATGTTCGTGGTGACCTCTCCAGCCGACATGCAGGCGGCCTACTCGCTGCCTGTCGACGGGGTGCCATTCGGCTTCGAGTTCTTCGGCAAGCTGACGCTCCGCGAGGTGAATTTCGGTAAGCGCGAGACCGGGCAGACGAACCTCCGGATTGCCGGAGAGGACTTCGAAGACACGGGGTTCGTCGTCTGCCAGTCGTGCGGGAAGGTGAAGGGGATCCGTAAGGGCTGGGCGAACGGCGCCGCGGTCGCCATCGACCATGCTCTCCACTGCCGCTACCGTCCGACACCGAGCACGACGCCCCCGCCGGATGCGCAGACGGCCTTCCGCGCGGAATTCCTTTACCGGGAGTTCGACTCGGAGGGAATCCGAATACTCCTTCCCGTGGCGACTTTCGACGTCGAGAGGAAGGTCGAGTCGTTCGTGGCGGCGCTCGACCTGGGACTGAGGAAGCACTTCCGGGGCGATCCGGGGCACCTCCTCACGACCGTCCACAGCGAACCGGTGAAGGGCTCGGGGGTACGAAAGCGATACCTCGTTCTCTACGACGGGGTTCCCGGGGGAACCGGATACCTCGACGAGCTGATGCGCGACGCGAACGGAATCCTCGACGTCCTCCAGCGGGCGTTGGATGTTCTCGCGGCGTGCCCGTGTCAGCACGACCCGACGAAGGACGGCTGCTACCGCTGTCTCCTCGCCTACCGGGGCCGGCACGACAAGCTGCGGACGTCGCGGCGGGAAGCGATCGACATCCTTGGGTCGATTCTCAGGGAGCGGAGCCGGATCGAGAAGGTCGACCAGATCGGGACGATCCCGCTCGGGTCGCTTCTCGAGAGCGAGCTCGAGGCGCGGTTCGTCGAAGCGCTCCGGCGGAGCCGGATCGGCGTTCAACCGGTCCAGCTCCTCCAGACCGTGGTGAAGGGGAAGACCGGCTGGTTCCTGAAGTGCACGTCGGGGAGCTGGCTCGTCGAGCCACAGGTTGAGCTGGGGCCGGAGGAGGGGGTGGCGGTGTGGTCGCGCGCCGACTTCGTCCTCCACCCGGAGGGAGGCGGCAGTGCGCTGCCGATCGCCGTTTTCACCGACGGCTTCGAGTACCACGCCGACCCCACGTCGGGGCACCAGCGGCTGGGCCTCGATACGGCGCAGCGGTTGGCGATCGTCCGCTCGGGCCGGTTCCGGGTCTGGTCGCTTGCCTGGGACGACGTCATGGAGCAGTTCGACCCGAAGACACCAAAGCTCGTGCCGCTCGGAGCCGACCGGGCTCCGCTGCTGCAAAGGCTTGCCGCCACCGTCGCACCGGAATCCGCGGCGGACTGGATGGGTCTCGGGGCGAGGTCGACCTTCGACATGCTGCTGGGGCTTCTCGACCGCTCGCGAGAGCGCGATTGGGGCGGCTTCGCGAGCGCGTGGACGCTCTCGTTCCTCGAGCAGGGGCGGGGGAGCACGCTCGCGGGAGCCGAGGGGCTACGGGACGACCTGCTCTATGCCGGTCAGCGTGGCTCGCTCGAGCACGGGCCGACGGTTTCGGGCTCGGAGTGGCAGACCGGGCGCATCGAGCGCCTCCTCCTTGGAACGTCCCCGGCGATCCAGGGCCTCGTATTCGCGAGGAGTGAAGAGCTGGGGCGCGGAAGCTTCGCAGGGACGGCGGTTTCCCTGCGCCTCAACGAGGTCTACGGCGAAAACGCCCCCGCCGAGTGGAAGGACGCGTGGCGGGCCTTCCTCTGGGCGATGAACGTCGTCCAGTTCGTTGACCGTAGCGAGTTCGTGACGGCCGAGGGACTTGCCTCCGGTCGGTACGGGTCCCTCCTCGGTGATCTGCTGGGGACCGCGCCGCCCAAGGAGACGCTCGCCCCGGAGACCGAGAGCCTCCTCGCGCACGTGGACCCGGGTGTGAGGGACCTCCTGCTTGAGCTCCTCGGTGCCGGGGTCGAGACGCCGGAGACGGGCTACGAGCTGGCGCGGGAGGATGGGGAGATCGTAGGGATGGCGGAGCTGGGGTGGGAGAGGAGCCGCGTGGCTGTGCTCCTGTCCCGTGAAGAGGCGTTCCGGAACGCCTTCGAAGAGGCCGACTGGAAGGTCTTCCTCGCCGGAGCTGCGGAAACGAACCGTGAGGCGGTCCTCGCGGCCCTCCTGGGCGCCGGGGAAGCGGAGGAACGGAATTGAAGGTCGCGATCTCGGATGACTTCCTGCTGGCGTTCTCAAACGTCCAGAAGACGCACCAGAAGAAGGTTCGCGAGTTCATCGAGCTGTTCCGGGAGAACCCGGAAGCCGGGGGCATCCAGTACCACCCGGTGAAGAAGGCGCGCGACCCGAACCTCTACTCGGTTCGGATTGACCAGGCCTACCGGGCCATCGTCTTCCACCCGGCGGACACGGACCTTTACCTCCTGACATGGGTGGACCACCACGACGAGGCCTATGCCTGGGCCGAACGGAAGGTCTTCCGTGTCAACCCGATGACGGGAGCGCTGCAGGTCCTCTCTGCGGATGCCGTCGAGGCGGCGGAAGCGGTTCCGAAGAAGGCGCCGGCCGCAAGGAAGGTAGGCCTCTTCCGAAAGGTGAAGGACGAGATCCTCCTTCAGCTCGGCGTTCCGACGGAGCTCGTTCCGACCGTACGGGCCATCGAGGACGAGACCGAGCTCGAGGAGAGTCGTGAGGCCATCCCGCAGGAGGCTTACGAGGCCCTCTACCTCCTCGCGGCCGGGTACGACGCCGAGGCCGTGCTCCGGGAGCTCGAGAAGCCGACCGAGCCTGTGGCGGCAGACCCGACCGACTTCGCGGCCGCCCTCCAGAACGACGATTCGAAGCGTCGTTTCGTGGTCGTGTCCGACGCGAAGGAGCTGGCCGAGCTCCTGAACGCGCCGCTCGACCTCTGGAGGGTCTTCCTCCACCCGAAGCAAAGGAAGCTGGTTTCCGTCTCGGCGAACGGCCCCTACCGCGTCCTGGGCGGCGCAGGGACGGGGAAGACCGTCGTCGCGATGCACCGGGCGAAGCACCTCGTGGAGACCGTCTTCCCGGCGCGAGGCGACCGGATCCTGTTCACGACCTTCACCCGGAACCTCGCGACCGACATCCACGAGAACCTGAAGACCCTCTGCGGCCCGGAGCTCCTCTCGCGAATCGAGGTCGTCAACCTCGACGCCTGGGTTTCGAACTTCCTGAAGGGACGCGGCTACCGGTTCGAGCCGGTGTTCGACGAGGAGAACAACGAGCTCTGGGAGAACGCCCTCGCCCTCGCGCCTCCGGAGTCAGGGCTTTCGCACGAGTTCTACCGTCAGGAGTGGGACGAAGTGATCCAGCCTCAGGGTGTGAGCGCCCTCGAGGAGTACCTCAAGGCGCCGCGTCTCGGCCGCGGGACGAAGATCGGCCGGCGCACGCGCGAAGCCGTCTGGCCCGTCTTTCGCGAGTACCGCTCACAGCTGACCGAACGAGGAAAGCGCGAATACATCGACATGATTCGCGATGCTCGGCAGCTCATCGAGAAGCAGAGCATCCGGCTTCCGTACAAGGCCGTGGTCGTCGACGAGGCCCAGGACATGAGCGCCGAGGCCTACCGTCTCATCCGCGCGATCGCGTCGCCCGGTCCAAACGACCTCTTCATCGTCGGCGACGCCCACCAGAGGATCTACCGCCACCGAGCCACCCTCGGGAAGTGCGGCATCGATATCCGCGGTCGGGCCCGCAAGCTCCGCCTGAACTACCGGACTACCGACGAGATCCGACGTTTCGCGGTGGCGCTCCTCGAGGGCCGTGCCATCGACGACCTCGACGGCGGCCTCGACGACCAGCAGGGGTACATGTCCCTGACTCACGGGCCGAAGGTCGAGGTCCATCGCCTGAAGTCCCTCGCGGACGAAACGGCCTTCCTCGGCCGCCACGTCAAGGAGCTCATCTCCGCTGGCGCAGCCCCGGAGTCGATCTGCATCGTCGGCAGGACGAAGAACGTCGTCGAGCACGCGAAGGACGCCCTTCGCACGGCCTCTCTGGACCTTTACGAGGTGAAGCGCGAAGCGACAGACAACCGTACCCGCCCCGGCATTCGGGTCGCGACGATGCACAGAGTCAAGGGCCTCGAGTTCGATCACGTGATCGTCGCCTCTGCGAATGACAAGGTCATTCCGTTCGACAAGGCCCTCAAAGCCGGCGCGGACCAGGTGGCCGCCCGAAACGCCGAGACCGGGGAACGTGCCTTGCTCTACGTGGCACTGACCAGGGCGAAGAAGTCGGCGGTGGTCAGCGGGTGGGGAGCGATGAGCCCGTTTCTGGGTTGAGCGGCGGGGTGGAATGTGAGGGCAGGCGAGGTCTTCCGAGGAACCCTTGAGAGGCTGGATCGGGCCTTCACCGTCGAATTGCTGGCCTCGGCGCCGGAAGAAGGGGAGGGCATTCTCAAGCCGCCGGTTCGGGACGACGACATCGTTTCGGCCGCTCGCCGGAATGCGTTCGCTCGAGTCCTGGTCGGGTTGGTCCACGCGGACGGTGCGGCAGACGTTCATGAGATCGCCCAGGTCGAGCTCAGGACGGGGCGGATTACGGGCCGCCGACCGGTTTCCGCGGCAGATTTACTGGCGGCAGAAACGCCGATCGGCGAAGGCATCGAATGCCTTGCCGAGAGGCCGTTCTATCTGGTCCTGCGGCACAGGAAGGTGACGGGAATCCTGACTCGGGCCGACTTCAACAAGCTCCCGGTCAAGACCTACCTGAACACACTCCTGGTGCGTCTGGAGGCTGTGCTCGATGAGGCGGTGGAGAAGGAGTGGCCCGATGGGGGCTGGCTTCGACTGCTCTCTGCAGATCAGCGGCTGAAGATCTCCGATCTATTTGAGCGCCGACAGAGGCAGGATCGCGAGATACCACTGCTGTCGTGTGCACAGCTACCAGACAAGTTCGTTCTCGGGAGGCGTATCCCCGGGTTGAACGGGGTGTTCAAGGAAGCGGGCGGACGACGACGCGATGTGACAGACGAGATCCTCGCCCTGAGGAACGACCTGGCACACGGGCGTGATCCCGTGCGCGGATCCGCTGATGACGCTGTGGGGGTACCAGGGAACACGCGCGGCATCCCATCGGGAGGTATCGCGAAACTCCGATCGCAGGTGGACTGCATTCGCGCTCTGATCGACCGCGTCTCGGATTTCTGTGAGACGTCGGGATGCCCTCCAGGGCGGACTCCGACGTGAAGACGAATTCGCGTGTCTCGTAGCTGCCCATCGCTTCACCCCTGCTGCGGCTGTCCGGAGGGCCCGACCTGCCTATGCCGGAGAACGGGGCGGTGACGCCCCCGCGAACCGTCATTCGTATCGCTCGCGGCACGGCGTCGAGTCCGGCGGGTCGAGGCCCCCGGACACGTCAAGAACCTCCCGAGACCTCTCATGAAGGGGAGGTGCAGCGGGGCCCCGCAGACCACGGGTCCGTCCGAAGAAACCTCAGCCCGCGCGCCGGGCGCCCGTCGCCAGGGCCGTCGTCCCCGCCCATCCGTGGGAGGATTCCGCCATGAAGCGACGGCTCGGCTCCCTCGCGGTTTCCCTCCTCGTCGTCGCGGCGGCCCTGGCGCCCGCCGGCTGCGCGACGCTCGACCAGCTGGCCTCGACGCTCGTGAACCTGAAGCGGCTGCAGTTCCGGATCGGCCAGGTCACGGGCTTCCGCCTCGCGGGGATCGACCTCGGGCGAGCGTCGTCGCTGTCGCAGCTCACGGCGTACGACGCCCTGTCGCTCGCGGGGGCGTACGCGTCGCGGAGGCTGCCGGCCGAGCTCGTCGTCGAAGTGGAGGCCCTGAACCCGAACGACGGGACCGCGGGGGCTCCCCGGACGACGAGCACGCTCACGAGCCTGGAGTGCCGCCTCCTCGTCGACGGCCGGCCGACCGTGACGGGGAACATCGACCAGCCCTTCGAGATCCCGGGAACGGGGCAGGCCGCGGTCGTTCCGATCCGACTCTCGCTCGACCTGTACGAGTTCTTCGGCGAGAAGCGCTACGCGGACCTGGTCGACCTGGCGCTCGCGCTCGGCGGGGCGAGGCGGGACACGTCCCGCATCTCCCTCGACGCCCTGCCGACCGTGACGACGCCCCTCGGGAACATCACGTACCCGGGTCGCATCACGATCGTCGGCGGGCAGTTTCGCTGACGCCGCAGGAGCTCGCCGGGTCGAGGGGCGGGCGGCGGCGCCGACGTTCGACCGGGCGGTTCGAGAGGGGCGCTTCGTCCATGCACCCGGAATCGTTCCCGATTCGGGTATGAGTCTTCCCGATACGGGAAGGAATTCGACACGCCGGAGGAGCCTCGCGGATGCGCTCTTCACTTCGGGGCAGCCGCGCGTCCTCGGCCTCCTGTTCGGCCAGCCAGAGCGCCGCTTCCAGAGCGGCGAGCTGATCCGCCTCGCGGACAGTGGGACCGGGGCCGTCCACCGGCAGCTCGCCCGTCTCGCCGATGCGGGCCTCGTGACCGTGACGCGAACGGGGAATCAGAAGCACTACCAGGCCCGGGAGGACAGTCCGGTCTTCGCCGAGCTGCACGGCCTCGTCGTCAAGACCGTCGGGCTCGTCGAGCCGATTCGTCGGGCGCTTGCACCCCTCGAGCCGCGCATCCGCGCCGCCTTCGTCTTCGGCTCTATCGCGAAGAGAACCGAGACGGCCTCGAGCGACGTCGATCTTCTCGTTCTCTCGGAGACTCTCGCCTACTCGGACCTCTTCGACGTTCTTCAGGGTGCGGAGGCCGTTCTCGCCCGCTCGGTCAACCCGACGGTGCTGACACCCGCCGACTGGCGGCTCCGCCGCGCCGAGCCCGACTCCTTCGCCTCACGCATCGCCACCCAGCCCCGCATCTTCGTGATGGGAGGCGACGATGACGTCCGCTGAGTTCTCCGAGTACGAAGGCTGGTACGGGATGGACGAGCGGCTCGTGACCGACATCGTCGGCGCCGCGAAGAAGCTGCGGGACGCCCTGCGGGCGCTCGGGTCCCTGCTCCCTCCCGGCTGAACCCCGCCGCGAAGTCGGCGTAGCGCTCAGCAGCCCGAGGTCGGGCAGAACTCCCGGCGTGACGGCGTCGCTGATCAGGCCGGCCACCCGTTCCCTCGGGAACATCACGTACCCGGGGCGCATCACGATCGTCGGCGGGCAATTCCGCTGACGCCGCCGGCGCTCAACAGGTCGAGGGGCGGGCCTACGCCACCTTGTAGATCGCCGGCCGGAACCGGGGCGGGGGAATCGGCTTCCCCTCGGCCCGCGCCGCCTCGATCCAGAGGGCCCTGGCCCGCAGGACCTCGGCGAGGGCGGCCTCCGGGGTCTCGCCGAACGCGGAGCAGTGCGCGAGGTCGGGGATGTCGGCGATGTCGCCGGCGTCTTCGTCACAAGGGAAGATGTCGCTGTGGTCGTCGGTCATTCCGAGTCAGGATTCCGAGGTCAGGCCGTGACATTCGTAGCGTCATGACGTCATAGCGCTATACTCACCTCATGCAGGGCCCTCGCCGTTCCACCGTCTACTTCGACCCCGGCGTCCACCGTGCCCTTAGGGCCAAGGCCGCGGCCACCGACCGCTCCATCTCCGACCTGGTCGGCGAGGCGGTGCGGCTGACGCTTGCCGAGGACGCCGACGACCTTTCGACCCTCCGCCAGCGCGCTAACGAGCCTGACCTCGATTTCGAGAAGGTCGTTCAGGGCCTCAAGCGCCGTGGAAAGCTATAGCGTCTCCATCAAGCCCTCGGCGGCCAGGGAGCTCGAGGCGCTTCCCATGCTCAAGGATCGGCAGCGGGCAACCGCGATCATTCGCGGGCTCTCCGACAACCCTCGACCTCAGGGCAGTCTCAAGCTCGCAGGCGCCTCCGACGCCTACCGCATTCGCTTCGGTTCGTACCGCATCCTCTATACAGTCAGCGATCGGGTCC
>JAKPXO010000201.1 GCA_029567505.1 Acidobacteriota bacterium
CGGCGCTCGAAGGGGTCCTGAAGACGACCCGGGCCCTCGCGGCTTCGCGCGGCGGCGCGCTCCGCGTCGTCTTCGGCTGCGGCGGCGACCGCGACCGGGGGAAGCGCCCCGAGATGGGGCGGATCGCCGCCGAGCTCGCGGACCACGTCATCGTCACCTCCGACAACCCGCGCTCCGAGGAGCCAGCCGCGATCGCGGCGGAGGTCGCCGCGGGCGCCGTCCGGACGGGGCGCGAGCCGCTCGTCGTCCTCGACCGCCGCGAGGCGATCGTCCGGGCACTCGCCGAGGCCGGGCCAGGCGACGTCGTCGTCGTCGCGGGGAAGGGGCACGAGACCTACCAGGTGACCGCGGGACGGAAGGAGCCGTTCGACGACCGGCTCGTCGCTCGAGATGCGCTCGCGGAGCTCGAGCGGCTCCGGAGGGGGAGCGCGTGAGCCTCTCGCTCGGACCGGACCTCCCCGAGGTCTCCTACGCCGCCGTCTTCGGCCTCGCGAAGTCGGGGAAGGCGACCGTCCGCGCGCTCCTCGAGCGGGGCGTGAGGGTCGTCGCGACCGACTCCGCCGCGGCCGAGGCGCTCGGGACGCTCCCGACGGGCGAGGGCCTCTCGCTCGTCCTCGGCGGCCATCCCGCCTCGCTCCTCGAAGGGGTCGACCTCTGCGTCGTCTCGCCGGGCGTCCCGATGTCGATCCCGGCGCTCGACGCCGCGCGCGCCTCGGGGATCCCGGTGATCGCCGAGGTCGAGCTCGCCTCGCGCCTCGTCCCCGGCCTCGTCGTCGGCATCACCGGGACGAACGGCAAGTCGACGACGACGGCCCTCACCGCCGCGCTCCTCAGCGACGCGGGGCGGGACGCCGTCGCCTGCGGGAACTTCGGCACGCCCTGGATCGAGTACGCCCTCGGCGCGGCCGCCTCCGCCTCCGCCGCCCCGCCCGCCCCGAGCCGCGTCTGGGTCGTCGAGCTCTCCTCGTTCCAGCTCGAGGGGCTCCGACGCCTCGCCCCCGACGTCGCCGTCCACCTGAACCTCACCCCCGACCACCTCGACCGGTACCGTTCCGTCGACGACTACGGCGCGGCGAAGGCGCGGATCTTCGAAAGCCAGAACGAGGCGCAGGTCGCCGTCCTGAACGCCGACGACCCGCTCGTCGTCCGCATCCGGACGCGGGCGCGCCGCCTCCTCTTCAGCCGCGCGCACGCTCTCGAGGCCGGCGCCTGGCTGAAGGACGGCGCCTTCCTCGCGGACGCGGCGGGAACGGGGCCGCGCGTCTACGCCCGGCGCGAGGACCTCCTCCTCCCGGGCTCGCACAACGTCGAGAACGCGCTCGCGGCCCTCGCCGCGACGATCCCGCTCGGCGTGACGCCCGAGAGCGCGGTCCGGACCTTCCGCACGTTCAAGGGGCTCCGGCATCGCACCGCGCTCGTGAGGACCCGGAACGGCGTCGCTTTCTACAACGACTCGAAGGGGACGAACGTCGACGCGACGCTGAAGAGCCTCGAGGGATTCGCCGACGGGAGCGTCTTCCTGATCCTGGGCGGCAAGGACAAGGGGGACGACTTCCGGCGCCTCCTTCCGCTCGCGTCGCGGAAGGTGCGGAAGGTCCTCGCCATCGGCAAGGCCGGGCCGGCCGTGATGAAGGCGCTCTCGGACGGCGTCGCCTGCGAGGAGGCCGGGACGATCGCCCGCGCCGTCGAGGTCGGGGCCTCCGAGGGGCGGCCCGGGGACGTCGTCCTCCTCTCGCCCGCCTGCGCCTCGTTCGACCAGTTCCGCAACTTCGAGCACCGCGGCGAGGCCTTCGAGGAGCTCGTCCTCGCGCTCCCCGAGGCGGGAGGCTGACGTGGCGCGCAAGCTCGCCGTCGACCGCCTCCTCTTCGCCCCGGTCGTCCTCCTCGTCGGGATCGGGATGCTGATGATCTACAGCGCCTCGGCGATGCAGATCTACCTCCCGAAGGCCGGCGGCCCCTCCCAGCCGCTCTACTTCGTCGTGAAGCAGGGGATCGCGGTCCTCCTCGGCGCGGCCCTCACGGTCGGAGCCATGAAGGTCGACTACCGGTTCTGGAACGACCTGCGCGTCGTGAGGGCCGGGCTCGTGCTCCTCGTCCTCGCGCTCGTCGCCGTCCTCTTCCTCGGGCCGATCAACGGCACACGCCGCTGGATCGACCTCGGGCCGCTCTCGATCCAGCCTTCCGAGTTCGGGAAGATCGGCCTCGTCGTCGCGCTCGCGGCGCTCCTCTCGCGGCGCGAAGGAGAGCTCGACGACGTGAAGCGGACCCTCCTCCCGGTGGCCGGGCTCCTCGTGCTCCTGAGCGGCCTCGTCCTCCTCCAGCCCGACTTCGGGACGGCGCTCTCCTACTTCGCGATCGCCGCGGCGATGCTGTTCTACGCCGGGCTGCGCCTCCGCTGGTTCGCCGGCGCGGCCACGCTCGCGCTCCCCGCGCTCGTGGCCTACGCCTGGTCGGCCCCCTACCGCAGGGCCCGGATCCTCGCGTTCCTGAGCCCGGAGTCGGACATCCAGACGACCGGCTACCAGGCCTACCAGTCGCTCATCGCCGTCGGCACCGGAGGGCTGACCGGGCTCGGCCTCGGCGACGGTCGGCAGAAGCTCTTCTTCCTCCCCTATCCGTACACCGACTTCATCTACGCGATCGTCGGCGAGGAGCTCGGCCTGATCGGCTGCGCGTTCGTCCTCGGCCTCTTCGGGATGGTCTTCGCCCGCGGCATGCGCGCCGCCGTGAACGCGCCCGACTCCTTCGGGCGGCTCCTCGGCGTCGGCCTCGCCGTGATGATCGTCGTCCAGGCCCTCGTCAACATCTCCGTCGTCCTCGCCCTCCTGCCCACCAAGGGGATCCCGCTCCCGTTCGTCTCGTACGGCGGCTCCGCCCTCTGGGCGGACCTGATCGCGGTCGGGGTCCTCCTCAACGTCTCGCAGCACGCGCCGTGAACTTCCTCCGCGTCCGCCGCGTCCACTTCGTCGGGATCGGGGGGGTCGGGATGTCCGGCCTGGCCGAGATCCTCGCGAGCGTCGGCCTGACCGTCACCGGCTCCGACCTGCGCGAGGGGGAGGAGACGCGGCGCCTGCGCGACCTCGGCATCCCGGTCTTCGCCGCCGGCCACCGGGCCGAGCACGTCGCCGGGGCCGACGTCGTCGTCTACTCCTCGGCCGTCGCCGAGGAGAACCCCGAGCTCGTCGCCGCGCGGGTCGCCGGCGTGCCGGTCATCAAGCGGGCCGAGATGCTCGCCGAGGTGATGCGGGTGAAGACGGGCGTCGCGGTGGCCGGCTCGCACGGCAAGACGACGACGACCTCGATGACCGGCTCGATCCTCCAGGCCGCCGGCCTCGACCCGACGATCGTCGTCGGCGGGCGCGTCCGCGCGATGGGGACGAACGCGCGCCTCGGCGAGGGCGAGCTCCTCGTCGCCGAGGCGGACGAGTTCGACCGCTCGTTCCTGCGCCTGCGGCCCGTCGTGGCGGTCGTCAACAACATCGACCTCGAGCACCTCGACACCTACCGCGACCTCGCCGACCTGAAGGCGGCCTTCACGCAGTTCGCCGCGACCGTCCCGTTCTTCGGGGCGGCGCTGCTCGGCCTCGACGACCCGAACGTCCAGGAGATCCGCCCCGCCCTCTCGTCGCGCGTGAGGGTCGTGACGTTCGGGCTGACGCCGCAGGCCGACGTGACCGCCCGCGACCTCTCCCTCGACCGCGGCGGCTCGCGCTTCACGGCGATCGCCTCGGGGGAGGTCCTCGGGACGCTCGAGGTCTCGCTCCCCGGGCTCCACAACGTCAAGAACGCCCTGGCGGCGATCGCCGTCTCGCGCGAGCTCGAGGTGCCGTTCGAGGCGTGCGCGAAGGCGCTCGGCAGCTTCGCCGGGGTCGTGCGGCGCTTCGAGCGGAAGGGCGAGCGGGACGGCGTCCTCGTCGTCGACGATTACGCCCACCACCCGACCGAGGTCGCCGCGACGCTCGGGGCGGCCCGCCAGGCGCACCCCGAGCGGAGGCTCGTCGTCGTCTTCCAGCCGCACCTCTTCACGCGGACGCGCGACCAGGCCGACGGCTTCGGCGCGGCGCTGCTCGCCGCCGACGCCGTCTACGTCCTCCCGGTCTATCCGTCGCGCGAGGCCCCGATCCCCGGGATCACGTCGCGCCTCGTCTCCGACGCGGCGCGCTCGCGCGGGCACCGCAACGTGGCCGATCTCGACGACCGCCCCTCGGCGGTGGCGCGGCTCGAGGCGGAGCTGAGGGACGGAGACCTCCTCGTGACGATGGGCGCGGGCGACGTGAACCGGGTCGGCGAGGAGTTCCACGCGGCGGGAGGGGCGGCGTGAGCGGCGCGTTCTACCGCCCCGGGACGATCCGCCCGCCGCGGGCCCCCCGGAGGGGGCGGCCGACGAGGCGGCTCGTCCTCGGCCTCGCCCTTCTCCTCCTCCTCGTGGGGGGCGCGGCGGCGGCGTGGGCGGCGGTCCACAAGCACCCGAAGTTCCTCGTCACGCGCGTCGTCCTGACGGGAGTCCCCGAGCCGCACCGGAACGAGGTGGAGGCGCTCTCCGACCCCTGGATCGGGCGGCCGCTCTTCGCCGTCGACCTCGAGGCGGCGATCGCCGACCTCTCGGCGCGCCCCTGGGTGGCTCGGGCCGCCGCCCGCCGCGTCGTCCCCGACACCGTCGCTCTCCAGGTCGAGCCGCGGGCGCCGGTCGCCCTCGCCCGGCGGGACGGCGAGCTCTGGACCGTCGACCAGAAGGGGCTCTGGCTCGCGGCGTTCTCGGGCGGGGCGGGCGCGCCGCGCTACGTCGTCCTCGACCCCTCGGGCGGCGCGTCGCCGGACGAGGCGGTCGCTCGGGGCGCGCGCCTCCTCGCGCGCCTCGCCGCGGAGGACCCGGAGCTCCACGCCCGCGTCTCCGAGATCGTCGTCCTCCCCGACGGCTTCGCCGTCGTCGACGCGCCGGCGCGCCTGAAGCTTCTCCTGGGCGACGACGCCCTCGCGCCGGGACGGGCCTTCGCCCGCTGGCGTGCGTTCCTCGCCCTCGCCCCCGAGCTCTCGCGTCACGGCCTCCTCCCGCGGGAGGTCGACCTGAGGTTCGAGAACCGGATCGTCCTGAAGGCCCCGGGCCCCGAAGCGGCCCGGAGCGACACCTGAGGAAAGGACCCGTGCCGAAGACCAGCCCGTACCTCGTCAGCCTCGACATCGGATCCTCGAAGGTCTGCGCGCTCATCGCCGAGACCGGGAGCGAGGGGCGCGTCGACGTCGTCGGCAAGGGGATCGCCACCCACAAGGGGACCCGCAAGGGAGCGATCATCGACGTCCCGGCGACGATCGAGGCGATCAAGCGCGCCACCGAGGAAGCCGAGATCATGGCGGGGGTCCAGATCGAGCGCGCCGTCGTCGGCGTCGCCGGCCCCGTCGTGAGGTCGTTCAACAGCCGGCAGGTCGTCGCGGTCGCCGCGCGCAACCGCGAGATCTCCCGGGACGACATCAACCGCGCGCTCGACGCCGCCCGCTCCTGTCCGATCCCCTCCGACTACGAGATCCTCGCCGTCCTCCAGCGCCAGTTCGTCGTCGATGGGCAGGACGGCGTCGCCGACCCGCTCGGCATGGTGGGGAGCCGCCTCGAAGCCGACGTCCACGTCGTCACGGTCCCGGTCGCCACGACGCAGAACCTCCTGAAGTGCGTCAACGGCGCGGGCGTCGCGGTCACGGAGATGGTCCTCGAGCCGCTCGCGGCGAGCGAGTCGGTCCTGACGCCCGACGAGAAGGACCACGGCGTCGTCCTCGCCGACATCGGCGGCGGGACGACGGAGATCGCCGTCTGGCGGCAGGGGGCGCTCGCGCACACGGCGGTCATCCCGATCGGGGGAGACCTCTTCACGAGCGACCTCGCGGTCCTCCTGAAGACACCCGTCCCCGACGCCGAGCGGCTGAAGAAGAAATACGGCGCCGCGGTGGCGGGCCTCACGCCCGCCGAGGAGACGGTCGACGTGCCGCGGACCGGCGGACGCGAGGTCCACCCGGTCGCGAGGAGCTACATGGCGGAGATCCTCGAGGCGCGCGCCCGCGAGCTCTTCGAGGTCCTCTGGCGCGAGGCGACGACCGACATCCCGCCGCAGGAGCTGCGCGCCGGCCTCGTCCTGACGGGCGGCGGGGCCGCGCTCGACGGCATGACCGACGAGGCCGAGCAGGTGCTCGGCGTCCCGGTGAGGATCGGCACGCCCCGCGGGCTGGGCGGCCTCGTCGACGTCATCAACGGGCCGGAGTGGGCGTGCGTCGCGGGGCTGCTCCTCGTCGGACGCGGCGGAGCCGCCTCGCCGAAGGGACGCGCCCCGGCGCCCGCGGGGCTCCTGTCGAAGCTGAAGAACTCGCTGGGGAAGATGTTCACCCCGGCGTCGGCCATCTGAAGGGACCTGGAGGAAGAGATGATTCTTTTCGAGGACGAGGGGAGCACGGCGCCTTCGATCAGCCTGGGCGAGGAGATCCTGACCCCGGCGCGTATCAAGGTCGTGGGGGTCGGCGGCGGCGGCGGCAACGCCGTGAACCGGATGATCCAGGCCGGCATCCGCGGCGTGGAGTTCATCGCCGCGAATACGGACCTCCAGGTGCTGCGGGTGAACCGCGCGGGGCAGAAGATCCAGCTCGGGATCTCGACCTCCAAGGGGATGGGGGCCGGCTCGAACCCCGAGATCGGCCGTACCGCCGCCCTCGAGGACGCCGAGAAGATCGCCGAGGCGCTCGCCGGCTCCGACATGGTCTTCGTCACCGCCGGCATGGGCGGCGGCACCGGCACCGGCGCCGCGCCCGTCGTCGCGAAGATCGCCTCCGAGGCGGGAGCGCTCGTCGTCGCGATCGTCTCCAAGCCGTTCTCCTTCGAGGGGCAGCGCAAGAGCCGCTTCGCCGAGGCGGGGATCGCCGAGCTGCGCGAGTACGTCGATACCCTCATCACGATCCCGAACGAGAGGCTCTACGCCTTCGTCGAGCGGAACATCACGGCCTGGGAGGCGTTCCGCATCGCCGACGACGTCCTCCGCCAGGCGGTGCAGGGGATCAGCGACCTGATCACCGTCCCCGGCTACGTCAACGTCGACTTCGCCGACGTGAAGACGGTCATGGAGAACATGGGGATGGCCCTCATGGGGACCGGCACAGCGACAGGCGAGCATCGCGCGGTCGAGGCGGCCCAGAAGGCGATCTCGAACCCGCTCCTCGAGGAGCAGTCGATCCAGGGCGCCCGCGCGATCCTCATCAACGTCACGGGCGGCGAGGACCTCACGCTCGCCGAGTTCAACGAGGCGTGCCAGATCGTCCAGCAGGCGGCCGACGACGACGCGAACATCATCTTCGGCCTCGTCCAGGACGGCGGCATGAAGGAGCAGGTCAAGGTCAGCGTCATCGCGACCGGCTTCGACGCCCCCGTCGCCGCCCGGCGCGCCGCGGAGAAGCCCGTCGAGCGGCCGCGCCTCCCCCTCGCGGAGGAGGCGATCCCCGAGGACTCCGGCTACGGAGTGAACCTCGTCCAGACCCGGAGCCCGAAGGACGACATCTTCGACATCCCGACGTTCCTCCGGCGGCAGATGGACTGAGGCTCGGAGCCGCCCCGCGCCCGCCCTGTTGACCCACCCCGCGCCCCCCCTGTTGACCCACCCCGCGCCCCCCGCCCACCGCCCTTCGCGGTGCGCGCTTCGCGCGGTCTGAGATGAAGACGGGGCGCGGGGCGAAGCGTTCCCGTCACCTGACGCGCGCAGAATCCCACGCCGCAGAGCCGGTTCTGCACCCGCCGGTTGCCCGCATCCCGCCCGGTTCGTCGCCGAGACGGCCCCGTTCAGTTCACGTGTCCGCGAGAGTGCCTGATTTCTCGCGCTCAGGGGCGTCCCTCTCTTGTCGCCCTCCGCCCCGCCGTCGTACCGTCGTCCGATTCTCGAAGAAGAGGAGAACTGATAGTGACGGCTCAAAAGAGTATCCCTGCGATCGCCCTCGTCCTCGTGGTCCTGTCTTTGCTGTTCGCGAGCCGGCCCGCGACCGCGGCGTGCGAGGTGTGCCGCAGCGACGGCGACAACTACAAGCTGTGTCATCAGGTCGGCGACGCGCCGGGCTGGCGGAATGGGCGAACCGACTGTGTCGACAACCACTCCGCGTGCTTCCTTCCTGGGGAGTGCTGCTACCTCTCGCAGAAGTCGGAATACGCGTGCTCGGTCAGCTATCCCGAAGGCTGTCCGAACCCTAAAGAGTGCGGCCTGAAGGACGTGCAGGAGAAGGACATCTAGGGAGCGCGTGGTGATCCTGGCGGCGACGGCCCTCTCTGCTTCCCTCGCCCTCGCTCCGGACGAGACCATTCGTCCCGAGGTTCGTCTCGACATCTCCGCGGCGTTCCCAAGCGGGACTCCGGGCGTTGTTCTCGTCGAGTCCTTCTCGCGCGACGGGGCGTCGCTCGGACGGCGGGAGGTGCGGCCTGCGGCGAAGGGGGAAGGCTGTGCCCTTCCCGCAGGAACGGCGCGTGTGCGTGTGTCGAGCCCCCTTCACGAGACCTGCGAGGCCTTTGTCGAGCCGGCCAAGGAGCTCGTCTCCTGTCCGATGGCTGCCCGAGCCCGGTTCCATCCGTTTGGCGGCAGAGCAGGCCGGGTCTGGGCACGACGAAACGAGCCGGGGGCGCCCTTCCTG
>JAKPXO010000223.1 GCA_029567505.1 Acidobacteriota bacterium
ATCCTCTGCGAGGACTGCGACCTTCACACCGTCCTCCGCCTCCCGCGCGGCACCTTCACGCCCTACAGCCAGGGTGTGAAGGCGAACGTCGTCTTCTTCACGAAAGGGCGCCCATCCGAGACCGTCTGGATCTACGACGCCCGGACGAACGTCCCTGGCATCACGAAGAAGGACCGCCCTCTCACCCCTGCTCACTTCGCCGAGTTCGTGAAGTGCTACGGCGCCGACCCGAACGGCCGGAGCAAGCGGAAGGCCGAGCAGTCGAAGGAAGACCGCTGGCGCTCCTTCGACATCGTCGAGGTCGAGAAGCGCGACTTCAAGCTCGACGGCTTCAAGTGGCTGAAGGAGGAATCCCTCGACGACGCCGATGACCTCCCCGAGCCCGAGGAACTTGCGGCCGACGCGATCGCGGAGCTGGAAGGGGCGGTCGAGGAGCTGAACAAGGTCCTCGCGCTGCTCGAGAACGGGGACGAGGCGTGACGGAGGAGGAAGAGCTGCCCGAGGGGTGGACTCCGTACACGTTGGAGAGCCTCCTGGAACCAGGCGGGCTCTTTGACGGCCCATTCGGCTCGAACCTCAAGACTTCTGACTACACAGAGAGCGGGGTTCGCGTCGTCCGGCTCGAGAACCTCTCGAATCTCCGCTTCATTGAAGAGAAGCGAACCTACGTCTCACGCGAGAAGTACCAGTCCCTGAAGAAGCACACCGTTCGAAGCGGCGACCTCCTATTCGGGTCGTTCCTGGACGATGCGGTGCGGGTCGCCATTCTGCCGAAGCTTCCGACGCCCGCGATCGCGAAGGCTGACTGCTTCTGCATCCGGGCGCGGCGTGACCTCGTTGACCCTCGGTTCCTTATGTTCCGGCTCGGCGCGACGGAAACGAAGGATGCGCTGATCGAACAGATCCACGGCGCTACTCGACCGAGGGTTACAACCCGACAGCTGCGAGGGCTCCGGATCGGTCTTCCTCCCGTGAGCGAACAGCAGCGGATCGCTGCGAAGATAGAGACGACAATCGCGAGTGTGACTGGTGTCGAGGCGCGGCTCGCGAGCTTCAACGCCATGCTTCGTCGCTTCAGGCAGACCATCCTCGCCGCGGCGTGCGACGGAAGGCTCACAGACCGATGGCGCGAGGAGCATCGGCCGAGAGAGGCACCGGACCGTCTGGTCGAACGAATCGGGACAGCCCGCGCCGCTGAGCGCCGTGGCCAAGCGAGCGCCCCAATCCCTGCCGAGTTCGATGTCCCTCTGTCTTGGCCTGTCGTGAGCATGGACGCGCTGACAACGGCGATCACGAGCGGCTCCCGAGCTTGGTCGAGGTACTACAGGGATGACGGCTCGGGCACGTTCATCATGGCCCAGAACATCCGCCCGCTGAGTTTCGATCGAACCTATCGCCTCGCCGTCGCTCCTCCGAGGAACGATCCAGAGCGAGCACGGACGGCGGTCCTTCGCGGGGACATTCTGGTCACAATAGTCGGCGCAAACACTGGGGATGTCTGCCGCGTGGATTCCGACCTCAAGGAGCACTACGTCTGCCAGAGCGTGGCGTACATGCGACCTGTTCTGCCGGACCTTTCTCATTTCCTAGAGCTCTGGTTGAACTCTCCCGTCCATGGCCGAGCGCAGTACAAGGAATGGCTCTATGGCGAGGGCCGGCCGCACCTGAGCTTGGACCATCTCAGAGAGACCGCAGTGGCTGTTCCTTCACTCGAAGAGCAGCGCGAGATCGTCCGTCGTGTCAAGGCCCTCTTCGCCCTCGCGGACGCCATCGAGAAGCGGGTCGCCGCCGCCTCGGCCCGCGCCGACAAGCTGACCCAGGCGATCCTCGCGAAGGCGTTCCGGGGTGAGCTGGTGCCGACCGAGGCCGAGCTGAATCGCCGGCGCGAGGTGGCGGCCGCGACGCCGCCTCCGGCCGATCGACCCGCCGCCGCCCGGCCTGCGCCGCGCCGCTCCCGATGAAGCCCCGGACCCCGACCCACCCCGACCTCGTCCGTCGCGTCGCGATCCGGGCGATGGCGGAGGCCGGACGCGAGATCGGGCTGCTCGTTCTCAAGGGAGGCAACGCGCTGGCGGTCGTCTACGGCATCGGGGGACGGACCTCGCTCGACCTCGACTACTCGCTCGCTTCCGACTTCGCGGACGTCGGCGTCGCCGAGGAGCGGATCACGGCTCACCTCGCCGCGTCGTTCCGCGACGCGGGCTTCTCGGTCTTCGACGTCCGCTTCCTCCTCCGGCCGCCGGAGCCGGAGGCCGAGTGGTGGGGCGGGTACGAAGTGCAGTTCAAGCTGAGCCCGGCGGCCGACGCTGCGCTCGACCTCGAGGCCCGACGGCGATCGGCGACGGTCGTCGGGCTCGCGCAGGAGAGGACGTTCAAGATCCAGATCAGCCGGCACGAGTACGTCGGCGACGCGCTCGAGGAGGACGTCGATGGCGTGCCGATCGCCGTCTACTCGCCCGCTCTTCTCGCCGCGGAGAAGCTCCGGGCGATCTGCCAGCAGATGCCCGAGTACCCCTACACGCATCATCGGCGGGCGAGGGCTCGGGACTTCTTCGACATCCGGTCGATCTGCCTGGAAGCGAGCGTCGACCTCGCGACCCCCGGAAACGTGGCGCTCGTCGCGAAGGTGTTCGCGGCGAAGAAGGTCCCGCTGGAGCTCCTCGGCCGCGTCGAGTCGGCCCGGGAGTTCCACCGCCCCGACTGGCCCGCCGTCGAGGGCTCCGTCCGGTCGCTCGAGGGGGGCTTCGACCTCTACTTCGACTTCGTCGTCGACGTCTGTCGAAGGCTAGAAGCCGCGCGGCACGTGTAGGCGCCAGGCCGGGACGTACTCGGTGTCGCGGAGGCCGTGCGTGAGGTAGAAGTCCCACGCGAGCCCGCGATCCTTGAGCGGCTTCGTCTCCGGCTTCGGCAGGCCGGCCTTCTCGAGGTAGTAGCCGACGACCTGGTGGTAGGGGTAGACGTAGTCGAGCCGGTCGAGCGTCTCGAGGATCCGCGTGACCGAGAGCCGGCCCAGCGCCGTCCGGTACGCCTCGAGGACCTGGAAGACGCCCCCGGAGTACGTTGGGCGGACCGCGATGTCGACGAGCGTCCGGTCGAGCCCGGTCACGCGGAGCGGCTCGCCATCAGGCCCCGACCTCTCCTCGACTCCGAAGTCCCGGGTGTTCTTCCCGCTGAGGAGGACGTAGTGGGTCTCGCCGAAGTGGTAGATGTAGTTCGAGCGGCGAGGCGAGGCGCGGAAGGCGCGGTCGATCCGGTCCTGCGCGAGCGGCGTCGAGGGAACGGGCTTCGGCGTTTGTTCCTTGTTGACGTAGAGCGTCTTCGGGAGCTGGTCGTTCAGGTCGAGCAGGAACACGGCCGCCGCGTGCGAGAGGTAGGCCCCTCCTCGAAGGCTCAGGCCGAGCTCGAATGGCGAGGGCTCGCCGACGGCGTAGCGGCGGATCGAGGCGTACTCCGGCGACTTCAGGACGATCTCGGTTACGGCTCCCGCGTTCCGGAGCTTCCCGAGGACCTCGCGGGGCCGATAGGTCGAGCCAAGCTCCCGGAGGAGCTCGCCGATCTGAGCGCCAAGCTGGGCTTCGGAGTAGACCTTTCGGGTGAGCTTCTCGAGCGCCTTGGCGATGACGCCGGTGATGGTGTCAGCGGCCTGGAAACTGCGGGGCATCTCAGGCTCCTGGTTCAGTATAGCGAAATCGTGTTTGGATCTCAAGGTATATATACCTTGAGATCGAAATACGGAGAACTGCCGCCTTGCACCCGATCATCCTCATGCCAGGTATATATACCTGGCATTGAGGACGATCGGGAGGAGCAGGGATGGCGGCCCTCCGGCTGGCTCCTCCCGCCGGCGACGTTGGTGCTGATGGGAAGGTCGTCCGCGTCGTGCAAGCCCACTACGCTACCCGATGGTGAGGCTATGCCCGGCAATCCTCTCGCGGCACCCGGACGCGCGCAAAGCGCGGCTACCGCTTTCGAGGCCATCGCGTTCGGCTACCTTGCGCTGTCGCTCGGCGGGCCGGAACGACCGCGTCCTCGTGATGGCCGCGACGAACTCGCCCTGGCGCGTCGGCCACACCCTCCGGCGGCCAGGGCGATTCGACCGGGTCCTCTTCGGTCCCCCCGCCGGACCGCGCCGCTCGGCTGGAGATCCTCCGCCTGGCGTTTCGGAGGTGGCCCGTCGCCGATTCGGTCGACCTCGGAACGCTCGCCTCGAAGACCGAGGGCTTTTCGGGAGCGGATCTCTCGGATCTCGTCGAGCAGGCTACCGAGAAGCCGATCCGGCAGGCGCTGACGGACGGGACGATCCGCCCGATCGGTGAGAAGGACCTTCTCGGAACCCTCGCCGCGACCAGGCCGACGACGAAGGAGTGGTTCTCCACCGCGAAAAACTACGCGACGTTCTCGAACGTCGGCGGCCTCTACGACGACCTCGTCGCCTACCTCGCCGAACGCCGCTGACAGGATTGGCCAGCCCGCGAACGAGGGGCGTCCGAAGAGAAGGCGCAGGCCCCCCTCACTCCGCCCCGTTCCCGAGCTCCACGACGCATCCGTCGAGGCCGCCCGGAGGCACCTCGCACGCGGCCGTCGCCGAGAACGGGCTGCCGCCGGCCGAGAGGCGCCAGAGGCCGGGAGAAGGGACGCGGGTCGAGAAGCGGCCGGAGGCGTCGGTCAGGGCGTCGGACGGAGGCGACCCCGGCCCTCCGAGGAAGAGGGAGACGATCTCCGAGGCGACGGGACGGCCGGCGCGGGTGAGGACGCCGGACACCGGAATCCCGTCGCAGCCGAGCGAGACCTCGGAGGTCTCTCCCTCCCTCACGTCGACGTTCGCGCGGAACGCCCCGCTCCATTCGTAGGTGGAGCCGGGACGGGTCGGGTCCCGGAAGCGCCAGCTTCGGACGAAGGTGAGCGAGCCCGCCTCGGCGTTCTCGAGCGTGAAGCGGCCCGCGGAATCGACGGCGGCCTGATTCCGGTTCGAAAAGCCCCCGTCGCGGCCGTACTCGACGGCTGCGGCCGTCAGCTCCCACGAGGTCCCGCAGACCCGCCCCTTGACGCGCCCGCCGCTCGAGAGGAGGACGTCGACCGAATCGGTCTCCGGAGAGATCGCGAGGGTCTTCGGTGCGAGCTTCTCCTTGCGCGCCGTGAGCGTCAGGCTCTTCCCCGGGGGAATCGCCTCGAGGCGGAACGAGCCGTCTGCCTC
>JAKPXO010000227.1 GCA_029567505.1 Acidobacteriota bacterium
CCGCGCCGCGGCGACGACCTCTTCGCGAGCTTCGAGAGGGCGCTCGAGCCGGCGGCACGCGGCGAGGCGCCGGTCGTCGTCCACGGCGGGGACCTCTTCTTTCGGAGCCGGGTCCCGGCCTGGCTCGCCGCGCGGGTCTTCGCCCGCCTCGCCGACCTCGCCGACTCCGGGGCCGACGTCTTCTGGGTCCCCGGGAACCACGAGCGTGGCGCCGTCCCGCGCGAGCTCCTCCTCACGCACCCGGGGGTGAGGGTCTTCGACCGCCCGCGGACGTTCGTCGTTCGGCGCGACGGGGTGACGCTCGCCCTCGCCGGCTTCCCGTACGCGCCGCGCGTCCGCGACGACGCCCCCGCCCTCCTCGCCGCGACGGGCGCCACGGACGTCCGGGCCGACGTCCGCCTCCTCTCCGTGCACCAGGCGATCGAAGGGGCGACCGTCGGCCCGTCGGACTACGTCTTTCGCTCGGGAGTCGACGTCCTTCGCGGCGCCGACGTCCCGCCCGCCTTCGCCGCAGTCCTTTCGGGCCACATCCATCGCGCTCAGGTCCTCACGAAGGACCTCGACAGGCGCCCGCTCGCGTCGCCGGTCCTCTTCGCCGGCTCGACCGACCGCGTCTCCTTCGCCGAGCGCTTCGAGCCGAAGGGGAGCTTCCTCCTCGAGCTCTCGCCGGACGGCTCCCCTGGCGGCCGTGCGACGTGGACGTTCCGCGAGCACCCGGTCCGGCCGATGGCCGTCGTCGACCTCGACCCGGCGCCCAACGGCCTTTCCGAGCGTATTGGAGAGGCGCTCGCGCGGCTCGAGCCGCGGAGCCTCGTCCGGCTCCGCCTCCTCGCCGAGCCGCCCGCGGAGTCGCTGCCGCTCCTCCGGCCGGAAGCCCTCCGCGCCAGGGCTCCGGCGGGATTCGATGTCTCCGTGGCGTGGCCGCGCGCGGAAGGAGCCTCGACTCGCACGGCGCCCGCCCCTGTTCCCGCGGCGCGCTCCGGCCGCTCCCGGCGCGCCGCGCCGGCCGGGGATGCCGAGGCTCAGCTCTCCTTCGAGCCCATTCGGCCGTCCCAGCCGTAAGGCCCGGCGCCCCGGCAGGCGACGAACAGGAAGAGGAGCGCGTAGAGGACCGCCATCTCGCCCTTGTTCACGACCGGGAAGAAGCCGGAGTCGAAGGCCAGCTTCCAGTGGAACTGCACGTAGGCCACCGCCATCGTCCCGCTCGCGAGGAACGCGGCCCAGCTCGTGAAGGCGCCGGCCGCGATCGCGAGACCCGCGACGAGCTCGATGACCGCTCCGAGCCAGAGCTGCGTCCCGGCCGGCTGGACGGTCCCTCCGAGGACGCCGAAGAGCTTCTGCGCGCCGTGGAGGGCGAACAGGACGCCCGCGACGACGCGGAGGAGGGCGTAGGCAGCTTCCGTGCGTGGAGCGAGAAGACGGCTCAGCATTCGAGTCCTCCGTTCGTGCCCGGTCCGACCGAGACGAAGGGGATCATCGCATTCCCCCCACGCGCGGCCCCGGAGCCGGTGCGACGCCTCCGCGGCCTCGCGCGCTCCGAGTCGTCGCGCCACCTCCTTCGCGCCTTCGGCGTCCCCGTGATGGGGCGGACGGCCCGGGTCAGCGCTTCGGCCAGCCGATCGATTGAGCCGCGACGATCCACTGTTCCGGGCCGAGCTCCATCCCCTTCGCGAGGACGTCGCGGTCGACCCAGGAGCGGACCCCCGTCGCAAGCCCCTCGGAGACGCACCAGAGGTAGACGTTCTGCGAGACGAACCCGGTGTCGAACGAGGCCGTCGCCTCCTTCGCCGCCCGGCTCCCGTCGGACATCTTCGAGAGGTCGGCGACGTAGACGAATGTGACGGGGGCGTCGTAGACGAACTCCTGGGCGCTCTGGACCGTCCGGAGGTCACGGGACGCGACGGGGACGAGGCGGTGCGCCGACGCGTCGTACCGCGAGACGCCGCTCGACCGCAAGACGTAGACCTCCATCTCGCGGCGGTCCCGCGAGGTCGGGGCCGTTCGCTTCCCATCGGAACGGTTGACGCCGAGCGCGGCCCAGAGAGCGTCGGCGACTTGCTGGGTCGTCAGCGGCTTCGCGTCGAACGCACGAGAGGTCGACCGTTTCGCAAGCGCCTCCATCAGGGGCATCCCGCCGCTCCTGCGCGGCGCGGGAAGCGGCTCCGGCTCCTGGCCGAAAACCGAGGAGAGCGGGAGAAGGGCGAATACGAGGGCGAGGACCGTCTTCATCGAGGCTCCCTTCCGCTCGGGGCGTCGGCGACGCGCCGCGACGCCTCCCCCGCATGAGACTCCAAACCCGCGAACCGTACACCCCGGGGCCTCTCCTGCCCGTCCTCTTCCTCGCTCCCTCCGCGGCCCCTCAGAGCCCTGCGCGGACACGTGCCTCGTAGAAGAGGACGCGCCCGGCGGCCTCGGCCGCGAGGGCGAGGACGAGCGCCGCCACGACGAGCCACGCCGCGGGCGGGCCCGCGAGCGCGGAGAGGCCGGCGCCCGCCGCGAGGGCCGTCAGGACGATCCTCGCCGCGACGAGCCGTCGGCTCGCCCCCGCCGTCCGGTCGAATGCCTCGCGTGACGCTCCACGTTCCCGGCCGATCCGCCGTAGCCAGAAGAGCGTGACACCGAGCCCCGCGAGGAGGACGGCGAGCCCGCCGATCACGAGGCGGACGGTGCACGCACCCGAGGCCGCATCCGGACCCCGCAGCGCGAGGGCCGCGGCGACAGAGAGCTTGCCGAGGACGAGCGCCGAGCCGAAGAAGGCGAGCGGCGTCGCCACCCGGTCCCAGGCCGGAACCGTCCGGAGCCGGTAGGCCCCGGCCATGGTCGTCACGAGACCGACGCCGAGGACGCTGGCGAAGCCTTCCGCGAAGCCAGCGGCGAAACCCGGCGGAT
>JAKPXO010000229.1 GCA_029567505.1 Acidobacteriota bacterium
AGTCGGGCGCAGGCGGCACCGTGACGATCGACGTCCCGGCGGGCCGTCAGCGGATCTTCCCCGACGCGCTCGAGGAGCTCCGGCGGCGCGGCCTCGCGATCGGCCCGAAGGAACCCGGCCACGCGGGGTCGGTGCGGGTCGAGGTCTCGGGAGTCCCGCTCGACCAGGCCTTCGTTGCCGCCCGGACGGCCTCGCAGGCGCCCGGGCGCGGGCAGTTCGGGGTCTTCACGCCGGCCGTTCCCGCAGGCGCCGAAGCGGCCGCGGAAGCGATCGTCTACGGCCTCGGCGCCGACGCCCTGAACCGGACGAACGTCGCGGTCCTCCACTCGGGCGACGCCGGCTCCGGCCCGGTCACGCTCCGCCTCCAGGCGCACGACGGCGCCGCGGGCGGCGCGGCCGCCGGGAGCCCGCTCGACGTGACGCTCGAGGCCGGAGAGTGGGCGCAGCCGGACGGCTTCTTCGCCGCGTCGGGCGTCGCGAACGGCTTCGTCCGCGTGACGCGCCTCGCGGGAGACGCGCCCTGGATCGCCTATGGCGTCGTGAACGACGGCGGCGCGCCCGGCGAGCGGACCGGCGACGGCGCGTTCGTCCCCGCGGTCGTCCCCTCGCCGCCCGCGACGGAGGGCGCTCTCGTCGTCGACCACACCTGCACCGACCTCTCCCGCGTGCCGGCGCGGTACCTGGAGGCCGCGAAGGCGCAGCTGAAGATCGGCTACGGCCACACGTCTCACGGCAGCCAGGTCGTGACCGGGATGGAAGCGCTCGCGGAGACGGCCGGGTCGCTCCTCGACTTCGACTCCTCGTGGGGGTACCAGCCCGGCGTCTTCCTGAACGACTCGGCCTTCCCGGGGGCGAACGACCTCGGAAGCCCCGACCGGACCGCCTGGGCCGACGCGACCCGCGAGCTCCTGAACCGCGCCGGCGGCTGCGACCGGAACGTCGTCGTCTGGTCCTGGTGCGGGCAGGCCGACACGGGCGACCCGGACGACATTGAGACGTACCTCTCCCTGATGTCCGCGCTCGAAGCGGAGTACCCCGACGTCCGGTTCGTCTACATGACGGGGCACCTCGTCGGGAGCGGCGCGGAGGGGGACCTCCACCAGCGGAACGAGCAGATCCGGAGGTACTGCCGGGAGAACGGCAAGGCCCTCTTCGACTTCGCCGACATCGAGAGCTTCGACCCCGGCGGGCTCGTCGACTTCATGCGGAAGTACGCGACGGACGGCTGCGAGTACGACCGGAACGGCGACGGCAACCCGTGGAGCGACGGGAACTGGGCCGAGGAGTGGATCGCCGCGCACCCGGCGCACGAGCTGACGCAGCTCGCCGCCTCCTGCGGCGACTGCGCCCACTCCGAGCGGCTCAACTGCGTCCTGAAGGCGCGCGCGTTCTGGTGGCTGCTGGCACGCCTCGCCGGGTGGGACGGGGTGAGCGGGTAGCGGTCGGGGCGCCGGGAACGGCGGGACCGCGCGGGCCTTGTCGCCGCGCGGCCCCGCCGGAGCTCAGTCGATCGGCTTGCCCGCCGTGAGCTTCTCGATCATGCCCTGCAGGCCCTTCCTGTTCGGGTCGTCGGGGGCCTGCGCGAGGGCCTTCTTCGCGGCGGTGAGGGCGTCCTTCAGCTTTCCCTGAGCCGAGTACGCGCGCGCCAGGCCGACCTCGACCGGCCACTGGCCCGGGTGCTTCTTCGCGTTCAGGAGGTAGACGGCAACGGCCTCGTCGGTCTTCTTCTGCGCCTGGAGGCCGCGCGCGTACATGTGGAGGTCGACGGCCGTCGCGCTCGGGTGGGCCATCGCCTTCTGCATCGTCGCCTTCGCGGCGTCCGCCATCCCGTTCGCCGCCTGCGCCTGCGAAAGCGTCGAGAGGGTCCGGAAATTCTCCTGCCCCGTGAAGCCCGGCGTGGCGGCGTGCTCGGCCCACTTCAGCGCCTCGGGGAGGTTCGTCTTCCGCTGGAGGCAGAACTGCGCGGCCTGCTCCCACGCCTGCCAGTCGAAGCCGGTCGCGTTGCGGAGCTGCTTCCGGATCTCGGCGAGGTAGAGACCGTCGACGTCGGAGACCTCGACCCGGACCGGGACCTCCAGCTCGTCCCACCGGAGGGCGACGGTCGACTCGGAGGGCTTCCGCTCGACGAAGTCGAACGTCATCCAGTGCGTGTACGGCGCCTTCCGCGGCTTCACCTTCACGCGCAGGGCGTCTTCCTTCGCGTCGTAGAAGTAGTGCCCCCAGCTCGTGGAGTTCTTCGAGAAGATGACCGTGAACTCCTCCGGTCCCGGGACCATGAAGAGGCCGTACGAGCCCGCCGCGAGCGGCTGCCCCTCGATCTTCACGTCGTGCGAGGTCCGGAAGACGGTGTTCTCGTTCGCGCCGGCCCGCCAGGGGCACTCCTCGCCGCAGGTGCCGAAGGCGTCCTTCGACATCCCCCACGGGACGAGGCCGCCCCAGATCTTCCCGCGCCGGTCCGTCCCGTCGGGAGCCGTCACCTTCGGGCTGTTGTACGTGACGTTCACCTCGACCGGACCGATCCACTGCGAGACCGAGGCCTTCTGGTTGCCGCCGCTCGGCGGGCCGGCGAGCCGCTGGGCGGCCGCCGGCGACGCGAGGGCGAGAGAAAGGGCGAGGGCCGGCGCGAGCCGGGACGTGCTACGGAGCATCGGGTCCTCCTTCGGCAAGGCCGGCGCCAGGCCCCGGGGCGGGGTCTGGACCGGCCGCTCTTCATGTGCGGGTGTCCGAGATACGCTTCCGGCGCCGCCGGGTTTCCGGCCCACGAGACGCCATGTTGCCGACGCTCCTCCTCGCCGCCTCGCTCGGCCTTCCGGGCGGGAATCTCCTGCTCGGCCGTCCGGCTGAGGGAATCGGCCTGACCGGAGCGCCAGCCGCGACCGACGGCCTGCTGGCGGCCGAGGGAGCCGCCGCCGCCCAGGCGGCCGATGTGGGACGGGCCGTCCGCCTGGCCGACCCGTCGGCCTACCTGGTCGTCGACCTGGGTGAGGTCCGCACCGTCGGAGCGCTCCTCCTGCAGGCGGACGCCGGGGACGACTACAGGGTCGAGGGCTCGACGGACGGCGAGAGCTGGAGCGGGCTCGTCCGGATCGAGGCCGGGGACGCCTCGGGCGGGTTGCGGACGCGCCGGGCGCCGGTCGTCCCGTCCCGGGAGGTCCGCTTCCTTCTCGTGCACGCCGAGGGGGGCGACGGAACGTACGCGGTCGGCGAGCTCGCGGCGTACGTACAGCCGCCGCCGTCGTGGTCCGAGCCTGCGACCTCGTCGACGTCCGCTCGGACGGGACCGACGGAGGGCGACCGGCTCGTCGTGCTTCGCGCGTTCCTTGCCGGCGCCGCCGCGCTCCTCCTCGCCGCCGGGCTCCTCCTGCGCCGACAGGGACGCCCCGAAGCGTTCGCCCGCGTTCGCGACCGCGCCCTCCTGGCGCTGGGGCTCCTCTCGGCCGCCGCGTTCTTCGGATTCGGGAGGCTGCACGGGGGGCGGCTCGTCCACGTCTGGGACAGCTTCCACTACGTCGTCGGCGTGAAGTACTTCCCCGAGCTCGGCTACACCGGACTCTACGAGGCGGCGCTCGCGGCCGAGCGCGCCGCCGGGCTCCTCCCTCCGGGAACGACGGTCCCGCTCCGGAACCTCACGACGAACGCGATCGAGACGACATCGGCCGACGACGCGCTCGCGCGCTGGCCTTCGCGCCTCGGCCCGCGCTGGGAGGCGTTCGTCACGGACGTCCTCTGGTTCCGCGCCGACTCCGGAGCGGAGACGTTCCGGCGAGTCCTCCTCGACCACGGCTACAACGCGACGCCCGCCTGGGGCGTCCTCGGCGGCTTCTTCGCGCGCCTCGCCAGCCCGGCGACCGACGGCTCCGTCCGGGCGCTCGCCCTCCTCGACCCGCTCCTCCTCCTCGGGGCGTGGCTGCTCGTCTTTCGGGCGTTCGGCTTTCGCGCCGCCTGCGTCGCGCTCGTCTTCTGGGAGACGAACTTTCCGGCGCGCTTCGACTGGAACGGCGGCTCGTTCCTCCGGATGGACTGGCTCGCCGCCGCGATGTCGGGCGTCGCGCTCCTGAAGATGGGCCGCCCCCGGCTGGCCGGTGCGGCGCTCGGGCTCTCGACCCTCCTCCGGCTCTTCCCGGGGGCGCTCCTCCTCGGTCTCGGCGCCGCGGCCCTTTTCCGGCTCGCGCGCGAGCGGCGGCTCGAGACGATCCGCACAGAGCTGCGCGTCGCACAGGGCGCCCTCCTCGCCGCCACCGTCGTCCTCCCCCTCTCGCTCCTCGCCGCGGGGGGCTTCACGTCCGTCCGCTGGAGCGCCTGGAGCGAGCTCGCCGCGAACAGCCGGAAGCACCTCGCGACCCCGCTGACGAACAACGTCGGCCTCGGGACCACCCTCACCTGGCGCGACGCGACGAGCGGCCGGGCGCTCGTCTTCCCGGACGCCGTCGAGCCCTGGAAGGGGTGGAAGGAAACGAAGAGCGCCGCGCTGCGCGAGGCCCGCCCTCTCCGCCTCGCCCTCTCCGCCGCCTTCCTCGCGGCATGCGCCTGGGCATTTCGCTCGCGCCCCCCGTGGGCGGCGGCGGCCGGGGGCGCAGGGCTCGTCTTCGTCCTCGCCGACCTGACCTGCTATTACGCCTCCGTCCTTCTCCTCCTCGCGCTCCTCCACGCCGAGCGCGAGGAGGCCGGGATCGTCACGTCGCTGCTCGCGGCCGCGACCGGCGCGGTCCCGTTCCTCCTCACGTGGGACGACCAGCGCTACGCCCTCGTGGGCGCTCTCGTCCTCGGCGCGTTCGTCCTCCTCCTCGCGCTCCTCTCGCGTGAGGAGGAGCCGGGCCCATCTCCTACTCCGCGAGCCGTTCGAAGACGTGCCGCGCGGGCGTCGTGAACCCTCGCGCGCGGACCTCGTCGGAACGGTAGACGGCCCACTGCGGGAGGCTCCCGCCCCACGCCTTCGTCATCTGGTGGAGCTGCAGGGCGGAGTTGCCCGCGAAGAGCCAGACGACCCGCTCCGGGTTCCAGGGGTTCGGAAGGCAGAGGTAGAGGCCGTCGTCGGAGCGGCCGTACGTCTTCCCGCCGTACGCGAACCAGCCGGGCCCGAACGTCGCGGGGAGCTTCCCGGCGAGGCGCGCGACGAGGGAGTTGTCGGACGGCGCGCCGAGGACGAAGAGGTCGCTCGCGGCGAGCTCCGCCTCGGTCAGCTCGGAGTCCTTCACGACGGGCGGCAGCTCCTCGCTGTAGGTGTCGGCGAGGAGCGTCTGGAAGCGGAGCGCGAGCGTGTGGTTCGCCTCGACCTGGCGGGTCGTCCCATAGACGACCTTCGCGTGCCGGAACTCGTCCGTGAAGCTGAGAAACGTGTAGGGGTTCTCGAGCGGGACCGGGAGGTCCCGCCCCGCGTCGAACTCGAGGCGCGTCGGCTTTTCGTCGACCGTGAAGGCGACCTCGGTGCGCGCCCCCTTCGCCTCGAACGGCTTCACGAGGCGACGGCCGCCCGCGTCGATCGCGACGCTCCCGAGGAAGTGGTACGGCCGCCCCTCCTGCGTCACCGTGAGCGTCACGCGCCAGCCCTTCCCGTCCTTTCGCGCCCTCGCCTCGACCTTCGGGTCGGGGAAGCCCTTCTCCTCGACCCACGGGGCGAGGAACGGCGCGACGTCGCGCCCGGCCCCCGTCGAGAGCGCCGCGACGAGCTCCTCCGCCGACACCTCGCGCCCCGCGTTCGCCGTGAACGCGGCGTCCGTCGCCGCCCGGAACCTCTCGTTCCCGAGGAGGAGCCGGAGCTGGTGGAGCGCGAAGGTCCCCTTGATGCGCGGGATCTGGTACGGCGAGCGCCGCCCGTACTCGCGCGTCGCCTCCCGGATCGCGACGTCCCCCTCCTTCGCGGCGAACCAGACGGCTCGGGCGTTCAGGCCGGCGAGCTCGTCGCGAACGGACGCGAACGCCCTCGCCGGCTCCTTCGGCAGCCCCTTGAGGAGCCGCCAGTAGGCGGCCGCGCCCGAGACGAGGCCGTTCGTCCCCTCGGTCTTCGGGAAGACGCTCCCCTTCCAGAGCTTCGTGGCGTCGTACGCGAGCCGCTCCTCGACGGCCGTCACGTCGAGTGCCGGCTCCTTCGGCGCGGCCGCGGCCTTCGGCTCCTTCGCCTTCGCCTCCTTCAGCTTCTCCGCGATGTACACGGGGCTGAAGACGGCGTAACCGAGCGTCAGGTGCGGGATCGCCCCCGGGTGGTCCGGCATCCGGCGATTCCCGGCCGCGGGGAACTTCTCGCGGAGCGTGACCTTGCCGTAGTGGGCCAGGAAGACGAGCTTCTCGGCCATCTCGGCGGTCGTCACCTTCCCGTCGCAGGCGTGCGGGCGGTTGATCGGCGAGGAGGCCCAGAGGTTCACGGCCTCCGTCGCGTCGATCCGCCCCTTCACCTCGTCGTACCACTTCCGGAAGGCGACGTCGCGGTCCCACGGGCCGTAGACCGGGTCGAACGGCGCGTCGTCCGGCTGGACGCCGTACTCCCTCTTCACGCCCGGGTCGCGGGCGTTGTTGTTCGCCCAGAGGAAGCCGGGCGTTCCGAACGGCGCCGGGTCCTCCCCGGTCCGCCAGAGCTTCGACTCCTTCGTCCCGAGGAGGAGGATGGCCACCTCGCCCGTCTTCACGTCGACGATCGGCCAGTCGTTCGTGTACATCCCGTTGTTCTTCTCGCGAAGGATCCGGGCGACGTCGTCGATCGAGGAGGCGTACTGAGCCGCCTTCCGGATTCGGTTCGACATCGGCGTCCCGTCGACGTTCCAGGGCGTCTGCGCGACGGTCGTCTCGCCGATCAGGATCCCCGCGGCGTTCATGTAGTAGTCGGTCCCGGAGTGGATGCCGCCCGGGTAGGTCTGGTAGACGAGGCGATGCCCCTTCGACGGGACGACGTCGGCGATCACGTTGAAGTGGACGCCCGTGTAGCCCGCCCACATGAAGATCTGCCCGAAGACGGGGCGGCCGTCCTTCGTCGCCTCTCCCGTCGCGACGAACGAGGAGCACTTGTGCGCCCGCTCGGGGATCTTCGCCTCGTCCTCCGACGTCAGGAAGCTCCGCCCGGTGAGCGGGTGGGGCGTCGACCGGAGGGCCGACTTCGCGTAGTCGAGGTCGATCGAGGAGTTCATCGTGACGACGTCGAGGAAGTCGACGGGCCTCCCGTCGACTTTCGCCCCCGCCTTCGCCGCGCCGTCGGCGATCCCCTTCATCTCGAGGAGGTACTCCTCGTCGTACTTGCGGAGGAAGACGGCGTCGGCGAAGAAGCGCATCTCGGCCCACGCGCCCGGCCCGTCCTTCGGGTTCTCCTGGATGCCGAGCTTCTTCACGTACTCGGCGAGCTCCTCGGCGACGAGCGAGCCATACTGGAAGCCTCGCTCGTACGGCTCCCCTTCAACGTGGACGTAGATCCACCCCTTCTCGTCGTAGCGGAAGGCCGGCCCGTGCCAGCGGACCGTCTCCATCGGGACGAGCTCGCGGACGTCGGTCACCTCCTCGAGCGTCACGTCGTCGAACCAGGCGGTCCCGGTCGCCGCGCCGTTCCGCCCGAGCTGGAGGCGGACGCGGTCCCTCGCCGTCGTCGCGACGAAGAGCGTCTCGACCTTCCCGAACGGTCGGGTCGCGCCGGCCGACGGGGAGTGATTCGTGAACGGGAACGACTCCATCGCGAGCGTCGCGGCGACCGGCGTCGGGTAGCGCCCCGTCGGGTCGGAGACGGCGTTCTCCGTCCGCACGAACGCCGAGAGGCGGTAGACGTGTCCCACCTCGAGGCGGACCTCGTCCGAGGCGACCGTGATCGACGCGGGGCTCGTCGCCGAGAGGCGCAGGCTCGCGGCGCCCGCGCGCTTCACCTCCGCGTCGCGCACGACGATCGCCGCGGGCGGGAGCGTGCCGACGACGCTCCACGAGGCGGCGCGGGAGGCCGCGGCCTGCTCGAAGCCGCCGTTCGACAGAGGCACGGGCGCGGCGGGTGAGGACACGGCCGCGAGGAGCAGGGCGGCGGCGATCAGGGCGTCGAAACTCGTCGATCGAGCGTTCACGGTTCCTCCCTCGGTGGAGCCCGGGCCGCGGGATCGTACCGTCCCGGGCGAGGTGGCGGGACCGAGCGGCCGGACGGCCCATCGAGCGACCGATCGGGGCCCGGTTCGGTCCGAGTCGCGTCCTGCCGCTGGCCGCCCTCGTTCTGCCTCCTGTGAAGGCTCGCGTGACGCGCGTCACACCTCCGTCGTCCCGCGCGATCCGCGCCGAGATCCGGAGGCGTAGTCGTCGCGTCCCCGGAAAACGCCGCCGACAGGAGATTGAACATGAAGAGCGTCACCGCAGCAGCGGCACTTGCTGCCCTCGTCTCCGCCACCCCGCTCGCCCACGCCTCCGAGCCGACGGTCGTCTGGTATCCGTCCGTCGTGAACACGGAAGGCCTCAACGGCGCCCGGTACTACTCCGTCCTGAGCGTCTGGAACCCGTCCCCCGCCGAGATCACGCTCACGGTGGACGGATTCGTCTCGAACAGCTCGGGCCTCGCCGCCCCGACGGCGACCGTGACCGCCACCGTCCCGGGCGCGACGCACGCCACCATCCCGAACGTCCTCGCCTCGCTCTTCGGCGGCCTCGAGGGCCTCGCGGCCGCGCGCATCACCGCGAGCGGTCCGGCGACGTTCTTCCACTCCGTCGTCAACGACCAGACGGCGGCGGGTAACGGCCGGACCCTCCTGAAGGTCGACAACGCCCGGGGCGAGAACGTCCTCGCGGGCGGCACCCTTCTCCAGCTCTCGAACGCGAGCGCCGAGGACCGCGCGAAGGGCCTCGGCAAGCGGACGAACGTCGGCTACTTCAACCCGAGCTTCGACACGAAGAGCGTCCGTTTCCGCGCCTGGACCTCGAACGCGACCCTCATCGGCGAAGTCGTCCGCTCCATCCCGGCCTGGAGCCAGGTGCAGCAGCCGGTCTTCGACCTCATCCCGCCGACCACGGCCGGCGATTCCGCGCACGAGGACTTCCTCGTGACGTTCGAGGTGGAGGGAGGCGGCCTCCTCGTCTACTCGACCGTCGTCGACAACAAGACGAACGACGGCGTCTACCAGGCCGCCGAGTGACTCGCTCCCGGCCCTGAGCCGGCTCCTCGCGAGAAGGGCCGGGGCGGAAGCCCCGGCCCTTCGTCGTTTCGGCGTGGCGCGCCGCGCAGCGTTCCCGCGCGGAGAGGGAGGCGCCGAAGGCGCCGGGGGGAGGACCCGGCGGACCGGGTCCTCCCCGTTCGCGTCAGTACGGCCGGCCGAGGAAGACGTAGAGCGTCGTGTTGCCGCCGTAGCCGACGCCGAAGCCGGCGTAAATCGGCCCGAGAACCGTGTCGGCCCCGACGAAGAGGCCCCCGGCGGGGCGGATCCCGTCGAACCCCACATCCTCGCGCCGGGCCCAGACGCGGCCGGCCTCGAAGGCGCCGCCGAGGTAGACGCCGCGCCCGACCCGGGTCGGCAGGCTCGCGATGCGCCTCTGGACGACGGCGGCGGCGTAGGCGGCCCGCTCGCCGGTCGCCTCCTCGCGAGAGAGAGCCGCGAGGCGCGTGAAGTCGGAGAGCGAGAAGAGGAGGTAGAACGGCGGGTGGCTCCCCATCGTGTCCTCCCACCCGCCCGTCAGGTGAAGGGCCGTCCGTCTCCCGACGGAGATGGCCTGGGTGCCCCTCAGGATCAGCCGGTTGAAGGAGCTCTCGGACCCCAGGTCGGGGCGATACGCCTCCACGGCGGCGATCGCCAGCGTCCCGCGCCGCGGAAACGACAGGTCGTCGAGCGTGTCGACGGAGGCCTGCGCGAAGAGGCCGCCGACGTCAAGCTCGAGATCGTCGATCGGCACGTTCGTCACGAGGGGCTCCCCGCGGCCCGCGCCGCGAAAGACCCCGGCGCGCACCTGCCCCCAGGAGCCGAGCGAGAGCCCGGCGTCGACGGAGCCCTGCAGGAGCGTGATCCGTCCTTCGCCGACGAGGCCGTCCGGCGTGGAGACGCGGGCCAGGGTCCGGACGAACGAGCCGTCCACGCTGAAGAACGTCCGGCCCCGGAAGTCGAGCGGCTGGTAGTACTCCACGTTCAGCCCGGGCACGGTGCCCAGCTCGAGCGTCGCCTTCACCTCGCCACCGCGGGAGTTCAGCTGCATCGCGTGGAGCGTCCCGCGAAGGGCGACGGTCGCGTCCCCGTCGAAGTCCGCCTCGAACCCGCTCCCGACCCGGACGAACGTCGGCCCCCACGACTTCGGCCGCGCGTCGATGACCAGGACGTGCCGTCCCTCGTCGCGGAGGATCCGGAACTCCACCGTCTCGAAGACGCCCATCTCGTAGATGCGATCGAGGTCCCTCCGGAGCGTCCCGACGTCGAGCGGCTCCCCCGGCCGGCTCTCGAGACGCGCCCGGACCTGTCTCGAGTCGACGCCGACGCTCACGGTCTGGATCTCGTCGACGATGATCCGGTCGACCCTTCGGCCGCGGATCCGTTCGCGATGGGCGCGGTACTCCTCCTCCGGGACCGAGAGCGCCGAGAGGACCTTCGCGAGCCGGCGCGCCTCCTCCTCGCCGCGCGCGACGATCTCGGCCGCGCGGGAGAAGCCCATCGAGGGGATGTCGCCGACGCGCGGCGTCAGGACGACGTTCGCGCGAGGAGCGGACACCGAGACGTTCCGCACGACCGGCAGGCTCGTCATCCGGCTGAGGACGCCTCCGAACGACTTCAGCTTCTCCATGTCGAACTTGTCGCTCGAGACGTCCACGGCGATGACGACGTCGGCGCCCAGGTCCCGGGCCTCTCCGACCGGGAGGTTGTCCACGAGGCCACCATCGACGAGGAGGCGATCGCCCCGCGGGACGGGTGAGAAGACTCCGGGGATCGACATGCTCGCCCGGATCGCCTCGGCGAGGCTCCCGCCCGCGAGGACGACCTTCTCCCCGGTCGCGATGTCCGTCGCGATGCACCGGAAGGGGATCGGCAGGTCGTCGAACTCCTCGATACCCACCGTTCCGAGCGTCAGGGACTTCAGGAGGAATCCCAGCTTCTGTCCGGCGATGAGCCCCGAGGGGAAGGCGAGTCCCCGCGTCGTCAGGCCCATCTCGAGGTCGACGTAGCTCGGCATTTCGTCCTGTTTCCTCCGGAACGAGAGCCGGTCGCGCGACGGGCGATCGTCGAGGATGTCCTCCCAGTCGATCGTCCCCATCAGCCATTCCATCTCGGGCGGCGACATCCCGGCCGCGTAGAGACCCCCGACGATCGAGCCCATGCTCGTCCCCGTCACGACGTCGACCGGTATCCGCAGCTCGTGGAGGACTTTCAGGACGCCGACGTGGGCGAGCCCGTGCGCCGAGCCCCCCGACAGGACGAGGCCGACGGTCGGCCTTTCGGCCGCGCTCTCGACCGGTTGCGCCCGGGCGGGCGGCGCGGAGAGGACACCGACCAGAGCGATCGCTCCCCAGGCGGTCCGGGACATCGGCGCATCATAAGTCGTGCGTGGGAACGGGCGAACGAGCGACACTACCGTCGAACCTTCGCCTCCAAATCACCCCTTCAGGAGGAACCCGGATGCCCAGACACCCCTCGTCCCTCGCCCTGGTGGCACTGCTTCTCGTCGCGCCGGTCGCCGGCGCGGCCCCGCCGTCGAACGACACCTGCGCCGCCGCGATCACGATCTCCGGCCTCGAGCTCCCGTTCACCCAGCAGCTCGAAACCGTCCAGGCGACCGAGGCCGGCGACCCTCCGATGCCGTGCGCGACCGCGTCCCCGGGGAAGTCGGTCTGGTTCAAGTTCGAGCCCGCCACCTCCGACGCGTACGTCTTCGAGACGGGGGGCAGCGCGCCCGCCGACTACCAGCCGGTCCTCGGCCTCTACACCGGCGGCTGCGCGGGCCTCACCCCGGTCGCGGGCGCGTGCGCTCGCGGGCGGCTCACCTCGTACCTCGAGGAGGGCATGACCTACTACCTGATGGTGGCAGGTGATGCCGTCGTCGTGGACCCGTCCATCCGGATCGCCCTCGACGGAGTCGACCTCTGCCCCGGCGGACCCGGACCGGGCGGCGGCGGCTGTGGCGGAGCGATCTCCGTTCGCGTCGGAGACGCGCTTTCGGCCCGCGCCTACAACGAGAGGAACGACTCTCTCCTGCTCATCGGAGGCTTCAGCTGGGACCTCGGCCAGAACGCCTCCCCCGCCGGCTCGACGAGCCCGTCCGTCGCCTTCCAGTACACCGCGCCGGTCGCCTCGACGACCGTCGCCCTGACCTGGACGCCGCCCGGCCAGAGCCCTATCACCCGCCAGCTCCCCATCTCCGTCGGCGCCGCGGAAAACCTCGTGGCGACCTCGGACGGGCCGGAGGCCCCGGCCTTCCAGGCCGCCGGCGAGACGGCCACGCTCCCTTCGCCGGGCGGAATCCTGCGGCTCTCGGTCCAGCGGGACGCCCCGGATTGGCGATTCAACAGCCTGATCCCCTCGGTGGCGAGCACGAAGAACGCCGCCGGCGTCCCCTTCGTTTCCGACCTCTCCCTCACGAACCTCGAGTCGACCGAAACGCTCGTCGGCCTCGAGCTCTGGACCGCGGCGGGCCGCCGGGAAGCCTCCCCGATCCGCCTCGCGCCGAAGGGCTCGAGGACGGTTTCCGACGTCGTGAAGTCGGCCTTCGGCCTCGAGCAGACCTTCGGGACGCTCTACATCTCCTCGACCGGGGCGATCGTCGCCGGGGCACGGACCTGGGCGCCCTTCGCCGGCGGGACGACCGGCCAGTTCGCCCTCGCCGGCGACGTCCGCACGAGCGCCTCCCCGGCCCTCCTCCGAACGGGCGAGGTCGGCGTCCTTCCCGGCGTCCGACAGGACTCCGCGTTCCGGACGAACATCGGCGTCTACAACGTGAGCGACAAGGAGTGCGTCGTCGAGCTCGAGGCCAGGGACGAGGACGGTCAGACCGTCGGATCGAAGCTCGCCCTCACTCTCCCTCCGACCCGCTACGCGCAGGAGCCGCTCGCGCGTCTCACGACCAACCTTCCCTCGGGCTCCGTCACCCTCACGAACGGCACCTCCGGCTGCTACGTCGGCGGTGTCGCCTACGTCATCGACAACGTCACCCAGGACCCCTTCGCGGTCTCGCAGCGCAAGAAGCCGTGAACGGAAGCCTCCGGGGGCGCGCCAGGCGCGCGCCCCCGGGGGCTCAGCTCCCCGCCCGGCCGAAGCGGAAGCGCTGGAGCGGCTTTTCCGGCTTCTCGATCTCGACCGTCAGCGTCTCCGCGTCGCGGCGATACGAGATGCGGAGCAGCCCATCCCCTTCCATCCCCTCGAAGACGGCGCGCCCCGCCCCCTTCTCGACGAGCGGCAGGACGAGGGGGCGATCCTTCTCCTCCCACGCAACGCCCTTCGCGTCGAAGTGACGGATCCGGAGGACGACCCGCCGCTCCTCTTCCATCAGCGTCAGCAGCTCGAACAGCCTCGCGCGTCCGGACCGCGAGAGGCGCCAGGCTCCGACCATCGAGTCGCCCGAGGGCGCCGACCACCACTCCTCGGAATACGTCTCGCCGTTCTCGACGACCCATTTCCCGGAGAGCCAGCCCACGTCCGCGAGAGAGGCGGCGACCGCCGCGCGGAGGGCCGGGCGAGGCGCCGGCCCCTCGGCGGCGGCGACGAAGGTCGCGAGGACGGTCGCGGCGACGACGTGCACAGGCGTTCTTCTCATCCCTGTCTCCTGCCGAAGGCCCCGCTCGCCCCGATCGGAGCCCGGGCCCGGTGAGCGAGCGGTCCGATCACATGGAGGCGTCGTGGACGATCTTCCAGCCCGCGCCGCTCCGCACGAGGTTGAGGAGCGTGAGCCCCGTCGCCGCCGGGCGGTCGGGATGCGAGATCGTCCATCGGGCGACGACCGCGATCGCCTCCTCCGAAGGGGTCCCCGCGAGCCGGTCGACCGAGAGGACCGCGAACGAGAGCGTCCCTCGCGCGGCGGCGTCGGGATAGCGCGTCCGGTAGCGCGCCAGGACCTCCGCGCGTCCCTTCGTCAGGCCGAACGCCGTCAGGAAGAGGGCGTCCTCGGCGTAGACCGAGCAGAAGGCCTCGAGGTCGCCCCTGTTCCAGGCCGCCGCCTGGGTCTCGAGGAGCGTCCGCGCCCGGGAGGCGACCTCCGCCGGCGCGGCGACCCGGGTGGCGCCGGGTCGAGCCTCCCCGGCCTCCGCGAGGGACGCGCCTCCGCCCAGAGAGAGTACCAGGACTGCCGCTCCGATCGTCTTCATGTCCGAATCGTATCCGCCATCGCTCCCCGAGGGGACGGGCGGGACGGCGCCGGCCTCCCGCGCTCCCTACCCTCCGCGCTTCGGCTCCTCCACGGTGTTCAGGTAGAGGCCCGCGGCGTACGCGGTAAGACTCGGGGCGACCGGAACGAAGCAGCCGTCCGGCGTCCCGTCCCATCCCGGCAGCCCTTCGACGTACGCCACGACCTGCCCCGTCCCCGGCGGCGCGAGGTCGACGTAGAGGACCGACGTGCCGCCGTCCCCCGCGATCGGCAGCAGGCCCGGCCGGAGCTCCTTCAGGCGCCGCTCCATCTCGAGCTCGTGGAGGACGAGGCCGGCGGCGGCCCGCGCGGGAGACGGCCGGCGGGTCGAATAGAGGGTGTAGAAGCATACGGGGAACGGCCCGGCCTCCGTCGCGAGGTCGAAGACGTAGTCGAGCTTGCCGCCGTTGAACGCGGCGAGCCACTCCCGGAGCTCCTCCGGGAGCGGCGTCCCGATCGCCTCCGCGATTGCGTCGAGCTCGGCCTCGGTCGGCGGCGCCTTCGGCGATTCGACGAGCAGATGCGCGAACCGTCCCGTCGTCATCGCGCCATTCTCCCCGACGCGCCCCGCCCCGTCAGAGCGTTCCCTGCGCGTACCGGAGGTCGGCGAGCGCGACGAGGTAGTCCCTCTTCGCGCGGGCGAGGTTCGCCTCGGCCGCGCGGGCGTTCAGGAGGGCGTCGTCCACCTCGAGGCGCGTCTTCACGCCGAGCTCGCGCCCCGTCTCCGACATCTCGAGGAGCCGCCGGGCCTGCGCGACGTTGCCCGAGAGGGCGTTCACGATCTCCGCCGCGACCCGCGCCCGGTCGAGCGCCGTCCGGACCTCGACGTGGATCCCGTCGCGCGCCTGAGCGAGGTCCAGCTCGGCCCGCGTCAGATCGCTCCGCGCCTGCGCCACGCGCCCCCGCGTCGCCAGCCCGTCGAAGAACGGGAAGGAGAGGTAGAGGCCCGCCCCCCAGACCTTGCCCGAGGCCGAGACGACGCCCGCGTCGAACCACTGCCATCCGGCGTTCGCGCGGAGGTCGAGCCGCGGCTTGTCGTCGGCGTTTCGAATCCGGACGAGCTGGCGGTAGATCGCCGCGTTCCGGACGAGACCGGAGAGGTCCGGGCGCTTCTCGAGCGCCGTCGCCACCGCCTCCTCGAAGGAAGGGAGCTCCACGGCCTCCGCCTCGAGCGCCCCGACCACGTCGATCTCTCCCGACTCCTCGGCGAGGACGAGCCTCAGCCGGTCGAGCGCCACGAGGACGGCGCTCGCGGTCCGGAGCACCTCGGGGCGCTGGTTGTCGCGGGCGACCCGCGCGGCGAGGACGTCGTAGTCGGTGACGGTCCCGAGCGTGTGGCGCCGCTCCGCCTCCCCGAGCTGGCGCTCGCGCTGCTCGAGGGTCTCCTTCGCTATCGCCTCGATCCTCTTCGCCAGGAGGACGTCGTGGAACGCCTCGGTCACGTCCCGGGCCGCGGCCTGCCGGTAGTGCTCGAGCTGGTCCTCGGCCGAGGCGATGCCGTCCTTCGCGGCCCGGACCGCCGCCCCGACCTTCCCCCACGCGAAGAGCGTCTGCGTGAGGGAGACGCCCGCCGTCTTCACGGTCTGCCCCGAGGGGAAGAGCCCGTCCGTCAGCGCGGCATAGGTCCCGTCCCACGAGCGGCCGAAGGAGCCCGTCGCCGCGACTGTCGGGAGCGCTCCCGCGCGCTCCTCGACGTACTTGCCCCGGACCCAGCTCTGGTAGGCGCGCGCCTTCGCGACGTCGCGGTTCTTCTCCGCGGCGATCGAGAGGGCGTCGGAGAGCGTCAGGACGCGGCGGCCGCTCGAGGCGGGCTCCGCAGCCGATGCGAGAGGGGCCGGGACGAGCAGGGCGAGCAAGAGCGTCGCGGCCGTGGCCTTCGCAGCCGCCTTCCCCGTGTGCCCGTGCGCCTCCTGCTCGAGGGCGTTCGCCTTCGCCCAGCGCCGGTGGATGAAGAGGGCGAGGTCGTCGAAGAGCGCGTAGACGACCGGGACGACGAGGAGCGTCAGGACGGTCGAGGTGATGAGGCCGCCGATGACGGCCCGGCCGAGCGGCGCCCGCATCTCGGCCCCCTGGCCGAGCCCGAGGGCGAGCGGCAGCATGCCGAAGATCATCGCGAGCGTCGTCATCAGGATCGGGCGGAGCCGCGTCCGCCCCGCGGTGATGAGCGCCTCGCGGCGTTCCATGCCGCCCTTCCGGAGGACCTTCGTGTAGTCGACGAGGAGGATCGCGTTCTTCGTGACGAGCCCCATCAGGAGGATGAGGCCGATGAGCGACATGATGCTGAGCGTGTCGCCGGTCAGGAAGAGCATCCCGGCCATGCCGACGATCGAGAGCGGGAGCGAGAGCATGATCGAGAGCGGGTCGATGAACGACTCGAACTGCGCCGCGAGGATGAGGTAGACGAAGACGACCGCGAGGAGGAGCGCCTCGGCCATGTAGCCGAAGCTCTCCTCCATCCGCTCGGTCTCGCCGGGGAAGTAGATCTCGTAGCCGGGGGCCATCTCGATCTTCGCCGCCGCCTCGCGGATCTGCTCGACGGCCGCCCCGAGCGGAAGGTCGTCGAGGTTCGCGGTCAGGAGGACCTCGCGCGAGAGGTCGCGCCGCGAGATCTCGGAGGGCGACGTCGCCCGCTCGGCCTTCACGAGCTCCGAGAGCGGCACGAGCGCGGGGACCCCGCCCCGCCCGCCGGGGACGGCGATCCGGAGGTCTCCGACCTGCGTCACGTCGCGGCGCATCTCGAGCGGGAGCCGGACGCGGACGTCGACCGCCTCCCCCTCCTCGTCCTCGTACGTCGTCACGGCCTGCCCGCCCACGAGGGCGCCGACCGTCCGGGCGATCGCCGGGGTGGAGAGGCCGGAGGCGGCCGCGCGCTCGCGGTCGACGACGAGCCGGTACTCCGGGAGGTCGAGCTCGAGCGTCACCTCGACGTCCTCGATCCCGCGGATCGCGAGGGCCCCCTTCTTGAGCTCGGCGGCGTACTTCTTCAGGAGCGGGATCTCCTCGCCGCGGATCGAGACCATGACCGGCTTTTCCGCGAAGTCGTCGCTCTGCATCTCGACGGACGGGATGATCCCGGCGATCCCGGAGATCCTCTGCCGCGCCTCGGCGGCGAGGACGGTCGCGTGCTTGCCCCGCTCCGACTTCTCGACGAGCTTCACGTAGACCCGCGCGTCGCGCACGGTCCCCATGTCCCCCGCGCCGATCGAGGCGTAGGTGTGCTTCACCTCGGGCATCTTCCCGAGCTCGGCGAGGACGGCGTCCATCCGCCCCTTCGTCTCGTCGAACGAGGCGCCAGGCGCGGTCCGGAACTTGATCTGGAACTCGGCCTGGTCGTAGACGCCGAGGAACTCGCTCTTGAGCGCCCCGAAGAGCCCGACGCCGAGGACGAAGGCGGCCGTCGCGAGCGCGAGGACCGCCTTCCGGTGGTCGAGCGCCCAGGCGATGAGCACCTTGTAGCCGTCGGCCGTCCGGTCGAACCAGTCGTTGAACCGGTCCAGGGCGCGCGCCACGGCGTGGCGGTTCCCGAGCCGCTCGACGTCCGGGTCGACCCAGCGCGAGGAGAGCATCGGGTCGAGCGTGAAGGAGACGAAGAGCGAGACGAGGACCGCGAAGGCGACCGTGATCCCGAACTGGAAGAAGAAGCGCCCCATGATCCCCTTCATGAAGGCGACCGGGACGAAGACGGCGACGATGGAGAGGGTCGTCGCGAGGACGGCGAGGCCGATCTCGGCCGTCCCGACCCGCGCCGCCGTCATGTGGTCCTGCCCCTGCTCGAGGTGCCGGACGATGTTCTCGCGCACGACGATCGCGTCGTCGATCAGGAGCCCGATCGCGAGCGACAGCGCCATGAGCGTCATGATGTTCAGCGTCATCCCGAGGAAGTACATGACGATGAACGAGGAGATGACGGAGATCGGGAGCGTCAGCCCGGTGATGACGGTCGAGCGCCAGGAGTTGAGGAAGAGGAAGACGATGAGGATCGTCAGGATCGCGCCGATGATCAGCGTGTTCGTGACGTCGTGGACCGACTCCTTGATCATGATCGAGCCGTCGCGGACGACCTGGATCTCGACCGACGGCGGGAGCTCGGCGCGGAGCTCCTCGATCTCCTTCGTGACCGCCTCGACGACGCCGACCGTATTCGCCTTGCTCTGCTTGTAGACGTCGAGCGCGACGGCCGGGACGCCGCTGACGAGGGCGAGCTTCCGCTGCTCCTCGACGGTGTCGCGCACCTCGGCGACCTCTCCGAGCGCGACCGGCACGCCGCCGCGGGTGGCGACGACCATCGACCGGAACCCGCCGACCTCCTTCGGCTTGCCGGAGACGCGGACCGGCATCTCCTGGTCGGCGCGGCTGAGGCGGCCGAGGGGGGTGTTCACGTTCTCGCCGGCGAGGCCGGCGACGACCTCGTCCACTCCGAGCCCGAGGGCGTCGAGGCGCGCGGGGTCGAGGTCGACCGCGACCTCCCGGAGGCTCTCGCCGACGAGGTCGACCTTCCCGACGCCGGGGAGGTTCTCGAGGCGCCGCTTGACCTTCCGGTCGACGAGCGTCGTCAGCTCGCGCGGCGTCATCCTTTCGGACCGGACGGCGACCGAGAGGACCGCCATCCCGCCGATGTCGAGCTTCTGGATGACCGGCTCCTCGATCCCGGCCGGGAGGTCGTTGCGGATCGCCGAGATCTTCGAGCGCGCGTCCTGCGCGACGTCGTTGATCTTCACCTCGAGGTTGAACTCGACGTAGACGACCGAGAGCCCCTCGCGCGAGGTCGAGAAGACGTGCTTCACGCCCGAGATCGGGTTGACGGCCTGCTCGATCCGCTTCGAGACCTCCCGTTCGACGGTCTCCGGCGAGGCCCCGGGGTACTGCGTGACGATCGAGAGGAACGGGATCTCGACGTCCGGCATCATGTCGATCGCGAGGCGCCGGTACGAGAAGACGCCGAGCGTGACGAGGGCGAGCATGAGGACCGTCGCGAAGACGGGCCTCTTGATGGAGAGGTCCGAGAGGAACACGGCTCAGGCTCCCCGGACGACCCGGACGCGGTCCCCGTCCCTCAGGTTGAAGCCTCCGCGCGTGACGACCTCCCGTCCCGCGGCGATCCCCTTCACGACCTCGACGAGGTCTCCGGCCGTCGCGCCCGTCTCCACCTCGACCGTCTTCGCGACCTCGCCCTCGACGACGTAGAGCGCGCCCCGCCGGGCGACCGTGTCCCAGGAGACGAGGGCGGCCCGCGGCACGACGAGGACGCCCTCTCTTCGGCCGGTGACGATCCGTCCCTTCACGAAGAGCCCGGCCTTCAGCGCGCCGTCGGCGTTCGGCACCTCGGCCTTCACCTTCACCGTCCGGCTCGCCTCGTCGGCCACGGGGTTGATGAAGGAGACCTTCCCGGAGAAGGTCCGCCCCGGGAGCGCATCGCTCGTGAACGAGAACGGCTGGCCCACCTTCAGGGCCGCCATCCGCGCCGACGGGACGTTCGCCGTCAGCTCGAGCACGCGGTTGTCGACGACCCGGAACATCGGCGGCGGGTTCCCCATGTTCTCGACGTAGTCGCCGACGTTCACGTTCCGGAGCGCGACGACGCCATCGATCGGCGCCCTCACGACGGCCTTCCCGAGGCGCGTCTCGGCGAGGGCGAGCTGGGCCTTCGCCGCGTCGGCCGCGGCTCGCGCCGCCTCTTCCGCGGAGCGCGCCTCGTCGAGCTGCTGCTGCGTGGCGAGCCCCGCCTCCTTCAGCTTCACCGTCCGGTCGAGCTCCCGGGCGGCGCGCTTCGCGCCGGCCTCGGCCTGGAGCGCGCCCGCCTTCGCCGCCTGCCGGCCGGCGTCGGCCTCCCGGGTGTCGAGCCGGGCGAGCGGCGTCCCCGCCTTCACGCGCACCCACTGGGTGACGTAGACCTCGGCGACGGTCCCGGTGTACTCGGTCTTCACGTCGGCCTCGCTCCGGGCGGTCAGGCTTCCGACGACCTCGACGGCCTCCTCGATCGGGGCCGTGCCGGCTTTCGCCGTCTCCACGGCGGCGGGCGGACGCGCTCCGTTCGCCGAGCCGTTTCCGGCGGCCGGCTTGCCGCAGCCGGCGGCGCCGGCGGCGAGGACGAGGAGAAGGGCTGCGGACGGGGCGGCGAGGGTCGTGCGGCTCATCGAGCGGGCTCCTGCTGGGCGGTGAGGGGGGCGGCGAGGCCCTCGAAGACGAGGTCGAGCGTCCGGCGGAGGCCGTCCTGCCCGAGCCCGAGCTCCGGGTGCGCGAGGGTGAGGTCCATGTTGAAGGAGAGGACTCCCATGAGGGCGAGGGTGACGTCTTGTGGATCGGAGGGCCGGAGGTCGCCCGCGGCGATTCCTTCCGCGACGAATTCTGCGATGACGGCCTTCAGCTTCTCGTGGAAGATCTCGAAGTCGAACGGCGGCGCGCCCTGGGCCGGCCCCCAGAAGACCGCGTTCATCATCCGGACCTCGGCCTTCTTCGTTTCGAAGATGCGGAAGATCCCGAGGAGGAACGCCTGGAGGCGCTCCCTCGCGGTGCCGTCCTTCACCCGGCTGGCCGCGATCCCCTCGTCGGCGATCTTCAGGAGCTCCTCGAGGATCGCGAGGTAGATCCCCTCCTTGCTCTCGAAGTGGTAGTAGAGCGACGGCTTGGTCACACCCGCCATCTCCACGATCTCCCGGACTGAGGTCGCGGCATAGCCGCGATTCGTGAAGAGGAGGATCGCGGCGTCCATAAGTCTCTTGCGGACAGAGCTTTCACCAGGTTCTTGCGGCACGGATCGAACCTCCCCGGCAGCCCCTATCCGTCCACCGGATCGAGCTACCGACCGGTAGGTAATCTGGGACCGCGGAAAGCGTTCGTCAAGGGCTACGACCAGAAAAAGAGGAGACCCGGCGGCGCGCCTACTCCTTCGGCACGATCCGCCCGAGCTTGTCGCCGATGCCGAGGACGACCCAGACCGTTCCGTCCCCGGCCGCCGAGACGGCGACCGGCCCGTCCGGGAGCGGCGTCCAGACGACTTTGCCCGTTCCCGGAAGGAACCGCCCGAGCTTCTTCGCCGTCGGGGCCGCGAACCAGACCGTTCCATCCGGCGCCACGGCGATTCCGGCCGGAGCGCCGTCGACGGCGAACTCCTCGAGGGTCCCCTTCGACGAGACCCGGGCGATGCGGCTCACGTTCGGCAGGGCCGCCCAGACGGACCCGTCCGGCGCGACGGCGAGCGCGTCGGGTTGAGCGTTCGGCGTCGCGAGCGGCCAGGCCGTGATCTCCCCGTCGGGGGAGATGCGCACGAGGCGGTTGCCTCTCCTTTCGACGGCCCAAGCAGCGCCGTCTCGCGCGACGGCGATCCCGGTCGGCTCGCTCGCCTCCGGAAGGGCGAACTCGCGCACCGTCCCGTCCGAGCCGCGCTGCCCGACGCGCCCCTCGGCCGGCCGCGTGAACCACACGATCCCGTCTGCGGACACGGCGAGCCCCGTCGGCTCCCCTCCCGCTCTTCCGGTGGAGATCTCCGTGAAGGTGCCGTCCGGCGCGACGCGGCCGAGCCGCCCGCCGGCGAGGTCGGCGCTCCACGCCGTGCCGTCCGGCTGGACGGCCACCGCGAGCGGCTGGGTGTCGCGCGAGGGAAACGGGAAGAGCGAGACCTCGCCGGACGGGCTCACGCGGCCGAGCGCCCCGGAGAACTGCGCCGAGAACCAGACGGTCCCGTCGGGAGCAACGGCGATCCCCGCCGCCCCGGTTCCCGGCGGCAGGCTGACGACGTCGAGAGAGAAGCCGGTGGCCGGAGCGAGGAGGAACGCGAGCGCGAGAAGAGACGGGTGTCGAGGGTGCCTCATGTCGAACCGCCACGGACGCCGCGTGTCGGGCGCCCGAACAGCCGAGGATAGGCCCAGGGCATGAAACCCGCGCGAAGTATCTCTTCGCCCCGGCGGGGCCAGCTTCCGGCGGCGCCCTCAGCGGCCGAGCGCAGCCGGGAGCTTCTTCGCCGCCTTCTCGGCGGCGTCGCGGGTCGCCTCGAGCTGCGGGCTCTCCTCGTCGTCGGGACCGCTCCTCCGGTAGTTCGCGGTGCCGGTGACCTCCAGGGGCTTCTTTTCCTTCCCGGTGGCGGAGTCGACGATCCGGAGCGTCGCCGGGCAGTCCACCCGAACGTTCTCCACGACCCGGTCGTAGGCGTATCCCTCCGGGCTCCTCTCGCGGTAGGTCATCCGGCTGACGTCCACGCGGCAAGGGGCGAGCGAGATGCCGATCCAGCCCGCTCCGGCCCACTCCGCACGCAGGACGCGGGCGGCCTCGCCGTCCGGCTCCGCAACGACCGCGCCGAGGGAGATCCCGGCGAGGCGGGCGTCCGAAAGCGTCGCCTTCCCTCGATCGGAGAGGTCCGACTCGAGGCGGGCCACGAACGCGGAGAGCGCCTCCTCGTCACCGTCGGCCTCCACGAGGACGGCTCGCGGCTTCGGCTTCTGGGCGGACGCGGGGAGCGCGAGGAGGGCCCCGGCGAGCGCGAGGACGACGGCGCGAGCGGCGTTCATGACGGAAGAGTAGCGCGATGGGCCGCGTCCGCTATCCTCCGCGCCGCATGCTCCGCACGGTCGCGCTCATCCTCGTCCTCTTCGCCTCTGCCCCGTCGCTCGCAGTGCGGCCGTTCGAGGAGGAGGACGCGCCCTCCCCCGTGAAGGCGGAGGTGGCCGTCGTCGCCTCGCACGCGGGGGCGGGGACGGAGGCGGCGACGGTCGCCGTCCTCAGCCGGGAGGAGATCGAGCGGCTCCCGGCGCGCTCGCTGGCCGACCTCCTCCGGTATCTCCCCTCCGTCGACGTGAGGCGCCGCGGACCCGGGGTCCAGGCCGACGTCTCCCTCCGCGGGGCCGACTTCAACGGCACGTTGATCCTCGTGGACGGGGAGCCGGTCAACGACCCCCAGACGAACCACCACTCGCTGGACCTCGACGTCCCGGCCGACGCCATCGAGCGGATCGAGGTCCTCTACGGCTCCGCCTCGGCGCTCTGGGGCTCCGAGGCGGTCGGCGGCGTGATCCACATCGTCACGCGCGGCGCGGACCTCGGCCGCGCGCGCGCCCAGATCGAAGGCCGATACGTCCACGGCTCCCACTCGCTCGACGCCGGGAGCGTCCGGGTCGCCACGAGGCTCTCCGACTCCCTCACGGTCTCGGTCGACGCCTCCCGCTCCGAATCGAGCGGCTTCCGCGACGACCGGGAGCACGCCGAGAAGACGGTCCGCGCCTCGCTGCGGCTCGAGACCGCGGCCGGCCCGGTCACCCTCTCGGGAGGCGGCGCGAGCCGGGCCTTCGGCGCCTGGGGGTTCTACGGCACGCGCTATCCGAACCAGTACGAGGAGACGAGGAGCCGGAGCCTGCGCCTCTCGGCCGACCTCTCCCTCGGCGGCGGCTGGACGCTCGCCCCTTCGGCCTCCGTGCGCGACCACCGGGACGACTTCGTCCTCGAGCGGACCGACCCCTCCTTCTACCGGAACCTCCACGACACCGACCGCTCCGCCGTCCGCCTCGTCGCGCGACGCCCGCTCCTCGGCGGCTCCCTCGCGATCGGGGGAGAGGCGGGGCGCGACACGATCGACTCCACGAACCTGGGACGACGCGCACGCTCCCGGAGCGCCGCGTTCGTCGAGCTGGCCCGGCCGTTCGCCGCGGCGTCCCCGGCCGCCGGCGGGGTGCGTGCAGGCCTCCGCGCCGACCGGCACGAGGGCTTCGGGACGCGCCTCTCGCCGCAGCTCGCGGCGTGGGTCGGGCTCGGGGCCGGCGTGAAGGTCCGCGCCTCGGCGGGCACCGCGTTCCGGGTCCCGACGTTCACCGAGCTCCACTACGTCGACCCGCAGACGATCGGCAACCCCGCGCTGAAACCCGAGAAATCGGCGTCGTACGAGGCGGGCCTCTCCTGGGACCACGGCGCCCTCTCGTTCGACGCGGCCGTTTTCCTCCGTCACGGCACGGACCTCGTCGACTTCGTCCGTTCCGGCCCGGACGAGCCGTACCGGGCCACGAACCTCCGCACCGTCGACACGCGCGGCCTCGAGGCGACCGTCGTCCTCGACGCGGCGCGCCTCGCCCCGACGCCGCTCGCCCGGCTCGCGTTCCGGGCCGCCGTCTACTCGGCCGACCTCGAGAAGCTCCGGGCCGAGGCGGGCGCGACCGAGGGACGCTACGTCCTCGACCCGCTGCGGACGCGGTGGGACCTCCTCGCGGAGGTCCGCGTCCCCTTCCGCGTCGAGGCGCTCGCGCGCCTCTCGTACTTCGACCGGCCCTCCTTCGACGAGGGAGTCCTCCTCCTCGACGCCCGCCTCGGCTACGACGTCGTGGACGGCGACGTCGTCGAGGTCTACGTCGAGGGGGAGAACCTCGGGGCCGTCCGCTACGAGGAGGTGCCGGGCGTGCCGCTCCCCGGAAGGACCCTGGCCGCGGGCGTGCGCCTCACCTGGTGAGGCGGAGCGTAAACTCGGGGAAGCGAGGGCGTACCGGTTCGATGCACACGATTCTGCTCGTCGACGACATGAGGAGCTTCCTCGACCTCGAGGCCACGTTCCTCTCGCGCGCCGACTGCCGGATCCTGACCGCCTCGACCGGCCTGGAGGCGATCCGGGTCGCCCGGACGGAGAAGCCCGACCTGATCGTCCTGGACATCGAGATGCCCGAGATGAACGGCATCCAGGCGTGTCGCATCCTGAAGTCCGACCCTGTCACCGCCCGCATCCTCGTCGTCATGCTCTCCTCGATGAAGATGGAGGACGAGGGACGCCGCGCGGGCGCAGACCATTTCCTCCGCAAGCCGATCGACGAGCCGACGTTCCTCGCCGAGGTGAAGCGCTTCCTGCCGATCGTCGAGCGGGCCGAGACGCGCGTCGTCGTCGACTCGCCGATCACGTTCTGGCGCGACGGCGAGACGTTCGAAGCGCGCCTGACGAACCTCTCGCGGACCGGCTTCTACGTGGCGGCGTCCCGGATCCACCCGATCGGGGCGCGGCTCGAGGTGTCCTTCGCGCTGCCGGACGACCCGGAGGGGAAGGTCGTCACGGGCGAGGCGCTCGTCGTCCGCCACGACGACGACCCGCCCGGCTTCGGATGCCGCTTCCGCCAGGTCTCCTCGGGCGCCCGGCTCGTCGTGGAGGACTGGGTCGAGCGCGTCGCCGCGGGACGCTGAAGCTCAGCGCCGCCCGGGGCCGAGGTCGACGAGTCGGATCCCCATCCGTTCGGCGTATTCGAGGATTCGCGGCTCGCGGTAGAACTCCGAGAAGCAGATCCCGACCAGGCCGGCGTTCCCGATCAGCTTGAAGCAGTTCCAGCAGGGAGAGGCGGTCGTGTAGATCTCGCCCCCCTCGATCCTCACTCCGTTCATCGCCGCCTGGAGGATCGCGTTCGCCTCGGCGTGGACCGTGGCGATGCAGTGCCCGTCCTCCATCAGGCAGCCGGCCTCGTCGCAGTGCGGGAGACCCCGGAGAGAGCCGTTGTAGCCCGTGGAGAGGATCCGCCGGTCCCGGACGATGACCGCGCCGACGTGCTTGCGCGGGCAGGTGGACCGCGTGGCGACCTCCGCCGCGATGTTCATGAAGTACCGGTTCCAGTCGACGCGCTCGGTCATGCGCCTGATTATCGGGTCCCCGACGCCCTCCTGCTGCGCCGCGGCGACCCCGTGTACGATTCCCGGCATGTCCGACAGGACCGTCGTCGTCACCGGCCTCGGGGCCGTCAGCTCGCTCGGGAACGACCTCACCTCCACCTGGGCCGGCCTCGTGGCCGGCCGGAGCGGGATCGGCCCGATCACCCTCTTCGACGCGAGCGGCTTCCGGACGAAGCTCGCCGCCGAGGTGGGCGAACTGCCCGAACCGGGCGTCTCGCCGCGCCTCCGGCGTCGCCTCTCCCGGACCGATGTCATCGGCCTGACGGCCGCGCGCGAGGCGCTCGCCGACGCCGGCCTCGACCTCGACCGGGAGGACCTGTCGCGGATCGGCGTCGTCCTCGGCGGGGGCGTCTCGGGCCTCCTCGACAGCGAGGCGTACTTCCGCGATCTCCTCGCGAAGGGGCCGCACGGGGCCCGCCCGACCCGGGTCCTGAACCACCCCCCCGACCAGACGACCGACCGGATCGCCGAGCTCTGGGGTTTCCGCGGCCCGCGCGCGACGATCACGACCGCCTGCTCCTCCTCGTCGACCTCGCTCGGCTACGCGGCGGACCTGATCCGCGCGGGGATCGCCGACGTCGTCGTCACCGGCGGGGCCGATTCCTTCGCCCGCCTCACGCACGGCGGCTTCAACGCCCTCCGCGCCTGCGACCCCGAACCGTGCCGGCCCTTCGACCGGAACCGGAAGGGGCTCACGATCGGGGAGGCGTCGGGGATCCTCGTCTTCGAGGAGGAAGGCCGTGCCCGACGCCGCGGCGCGGCGATTCGCGCCCGCTTCCTCGGCTACGGGATCACGAGCGACGCCCACCACATGACGCAGCCCGAGCCCTCGGGCGAGGCGGGGGCGCGGACCATCCGCGCCTGTCTTCGCTCCGCGCGCCTCGACCCCTCCGACGTCGACTACGTGAACGCCCACGGCACCGCGACGGTCCAGAACGACCCGGCCGAGACGCTCTCGATCAAGCTCGCCCTCGGCGAGAGAGCACGGAAGATCTGCGTCTCCTCGAACAAGTCGATGCTCGGACACTGCCTCTGCTCCGCAGGAGCGATCGAGGCGGTCGCGACGGTCCGGACGATCGAGACGGGGATCGTCCCCCCCACGATCCACTACGTCGAGCCGGACCCCGACTGCGACCTCGACGTCGTCCCGAACACGGCGCGGGAGCACCCGGTCCGCGTCGCCCTCTCGAACTCCTTCGCGTTCGGCGGCAACTCCACCGTCGTCGCGTTCGGACGGGCCTGAGGAGCGCGCCGTGAGAGAGATCCTCGTCACCGGCGCCGCCGCCGTCACCGCGCTCGGGCGCGACCTGGAGACGACCGCGGCGCGCCTCGCCGCCGGCGAGAGCGCCGTCGCGGAGGTTTCCGTCTCCGAGGCGGGCGAGAGGAAGGGACCCGCGTACGCCGCCCGCATCGGCTCCTTCACGACGGAGCCCGAGATGCCGCGGGCGAAGGCCCGCCGCCTCGACCGCGCGAGCCAGTACGCCGTCGTCGCCGTCACCCGCTGCGTCGCCGAGGCCGGCTGGGTCATGGCCGGCAACGAGGAGGAGACCGGCATCCTCCTCGGCACCGGCTCCGCTGGCGCCGGGCCCCTCGTCGACTTCGAGCGGCAGATGGCCGTCGAGTCGCCCGAGACGGCCTCGCCGTTCCTCTTCCCGTACACCGTCTCGAACGCCCCCGCGTCCGTCGCCGCGATCGAGCTGAGGGTCAAGGGACCGAACGTCACGATCACCCAGAAGGACCCGGCCGGCCTGAACGCCCTCTTCTACGCCCGCTTCCTCCTCGAGGACGGACGCGCGAAGGCGATCGTCGCGGGCGCGGTCGACGAGTGGAACCTCACGTACCACCTCGCGTACGAGCGGCTCGGAGTCCTGAAGACCGCCACGCGCCCGGGCTACGCGATGACCGAAGGATGCTCCGTCGTCTTCCTCGAGACCGCGGAGTCGGCCCGCGCGCGCGGCGCGCGCCCCTGGGCCCGGCTCGCCGGCGCCGCCTCGAGCGGCGCCCCCGTCTCCCCGCAGACGCGCCGCGCCCGGCCCGATGACGTCGCCGCGACGCTCCGCGCCGCGCTCGCCGACGCCGGCGTCGAGCCGGCGGCGGTCGGGCTCGTCCACGCCTCCGCGAACGGCGTCCCCTGGATCGACGCGGCCGAGGAGGCGGCCCTCGCAGACGTCTTCGGAACCTCGCCGCTGCCGCGCGTCGAGCGGGTCAAGCTCCAGGCGGGCGAGAACCCCTGCTCCGGCGCCCTCCAGCTCGCCCTCGCCGCGCGCGCCC
>JAKPXO010000245.1 GCA_029567505.1 Acidobacteriota bacterium
CGGCGCCTACGAGCCCCGGTGGTTCATGAGCCCCGTCCACACCGACCCGGCGGAGGCGGTTGCGGCGGCTCGCCTCCTCGATGCGGAGACGAGCGTCGGCATCCACTTCGGGACCTACCCGCAGGCGGACGACGGGATGGACGAGCCGCTCGTCGACCTCGAAGCGGCGCTCGGGCGACTTCGCGATTCGGGGGAGGCCCCGCCGATGTTCCTCGCCCTCCCGAACGGAGGCGCGCTGGAGCTTCCGGGGCCGCTCTAGCGGGAACCCTTCCGGTCCGGCCGCTGGTCGGCGTCGACCACCCCGACGAGCGGCGCGACGAGCCAGGAGAGGTGCCGCTCGAGGAAGACGAAGACCTTCCCGTGGAACGTGACGACCTGCTCGCGCTTGCGGCGCGAGAGGGCGCCGGCGATCTCCTTCGCGGCCGACTCCGCCGAGCCGACGAGCCAGGCCGGGACCGGGTCCTTCGCGTCGCGGTGGACGACCTCGCGGTTGTCCTTCGCGCGGATCTCGCTCGCGACGAAACCCGGCGCGATGTGGGTCACCGAGACGCCGTGCGGCTTCAGCTCGGGGCGAATGGAGTCGCAGAAGCCGCGGACGGCGAACTTCGAGGCGCAGTAGGCGGACGTGGCCGGCGTGCCGATGAAGCCGTTGACGCTCCCGACGATGCCGATGCGCCCCTTCGTCTTCTTCAGCTCCGGGAGCGCGGCCTTCACCGCGCGGACGGACCCGAAGAAGTTCGTCTCGAGCTGACGCCGATAGTCGTCGATGGAAAGCGCCTCGACCCGGCCGGCGACGGCGAAGCCGGCGTTCGCGAGGAGGACGTCGAGACGTCCCCACTCGGCGACGGCCCGCGCGACGGCCGCCTCGCAGTCGCCGTCCTTCGTGACGTCGCAGGCGACGGCGATCGCGGAGCCGCCGGCGGCGCGGAGGTCAGCGGCGACCTTCTCGAGGAGGTCGGTCCTTCGGGCGCAGAGGACGACCTTCGCGCCCCGGCGGACGAGCTCGCGGGCGGTCGACTCGCCGATCCCCGACGAGGCGCCCGTGATGAGTACGACGAGGTCCTTCATGGCCGACGGACTCTACCGGAAGAGGCGGCCCTCACCGCCGCGCCCGGAAGGGGAGGAGGACGAGGCTCCCCGCGACGAGCGTCCCGACGAGCATCGGGCCGAATGGCTGGTCGAGGACGATCGCGAGGACGAAGGCGACGAGGTAGGCCGTGAGAGAGAAGCCCGCGCAGTGGACGAGGGCGCGCGTCCAGGAGGCGGCGATCCGGAAGGAGACCCAGGGGGGGAGGAAGACGAGCGCGAAGGTCGCCATGACCCCGATCGACTCCGTGGCGAGGGCGACCGAGAAGGCGACGAGGAGGTCGAACGCGAGGTGGAGCTTCCAGGGGGAGGCCCCGTTCGCAGCGAGGCTCTCCGGGAAGAAATGCTCGAGGAGGAGCCGCTTCGAGAGCCAGGTCCCTGCCGTCGCGACGACCGTGACGAGGGCGAGCGCGGCGCCGAGGTTCGCCCAGGTCGTGAAGTAGAGCTGCCCCTCGAGGAGCGAATGCGAGAGCTCCTCGCCGCGCGTGCTGTTCGCCGCGCCGAGGAGCGCGGCGCTCCAGCCGAAGAAGAGGAGGACGGCGTAGACGTCGTTCCCCGACCGCTCCGTCCGCCCCTTGATCGCGGCGGCGAGGACGGCCGCGCCGAGCGACCCGGCGAGAGGGTGGACTCCGACGAGGATCGCCATGACGCCGCCTGCGGCGGTCACCTGCGCGAGGCCGAGCGCCGCGAGCCACTCGTTGCGAAGCCTCACGTAGGCGCCGAGGAGAGGCAGGACGAGGGCGAGGAGGAAGCCGTTCGCGAGCGGAACGCGGAAGAGGGGATCGAAGACCTGCGCGAACGTCACCGGCCCACCTCCAGGACGCGCGCGGGGACCTCGGTGAAGAAGCGGGCGTCGTGCGTGACGACGAGGACGGCACGGTCGCCGCGGGAGGAGAGGAGGAGCTCGGCGAGCGCGGCCACGGCGTCCGGGTCCATGTTGTTCGTCGGTTCGTCGAGGATGACGAGGCGCGCGTCGCCGCCGAGGCAGGCCCAGACCGTCAGGAGCTGGAACTGCCCGCCCGAGAGCCTGTCGACGCGGGTCTTCAGGAGCGGCCGGAGCGACGGAGGCGGCTCCGCGGTCGCGGCGGTGAGCCGGAGGAGCTCGTCGGCGCGGAGCGGGACGTCCGTTTCCCGAACGGGCCGCTGGCGCTGGTAGGCGATCGTCGTTCCCGGCTTGCGGACGACCTCGCCCGAGAGGACCTTCGACGTGCCCGTCAGCGCCCCGATGAGGGTCGACTTGCCGCAGCCGTTCGGGCCGACGAGGCCGAGGACGTCGCCGGGGCCGAGGTCGAAGGAGACGGGGCCGACGACGGGCTTCGCGTAGCCCGCGACGACCTCCCGGTAGGAGAGGATCGGTTCGGCGCTCACTTTCCCGAGGCTACTCCTTCCACCCAGCGGTCGACGTGCGCGAGGTACTCCTCCGCGGAGGCGCCCACGGCCGGCTCGAGCGGGAGCCGCACCTTCGGCCAGCCGAGATTGCGGGCGAGGAACTCCGGTCCCTGGCCGGGCTGGAAGTCGGTGAAGAGGATGACCCCCTTCTGCCCCCTGAAGCGGCCCGTCAGCTCCCGGAGGTGCGAGGCGGTCGGCGGGATTCCCGGCAGCGGCTCGACGTAGCCGAGGATCGGGACGCCGAGGAGCGCGGCGAGGTAGTTCACGTCCTTGTGGAAGAGGAGGACTCCCTTCGCGCCGGTCGCCTTCGCCTTCCAGGCGGGCACGCGAGCCTCCACGGCCGCGCGGAACGAGGCGGCGCCGCCGCGATAGCGGGCGGCGTTCGGACGGTCGAGCGAGGCGAGCCGTTCGGCGAGCGCCTCGGCGACTCTCGCCATCCGGACGGGGTCGAGGTAGAGGTGGGGGTTCCCCATCGGGTGGACGTCGCCCTGCGAGCGGTCGGCCGCCTCGCCCGTCTCGAGGAGCGGGACCTGCGCGGCCGCCTCGAAGTAGCCGGCGCTGCCCGGGAGGATCTTCGCGTTCCCCGCCCCCTTCAGGGCGGCGGGCAGCCAGCCGATCTCCAGCTCGGCGCCGATGGCGACGAGGAGGTCGGCCTTCCGGAGGGCCAACATCATGCTCGGGCGGGCTTGCAGGACGTGGACGTCGCGGTCGGGAGGGGCGAGGACCGTCACCCTCACGGCGTCGCCGCCGACGGCGGTCGCGAGGACTCCCATGCTGGAGGTGGAGGCGACGACGTTCATGGTAGCGAGGGCGGGTGCGGAGGCCGCGAGGAGCGCGGAGGCCAGGATCGTCTTCTTCATGTTCCCCCCCCTCAGAAGGAATGCGCGCCGTGGGCGCCGAGCGAGAGCTGGAGCTGGAGGAGGAAGCGTCCCCAGGACTCCTTCTCCCCGTCCACCCGGATCTCCGCGCGCTGATACTGCGCGCGGACGCGCGAGAACTCGGTCGGGTTGAAGGTGAGCGCCGCCGTGAAGCGGCTCGAGGAGTCGTACTCGGTTTTCGCGCCGCCGCGGACCCGCTCGTTCGTCAGGCCGGCGACGTCCCAGCGGGCGCCGAGCTGGAGGCGGGGTAGGAGGCCGTAGACGGCCTGGAGGTACGCGCCGTCCTGTCGGAAGACGGCGGTGTCCGTCGTCCCGAGGACGTCGAGATCCCGCTTCCGCGCGAGGTACTCCGCCTGGAGGACGAGATCGCCGGCGCCCCAGGGACGCGGCGAGTCGTACTTGTAGACGGCGTCGACGCCCCAGAGCGTCGCCGTGCCGTCGAGGACCCCTTCGGGGATCCCGTCGGCGTCGTGGTCGTGCACTTCCTGGTGCCGCCGGCTCGAGGCGAGGGAGAACCCCACCTGCAGGGCGTTCGAATAGCCGAGGTCGGGTCCGACCTTCACGAAGCCGGTGAAGAGGCGCGGACCGCTCTTCGCGGTGAGGACGCGGGGCGCCCCCTCCTCGCCGAGGCCCGGGAGCACCTCGGGACCGACGTCGCTCGCGAGCTTCTCGTTCTCCCCCTGCAGCAGCTCCGCGCCGACCTTCATGTAGAAGGGGAGCCTCGGGACCCAGGTCAGCTGGAGCCCCTTCTCGTTCAATCCGTGTCCGCCGAGGAGGAGCTCGTAGGCGAGGTTCTGGTCGACGAAGTCCCACTGGTGCGGATGGTGCGCGTTCGCGTAGCCGATCCCGCTCAGGAACTTGCCCCCCTTGAGCTGGAGTCCCCAGGGGAGGCGGCGCGTCTGGAAGAAGACCTCCTCCGCCTCGATCCCCTCCTCGCTCACGGCGAAGAGCGCCTGGACGTCGAAGTAGGCGTCGACGGCGGCCGTGAACGCGACCTCGGTCTCGCGGAGGTTGAAGCCCTGGTCGAGCCCGCCGTGGCCGTGGTCGTGCCCCTCCTCCGCGTGCGCTCCGTGGAAGCCGTCCGCCTCCTCGAGGATCTCGCCGGCCTCTCCCTTCACGTCGTCGCGGGACCAGACGATGTCGGGGATGACCGATATGGAAGGGTTGAACGACGTGCCGGAGGAGACCTCACTGGAGGAGCCGAAGAGCGGGAGGCTCTTCGGGACGAGGCCGGTCGGCTCGACGGGGCCGGGCTCCCTCCGCGACGTGGCGGCCCGGAGCGCCTCGAGGGCGGCCCGCGCCGCGGCCTGCTCCTTCTCCAGCGCCTCGAGCCGGCGCTGCAGCTCCTCGGGCGAGGCGGCGGAAGACGGCGCGGCGAGCGCGGCTCTCAGCTTCGCGAGCGCCTCCTCGGACTCGGCCTGGCGCGCCTCCAGGGCGCGGACCTTCTCCTCGAGGGCGCGGGGATCGGGGCCGGCCTGGGCGGCGGCCGGAATCGAAAGGACGAGAGCGAGCGCGATCTCGATCGCGCCCACGAGCGGGGTCTTCATCGGGTCTCTCCGTGGGGCGCCCGCCGCCGGTGCGGCCGGAGCGCCGTCTCCGCCCGTCGGGGCGGAGGTCGAGCGGACTAGAGCGGCTCGGAAGGAGAGAACGCGGGAGGTCCGCGAGAGGGGACCGGCGCGGTGCAGGCGGCGCGCGGCGCCAGGTCGACATCGGCGAGGGCGACGGGTGCCGACGTCCGGGCCGGGGGCGCGAGCGGGACCGGGTCGGCCTCCGGCGTCCCTCCGCCATCGACCCGCTGGAGCTGGCAGGCGGTACAGCGCTGCTCCTCCGAGACGCTCGCGTGGTCGTGGGGCGCCGTGACGTGGAGGAGCGCGACGAGGGCCCCGAGGACGAACGCGGTACGGCCCGCGGCCAGCAGCCCGCGCGCGACGCTCCGGAAGAGGGAGGCCCCCATCATTCGGGCGAAGGGTAGGGAGGGGTGCCGGGGGTGTCAAGCAACGGGGAAGGAGGGCCTCCCGAGGTCAGCCGCTCCGGCCGGCAGAGCGCGGGGATAATCGCGCCCATGAAGAACGTCGCCGTCCTCGGAGCGGGCCTCGTCGGCTCGCTCGTCGCCCGGGACCTCGCCGCCGATGGCCGCTGGTCCGTCCTCTCGGTCGACCGGAGCGAGCACGCCCTCGGGCGCCTCGCCGGGATCCCGAACCTCGCGACGGAGCGCGCCGACCTGGCCAGCGGGGCTGAGGTCGCCCGGATCGCGGCGAAGGTCGACGTCGTCGTCGGGGCGGTGCCGGGCTTCCTCGGGACGCAGACGGTACGGGCCGTCCTCGAGACGGGCCGGCCGGTCGCCGACATCTCCTTCTCCCCGGAAGACCCGTTCGACCTCGCGCCGCTCGCGAAGGCGAAGGGAATCCCCGCGATCGTCGACTGCGGCGTCTCGCCGGGCCTCTCGGGGCTCGCCGTGGGGCGGGCCGCCGCCCGCCTCGACAGCCTCGACGACGTCCGGATCTTCGTCGGCGGCCTCCCCGCCGCGAGGCACTGGCCGTTCGAGTACCGGTCTGTCTTCTCGCCCACCGACGTCGTCGAGGAGTACACGCGCCCGTCGCGCTGCGTGGAAGGGGGAGAGGTCGTGATCCGCCCGGCCCTCTCGGGCGTCGAGCCGCTCGACGTCCCTGGAGTCGGGACGCTCGAGGCGTTCTACACGGACGGGCTCCGGACCCTCCTCTCGACCGTGAAGGCCCGGAACCTCTCCGAGAAGACGCTTCGCTATCCCGGCCACGCCGACCGGATGAGGATGCTCCGCGAAACCGGCTTCTTCTCCGGCGAGCCGGTGGC
>JAKPXO010000248.1 GCA_029567505.1 Acidobacteriota bacterium
GCGACGGGTAGACGGCGCGTCGGACCTCGGGAAGGTCCTCCCGCCGGACGACCCCTTCCTCAGAGAGGCCGAGCCCTGGGCCGACCAGGCGACGATGCGCTTCTACCCCGACATCCTGCCGATCCGGGGCTTCGAGACGCCGATCCCGAACCTCCTCTTCTCGCTGAACGTGGCGAAGTCGTGGGTCTCGCGCGCTCTCGCGGACCCTGACGCCCCCGGCGCGCTCGACGACTGCCGGCGCGCGATCCGCTGGGGCCGGCTGCTTCGCCAGGAGGGAGTGACCGTCATCCAGGATCTCATCGGCCTCGCCTGCATTCGGGCCGGCGCTCAGGGCATCTACGACCTCGCCTCGCGCCGCGGGGACTCGCAGACCGCGCTCGTGGCCGCGATCGTCCTCGGGGAGCATGCCCCGCAGAGGCTGCGGACGCAGCAGCTCGTCTCGAAGCTCTCGGTCCACGACGAGAGCGGCTTCCGGATTACCGACCGCAAGGTGGAGGAGCTCTCCGAGGCGATCCGCGCGCTGCCCGACCTGCGGTTCCGGGGCGAGGCGATCATCCAGATGGCCGTCGTCCGGAGCGTCGGGACGAGGCACCAGCGCGAGCTCGCCGACGAGGCGCTGCGCCTCGGCGCCGCGACCAAGGACCCCGTGCAGGCCGCCCTCGTTCGCTGGGCGCAGGAATCGACCTTCTCGAAGAGCGACCTCGCGAAGATGGCCGGCGCCGAGTAGAAGCTCGTTGGGGGGGTCAGGTCTACCATCTACACTCTACGCCGCGGCGTAGAGTGTAGATGGTAGACCTGACCCTTATCGTTCTTACTTCCCGGCCAGCCAGCGTTCGGCGTCGATGGCGGCCTTGCAGCCCTCGCCCGCCGCGCTGATGGCCTGCCGATAGATGTGGTCGGCGACGTCGCCGGCGGCGAAGACCCCCTCGACCGAGGTGTAGGTCGTCGGGTGCTGGATCTTCAGGTAGCCGACGTCGTCCATGTCGAGCTTGCCGCGGAAGAGCTTCGTGTTCGGCTCGTGGCCGATGGCCGAGAAGTAGCCCTGGACCGGGATGACGCGCTCGTCGCCCGTCTTGACGTTCTTGACGCGGATGCCGGAGACGCCCGTCGCGGGCTCGCCGAGGATCTCGGTGATCGTCGAGTCCCAGACGACCTCGATCTTCGGGTTGTCGAGCGTGCGCTGCGCCATGATCTTCGAGGCGCGGAACTCGTTCCGGCGGTGGACCAGCCAGACCTTCGTCGCGAACTTCGTCAGGAAGTTCGCCTCCTCCATCGCGGTGTCGCCGCCGCCGACGATCGCGACCTCCTTGCCGCGGAAGAAGAAGCCGTCGCACGTCGCGCAGGCGGAGACACCGTGCCCCATCAGCTTCTTCTCGCTCGGGAGGCCGAGGTACTTGGCCGAGGCGCCGGACGCGACGATGAGGGCGTCGCAGGTGACCTTCGCTCCGCTCTCGAGCGCGAGCGTGAAGGGGCGAGCCGAGAGGTCGGCGTCGACGACGGTGTCGTTCGCGATCTCGGTGCCGAAGCGCATCGCCTGCTTCCGGGTGACGTCCATCAGCTCCGGGCCCTGAATGCCGTGCTCGAAACCGGGGTAGTTCTCCACCTCAGTCGTCGTCGTGAGCTGGCCGCCGGGTTGAACGCCTTCGAAGACGACCGGCTCGAGGCTCGCGCGGGAGGCGTAGATGGCGGCGGTCAGGCCCGCCGGGCCCGAGCCGATGATGGCGACGGTGTAGTGGCTCTTGTTCGGCATCTCTTCCTCGGTTCGGTGCGGCGAAGGGACGCCGCAGAGTGTAGATGGTAGACCTGACCCCCAGGAGCGCGAAGGGCGTCCCGGGGGCGAACGATTCTGCACCGAAGGACGTCCGGGGGCGCCCGGGGCGTGTGATAGCGTTTTTCGATGCTCCTCTATCTGCTGCGTCACGCCGAGGCGGAGGCCCTCTCCCCGAGCGGGCTGGACGCCGACCGGGCGCTCACCGGGGCGGGTCAGAAGCGGATGAAGGCGGTGGGCCGGGCGATCGCACGCATGGAGCCCGGGTTCGACGCGGTGCTCGTGTCGCCCCTCCTGCGGGCGAAGGAGACGGCCGGGTTCGTGACGTCCGCCTGCCGGTTCGAGGGCGAGGCCGTCGTGACCGAGTCGCTCCTGCCGGGATCCGACCCGGAGCTCCTGCTCGAAGAGCTCTCCGCGTCGGAGTGGCAGACGGTCCTCCTCGTCGGGCACGAGCCCCACCTCGGACGTCTCTTCGGCCGCCTCGTCTCGGGCCGGAAGGAGACGGAAGTGCCGATGAGAA
>JAKPXO010000250.1 GCA_029567505.1 Acidobacteriota bacterium
CGGCGCCGGCGGCGACAAGCACATGCTCCTCGTCGACCGGGACAACCGGGTCCTCTACGAGACGTGGAACACGCGCTGTCTCCCCGCGGGTTCGCCGTCCTGCGCCTGGCGGGCCGGCTCCGGTGCCGTCTTCCTCCTCGATTCGAACCAGCGGCGCCCGGAGACCTGGACGAGCGCCGACGCGGCCGGCCTCGCGATCCTGCCGGGCCTCGTCCGGTACGACGAGGCCTTCGGTACGGAGCCGATCCGGCACGCGTTCCGAGTCACGGTGCGCGCGACGAACGGCTACGTCTGGCCCGCCTCGCACGAGGCCGGGGACACCGTCGGCGCGCTCCCGATGGGGGCCCGGCTCCGCCTGAAGGCGTCGAAGGACATCAGCGGGTACCCGGCCTACGTCCAGCGGATCTTCCAGGCGATGAAGACCCACGGCCTCATCGTGGCCGACAACGGGTCCGACATGTACGTACAGGGGACCTACGACACCCGCTGGGACAACGGCGTCCTGAACCCCGCGTTCGACGACCTCGTCGCGGGCGACTTCGAGGTGATCCAGCTCGGGTGGAAGCCCCCCGTCGCGTCCTCGTCCGGTCCGGGCGGCTTTCATCCCCTCACGCCGTGCCGCATCCTCGACACCCGGAACGCCTCGGGACCGTACGGCGGCCCGGCGCTCCCGCCCGGAGCGGAGCGCGTCTTCGTTCTCGCGGGGCAGTGCGGCGTACCGACCTCGGCTCGCGCCGTCTCCGTGAACCTCACCGTCACCCAGCCCGGGGCCGACGGAGTCCTTCGCGCCTTCCCCGGCAACGCCGTCCCGTCCGCGGCCTCCGTCCTCGCGTTCCGCGCGGGACGGACGCGGGCCAACAACGCTCTCCTGATGCTCAGCTCGTCCGGGACCGGCGCGGTGACTCTCCGGAACGACTCGAACGGTACCGCCCACGTCCTGATTGACGTCAACGGCTTTCTGCAATGAGAATCCTCTGTCCGGCCATTTAAGGAGACCGCCATGAAGAACCTCACGACGCTCGTTCGGAACCTCGGACTCCTCGCCGCGGCGGCGGCCCTGTTCGCCCCCGGGATCGCCGAGGCGCAGCTCGGACCGTATCAGTACTACGCCATCACCCCCTGCCGTGCCTACGACACGCGAACGGGTCTCCCGTCCGCTGGTGGGACGAATGGCGGCGTGATGATCACGGCCACTCCGGGGGCCTTCCGAATGAGGAACCTCTGCGGCGTCCCTGCCACCGCCGCGGCCGTTTCCGTGAACCTCACCGTCACGAATCCCCAGGCGGTCCAGGGCGACCTTCGGGTCGCGCCCTATCCAGGCACCTTCCCTGCGCAGTCCACCTCGAACTACTACGCGGGCGAAACGGTTGCGAACGGCGCCATCGTCCCGCTGGGGACCGTGAACCCGGGGACGGGGCCGGACATCCAGATCGACGGGGCCGGGGCGCCCTTCACGCAGCCCTGGACGTATCACCTGCTGATCGACGTCACCGGCTACTTCCAGTAGCGGTCCGGCGGCTTCGACGGAGATCCCGGGGGAGCGGCCGTTCGGCCGGTCCCCCGGAAGCCGTTTCCGTCGGCCCGGGCGGGAGCGGCGGAAAGGACTCGCGTGGTCCCATGAAGCGACTCCTCGCCGGCGCGCTCGCGATGACGGCCCTGCTCTCGACAGCTCCTCTCGCGGCCCAGCAGTCCGTCTCCTACAAGACCGGATGGCCCCAGAGCGTGGGTGTCCTCGTCGACCGGTCGTCCCCCGCTGTCGGAAACCTGGATGACGACCCGGACCTCGAGGTCGTCGTCGGCACCGTCGGGAAGAAGGTCT
>JAKPXO010000251.1 GCA_029567505.1 Acidobacteriota bacterium
TCGCGCCCCGCGCGGGGCGCGTGGGTTGAAACTCTTTAGGGCATGGAGGCCGAGATGACGTAGCACGAGTCGCGCCCCGCGCGGGGCGCGTGGGTTGAAACCACAATGAGCGCGGATTCCGCGTCGCCCATCCTGTCGCGCCCCGCGCGGGGCGCGTGGGTTGAAACCGCTACGTACGTGACAGCCGAGGACGTCAGCACGTCGCGCCCCGCGCGGGGCGCGTGGGTTGAAACGACCGCACGTCCGCGCTGCTCTACCTCGTCGCGGTCGCGCCCCGCGCGGGGCGCGTATGTTGAAACGTCGTCGACGGCTCGATCGTCGCCGGGGGCATCCCGCTCTCGCGCGCGGCGCGCGGAGGCCGGCGCCCCCCGGCGCGAACCGTGGCGGGCTGGCTCGCGGAGTGGAGCGCGCTCGGCGCCTTCGCCCGGGCCGGGGTCGCCCCCGGCCCGAGCGCTACGAGCTAGCTCGCTAGCCCTTCGGCTCCTCGTCCGGCGCAAAGCGCCGGACGAGGAGCGCGTCGAGCGAGAGCGCCCCCGCCCCGAACGCCGCGAGCGACCCGAGGAGGAGGAGGTAGAGGAGCTCGACCGCGCCGAAGAGGTCGGAGGCGCTCGCGAGGTCGGCGCGCCTCGCGGTGAGGAGCGCGACGACCATCGTCGCCGCGAGCGGGACGGAGGCGACGCGCGTGAAGAGCCCGCCGAGGAGGAGCGCGCCCCCGGCGAGCTCGACGCCCGCCACGAATGGCGCCTGCAGCTGCGGGGCCGGGATGCCGAGGCTCTCGAAGTAGCCGACGACGCGCGGCAGGTCGTGGAGCTTTCCCCAGCCCGACTGGACGAAGACCGTCCCGAGCGCGACGCGTGTGGCGGCGGGCGGGAGCCAGGCGAGGGAGGAGGAGGCGCGGAGGACGAACGAGCGGGCGGCGAGCAGGCGGCGGATCATCGGGTCTCCTTCACGGCTCCGATGCCGGAGGAGGGGCGCCGGTTTCCGGGAGGGAGGCGCGGGGTCGGCGCGGAATGGCATCATCCGCGCCTCCATGCAGGTCGTCACGGGAGCCTTCGGCTACATCGGCCGGTACGTCGCGCGTGCGCTCCTGGCGCGCGGCGAGAGCGTGCGGACGATCACGACGCACACCGACAAGCCGAACCCGTTCGGCCCGGCCGTCGAGGCGTTCCCCTACTCCTTCGACGACCCGGCGGCCCTGACGGAGAGCCTCCGCGGCGCCACGGTCCTCTACAACACCTACTGGGTCCGTTTCGACCACGGCGAATCGTCGTTCGAGAAGGCCGTGAGGAACACGGCCACGCTTCTCCGGTGCGCGCGCGAGGCGGGCGTCTCCCGCATCGTCCAGGTGAGCGTCACCCGCTGCTCCCTCGACTCCCCGCTACCGTACTACCGCGGGAAGGCGAGGCAGGAGGAGGCGCTCCGCTCGTCGGGCGTCCCGTTCACGATCGTCCGCCCGACGCTGGTGTTCGGGAGGGAAGACCTCCTCGTCAACAACATCGCCTGGCTCCTCCGGAAGTTCCCCGTGTTCCCTCTCTTCGGCTCGGGGTCCTACCGTGTCCAGCCCGTCTTCGCGGGGGACCTCGCCGAGCTGGCCGTCGAGGCGGCGCTCGGCGAGCCGGGGAGGACGTTCGACGCCGTCGGCCCCGAGACGTTCACGTTCGAGGAGCTCGTCCGCCTCCTCGCCTCCGCCGTCGGCTCGAGGGCGCGGATCGTCCGCGTCCCCCCGGCGCTCGGTATCGCCGCCGGCCGCCTCGTCGGCCTCCTCCTCCGCGACGTCGTCCTCACGCGCGACGAGCTCCGCGGCCTGATGGACGAGAAGCTGACGTCGGAGGAGGCGCCGAACGCGCCGACGCGGTTCACCGAGTGGCTC
>JAKPXO010000253.1 GCA_029567505.1 Acidobacteriota bacterium
AAGCGCCGCGGCGGCGAGGGCCTCGTCGCCGTCGCGCCGCGCGAGGCGGGCCATCGCACGCGCCGCCGCCGCCGGCGCGGAGGGGATCGCCTTGTCGAAGAGGTCGCGCGTCCGCGCGAAGAGCCGCTCGTGGCCTTCGCCCGTGAACGCGAGCCCGGGGACCCCCGGACGGCCGAACCGAGCGCGAAGGGCGGAGACGGTCCGGCGCGCTTCCGCGGCCCAGCGCGCCTTTCCGGACGGCTCGGGCTCGGCCTCGGCGAGGTCGAGGAGAGCGAGGGCGAGGAACGCCTCGTCCTCGAGGAACGCCGGGATCCGCGCCTCGCCCTCCTTCCACGTCCGGAAGAGCCGGCCCGAGGCGTCGCGCATCCGCGTCAGGAGGAACTCCGCCGAGGCGCGGGCGGCGTCGAGGTAGCGCGGCTCGCCGAGGATCGACGAGGCGACGGCGAGCCCGGAGACGGCGAGGGCGTTCCAGCCCGCGATCCGCTTGTCGTCGGTCCCGGGCGGGACGCGGAGGCGCCGCCGCTCGAGCAGGCGCGCGCGGATCGGCGCGAGCCGCCGCTCCTCCTCGGACGAGGGCTCCCCGGCGAGGTGGAGGACGTTCCGGCCCGTCGCGCGGCCGGTCGACTCGTCGTGGAAGTTCCCCTCGGGCCGGACGCGGTAGGCGGAGGCGAAGAACGCCGCGTCGTCTCCGGCGGCCGAGCGCACCTCCTCCTCGGTGAAAACGAAGTAGCGCCCCTCCTCCCCTTCCGAGTCGGCGTCGGTCGCGGCGAAGAAGCCCCCCTCCTCGCCCCGCATCTCGGAGAGGAGCCAGTCCCCGATCCCGCGCGCCGTCCGCCAGTAGAGGTCGCGCCCCGTCAGGACGAACGCCCGCGCGTAGAGCGCGAGGAGCTGGGCGTTGTCGGTGAGCATCTTCTCGAAGTGCGGGAGGAGCCACCGCTCGTCGGTCGAATAGCGGTGGAAGCCGCCGGCGAGGTGGTCGTGGATCCCGCCGAGGGCCATCTCGTCGAGCGTCTTCAACGCCATCGACCGGGCGATCGAGTCCCCCTCGACGCCCTTCAGGAGGAGCCACTCGAGGGCGAGGTGGGGCGGGAACTTCGGCGCGCCGCCGAAGCCGCCGTGCCGGGCGTCGAACGTCCGCTTGAGCGTCTCGGTCAGGACGCTCCCCGTCCGCGCGGTCAGCGGTTCGCGCCCGGCGCGATCGGTGATGCGCCCCGCGCGCTCCACCTCCGCGACGATCTCGTCGGCCCCCTTCGAGAGCTCCTCGCGCCGCTCCCTCCACGCCTCGGAGAGCTTTTCGAGGATCGTCCGGAACCCCGCCTGGCCCCGCCGGTCCTCGCGCGGGAAGTACGTCCCGCCGAAGAACGGGCGGCCGTCGGGGAAGAGGAACGCGGAGAGCGGCCAGCCGCCGCGCCCGACCATCGTCTGAACCGCGCTCATGTAGACGTCGTCGACGTCGGGCCGCTCCTCGCGGTCGACTTTCACCGACACGAACCGTTCGTTCAGGAGCGCCGCGATCCCCTCGTCCTCGAACGACTCCCGCTCCATGACGTGGCACCAGTGGCAGGCCGAGTAGCCGATGGAGAGGAAGAGCGGCTTGTCCTCGCGCCGCGCCTTCTCGAACGCCTCCTCCCCCCACGGGAACCAGTCGACCGGGTTGTGCGCGTGCTGGCGCAGGTAGGGAGACGGCTCTTTCGCGAGCCGGTTCGGGGGACGATCGGACCGCTGCATGCGCCGATTCTGCCGCACCCGGCGGAGCCGGCCGCAGCCGGACCTCGCCCACCCGACCGAGGAGGGCGGCGGGCGACCAGGGCGCTCGGAGCGCGGCGTCTCCCGCCCGCGCGGGCATCCCCCCGCGCCGGGTTAGCATCCGCCGCCATGACGAACGGCTCCCCCGCGGCCCCTTCGGTCCGCACACGGTTCCCCGGCGTCCTCGCTCGCACCGGAGCTCTCCTCCTCGCCGCCTTCTTCGCCTGCGCGGCTCCCGCGGCCGGCCCGGCCTCCTGGGACGACGCGAAGCGGATGTCGATCGACGAGCTCGCCCGCCTCCTGAAGGACCCCTCGGCCGCGAAGCCGGAGATGTTCCACGTCGGCTTCCGCGTCCTCTTCGTCCAGGCTCACATTCCGGGCTCCCGGTTCGCCGGTCCCGGGGCGAGCCCCGCCGGCCTCGAGACGCTCCGAAAGGCCGCGGCCGCGGTGCCGAAGTCGAAGACGATCGTCCTCTACTGCGGCTGCTGCCCGTGGGAGAAGTGCCCGAACATGGAGCAGCCGTGGCGGCTCCTCGTCGCGGCCGGGTTCACAGACGTCCGCGTCCTCTACATCCCGACGAACTTCGGCCGGGACTGGGTCGGGAAGGGGCACCCCTCGGCCTCGGGGAGCGGCGACCGTGGCTGAGCGGCGCCGTCGCCTCTTCTCCGTCGCGGTCCTCCTCGTCGGTTCCGCGCTCCTCGCGCCCGACGTCCGGGCCGGGACCCCGGCCGCGCCGAAGACCGGCGACCCGGCCCCCGCCCTCGACCTCGTCGACCTCGACGGGAAGAAGGTCGACCTCTCTTCGCTCCGGGGAAGGGTCGTCGTCGTCGACTTCTGGGCCACCTGGTGCGCGCCCTGCCGCTCCCAGGCCCCGAAGTTCGAGGCGCTCGCGAACGAGTACCGCACGCGCGGTCTCGAGGTCGTCGGCGTCTCCCTCGACGAGACTCCGGAGCCGGTCCTGAAGTTCCGGAAGGAGCTCGGCGTGACCTACCGGCTCGCCCTCGGCGACGAGAATGTCGCGGAGCGCTGGGGCGGCATCCTCGGCCTCCCGGTGGCCTTCGTCGTCGACCGCAAGGGGCGGCTGCGCGCGCGGCACGAGGGGGAGCACGACCTCGCCGCACTCGAGGCGGACGTCGTCCGGCTCCTCGGAGAGCAGTAGCGCCGTCAGGCGGGTCGCGACAGGCGAACGCGCGCGATCCGCCGAGGCGTGCTCTCGACGACCTCGACCGTCAGGCCCGACTCCTCGTCGACGAACGCCGTCCCCGCGGGCGGGATCCGCTCGAGACGATGGAGGATGAGCCCCGCGATCGTCGCCCAGGCCGGGTCTTCCGGGAGCTCGAGGTCGAGAAGCCGGTTCACGTCGCGGACGCCGGCGCGCCCTTCGACGACCCACGCTCCCGGGCCGTCCTCGAGGTACGGCACGGCGGCCGCCTCCTTCTCGTGGAAGATCTCGCCGACGAGCTCCTCGAGGAGGTCCTCGAGCGTCACGAGACCGGTGAACCCTCCCTGCTCGTCGACGACGAACCCGATCGGGACGTGCCTCTCCTGCAGCTCCCCGAGGACGCCGAGCGCCTCCACCGTCTCCGGGAAGAACGGCGCGTCGCGAACGATCCCCTGAAGCGGCGAGGCCGCGCCTTCGACGGCGCGCGCGAGGACCTCCCGGCCGAGGACGTAGCCGGTCACGCCGTCGAGGCCTCCGTCGTGGACCGGGAAGCGCGCGAACCGGCTCCGGCCGACGACGGCGACGATCTCCTCGCGGCTCGCGGTCGCGTCGATGGAGACGACCGAGGGCCGAGGCGTCATGACCGCCGCCACCTTCACTCCCGGCAGGTCGAGCGCCCGGGCCGCGATCTCCCCCGCCCTCGGGTCGAGACCGCCGGTCGTGGCCGTCTCCTCGACGAGCGTCCGGAGCTCGTCCCTCGAGAGCCGGGCCTCGACGAACGAGGTCCGGTCGCCGAAGAGCCGGAGCACCCCGTTCGAGCAGGCGGTCAGGAAGCGGACGGCCGGCCGCGCGAGGCGCGAGAGGAACGCGAGGGGCCGGGCGATGGCGAGCGCGTACCGCTCGGCGAACCGCATCGCGAGCGACTTCGGGACGAGCTCCCCGACGACGAGCGACAGGAAGGAGACGACGACGACGACGACCGCGAGGGCGACGTCGTCCGCGATCTCCTGCGGAGCGCCCGCCGTCGCGAGCGCCGCCGCGAGCGGAGCGGAAAGCGTCGCCCCGCCGAAGGCCGCGGCCGCCGCCCCGACGAGCGTGATCCCGATCTGGACCGTCGCGAGGAACCCCTCCGGGTCCCCCCGGAGCGCCGCCAGCGCCTTCGCGCCGGCCCGCTCCTCCTCGACGAGCTCGTCGAGGCGTGTTCGCCGCAGCGTCAGGACGGCGATCTCCGCTCCCGCGAAGAGGCCGTTCACGACCACGAGCGCGAGGACGACGAGGATTCCGGTCACCCGTGAATTCTAGGGGCGGTAAACAATACACGACTTCACGCCTGGCACCGAGGTCGGCGTCCGCTCCCTCCGCGACGGCGTGAACGTCGCCTCCGTGGCGCTGATGGGCGTCGTGACGGCCCGGCTCGCCCCGGCCGCCCTCGTCGACCTCCGAGCCGCGCTCCTCGGTCTCCTCGCCGCCGTCCTCCTCGTGAGGTACCGCACAGGCTCGGTCGTTCTGGTTCTCGGGGGGGCCGCCGCGGGACTCATAATCGGACCGTGACGTCCATCGGAGACGCATTCCGGCGGAAGACCGCCGAAGCCGACTCTCTCCTCACGCCCGCCGAGCGGGTCGCGAGGGCGTTCTCTCTCGGGGACGACGACGCCGAGGCCTTCCGCCGCCCCCGCGGGCTGCCGCGTACGGCGGCCGAGGCCGAGCTCGCCGCGAAACGGCGGGCCGGACGGATCCCGAGCCGGGTCGCGGGGACCGGGTGAGCCTCCTCGCCGTCGTCGCGAAGCACCTCTCCCTCCGCCGCACCCCGTTCGCGACGGTCGGAGGCGTCGCGCTCGCGGTCCGGGGCGTCGCCCGCTCGACCTTCGACGTCGACCTCCTGACGCTCGACGCGTCCGTCCTCGCGGACGCCTTCTGGTCGCTTCTGACGCGCGACGGCGCGCAGATCGAGATCCGGCGGGGCGACGGCGACGACCCGCTGCGCGGCCTCGTCCGCCTCCTCTCGCGCGACGAGCGCCCCGTCGACGTCTTCGTCGGCCGCGGCGCCTGGCTCGACGGGGTCGTGGCGCGCGCGGAGCCGTTCGACCTTCTCGACACCCGCGTCCCCGTCGTCCGCGCGGCCGACCTCGTCCTCCTCAAGCTCCACGCCGGCGGCTCCCAGGACCTCTGGGACGTCACCCAGCTCCTCGCCACAGACGACGGCACCCTCGCCGACGAGGTCGCCTCCCGCCTCTCCGACGTCCCCCGCGGAGCCGCCATCCTCTGGCGCCGCCTCCGCGCCCCCCAGGATCGGTGCCAGGCGTGAAATCGTGTATTACTGGGCCGCGCGCGCCTCGCTCCGGCTCTTCCAGAGAGACGCGACGACCCCCGCGGCGAGGATCGAGAGGACGACGGCGAGAAGGTAGAGGTTGAAGCCCTCCCCGAGCATCGCCTTCAGCCAGGTGTGGGTCATCATCTTGACCCCGACGACCATCAGGACGACGGCGAGCGCCACCTTCAGGTAGCGGAACGAGTCGATCATCCCCGCCAGGGCGAAGTAGAGGCTCCGCAGGCCGAGGATCGCGAAGACGTTGCTCGTGAAGACGAGGAACGGGTCGGCGGTGATCGCGAAGATGGCCGGGATCGAGTCGACCGCGAAGATCAGGTCGGTGAACTCCACCATGACGAGGGCGAGGAGGAGGGGCGTCGCGAGGAGCGTGCCGGCCTTCGCCGCGTCGACGACCCGGTCGGCGACGACCGCCGCGCCCGGCGTCTCCGCCTCGTGCGAGGCGTCGGTCCCTGCCCTCACGAAGAAGTGCTCGCCGTGGAAACGCTCGGTGACCGGGAAGAGCTTCCGCGTCGCGCGGACGACGAGGTTCTTGTTCGGGTCGGTCTCGCCCTCCTTCAGGAGGAGCATCTTGATCCCGGTCAGGATGAGGAAACCTCCGAAGACGTAGATGATCCAGGAGAACTCCTGGATCATCCGCGCCCCCGCCGCGATCATCATCCCCCGCAGGATCAGCGCGCCGAGGATCCCCCAGAAGAGGACCCGGTGCTGGTAGAGCGCCGGGACGGCGAAGAACGTGAAGATCATGCTGATGACGAAGATGTTGTCGACGGCGAGCGACTTCTCCACGAGGTACCCCGTCACGTACTTGACGAGGGCCGACGCGCCGTCGTTGTAGACCGTCCCGAGCCCCTCCACGGCGACGGGCCGCAGCGTCATCATGTCCGGCGTCAGCCCGAGCCCCAGCCAGTGGTTCTCGTACCCGAGGTAGATGAAGCCGCTGAAGGCGAGGCCGAGCGCGATCCAGAAGGCGGACCAGCCGAGCGCCTCCTTCACGCTCACGACGTGGGCCTTCCTGTGGAAGACCCCCAGGTCGAGCGCGAGCAGCGCCAGGACCAGGACGATGAAGCCGGCGTACATCCAGAACACTCGGGGAGCTCCTTTCGGGGCCGACGCTCGGCGCCGGAACCCGGACGCAGCGCTAACGCGCGACCCGCCGCCGATATTCCCCGCCCGGACCGACTCGGAATGGACGACCCGCGCTATGATCGGGGACCTGAGACGGCTTCTGCAATCGGTCCTTGCCTGACGGGCCGGCGCGCCCCGTAGCGCGCCCCTGATCGAGACGGGCGACCCGCCCGGCGATGCTTCTTTCGCCGCGGCGCCC
>JAKPXO010000256.1 GCA_029567505.1 Acidobacteriota bacterium
TGGCGCCGCCGAAGAGGCAGCCGAGGGCCGACGCGGAGTTGCCGTCGATGATCAGCTTGCCCGCGGTCGCGTCCATCCGCTCGACGCGGTGGGGGAGCTTCTCGGGGAACGTCGCCGCCGAGTAGTCGAGACCCGCGCGGAGGGCCGCGAGGTTCAGCTCGATCGCCTTCGCCTTTCCGCCGAGCTGCTTCCGGAGGGAGGCCTCGATCTCGACCGGCTCGATCCCCATCAGGTCGGAGAGGACGCCAACGTAGATCATGTTCACGAGAAGGCGACGGAGCTTCGCCTGCTCGGGCGGGAGCGGGAGCTTCGAGGCGAGCTCTCCGAACGGCACCGGGAAGAGGCGGAGGTCGTCGCGGAGCTTCTCGACGGCGAGCTTCCGCTCGTAGACGACGGATGTCCCGGGGGCGGCGGCGATGGCGTCGGCCGCGGCGGTCTCCGGGTTCATCAGGACGAGGACGTCGAGCTCGCGCTTCCTCCCGATGTAGCCGTGGCGGCTCGCCCGAATCGTGAACCAGGTCGGGAGACCCTGGATGTTCGACGGGAAGAGGTTCTTTCCCGAGACGGGGACCCCCATCCGGAAGAGGGACCGGAGAAGGACGTTGTTCGCGGTTTGAGAGCCGGAGCCGTTCGCCGTGGCGACCTGGAGAGAGAAGTCGTTGACGGTCACGGCGAACGGGACGCTCGCGGCGGGCGATGGAGCGGTCGACATTCGGAAACACCTCCCCCCGACGGCCGCTGGCCTCGAGTGCGTGCGGGTCCGGGTGAACCCGAGAATGTACACCGAACCGGCGAGCGGCCCCTCCGGGCCGGGGGTATCCTTCGATTTCGGAGGTCACTCGAAGATGGCGCAGAAGAAACCGAAGAAGCCGGGCCGGCCGGCGCCGGCGAAGACGCGCGCCGCCGCCCGCAAGCCCGTCCCCGCGAAACGGACCGCGGCCCCGCCGGCGAAGAGGGCCCCGAAGTCGGCCGCCCGGAAGGTCGCCCGGCCCGCCCCGGCGCCGAAGAAGGCCCCGGCGGTCGACCCGTTCGGCGAGAAGTCGCTCGTCGCGACGTTCACCGAGCTGATCCGGCGGGCCGCGACGACGATGCCTCCCGACGTCCTCGACGCCCTCGCGGCGGCGCGCGACCGGGAGGACGAGGGCTCCGTGGCCCGGGAGACGCTCGGGGTCCTCCTCGAGAACTCCCGGCTCGCGAGCGAGACGTCGCGCCCGGTCTGCCAGGACACCGGGATGCCCTACTTCGAGGTCGCGGCTCCGCGCGGCGTCTCGATCGGGGCGATCGAGCGCGCGGCGTCGAAGGCGGTCGGGATCGCGACGGAGAAGGGCTTCCTCCGCCCGAACTCGGTCGACACGCTCTCGGGGAAGAACACCGGGAACATGCCGGGACGGGGGATGCCGATCGTCCACGTCCACGAGCGCGGTCGCGCCGGCCTCCGCGCCGACCTGATCCTCAAGGGGGGCGGCTGCGAGAACGTCGGGACGCAGTACTCGCTGCCGAACACCGAGCTCGGGGCCGACCGCGACCTCGAAGGGGTCAAGCGGGTCGTCCTCGACGCGATTTTCCAGGCCCAGGGGAAGGGCTGCGCGCCGGGCATCCTCGGCGTCTGCATGGGGGGCGACCGGTCGAACGGGCTGGCCGAGGCGAAGCGCCAGCTCTTCCGGAAGCTCGGCGACCGGAGCCCCGAGCCGGCCCTCGCGGCGGCGGAGGAGGAGCTCCTCGAGAAGGGGAACCTCCTCGGCGTCGG
>JAKPXO010000320.1 GCA_029567505.1 Acidobacteriota bacterium
GCCCGTCCTCGCGACGCACGCCGCCGCCCTGCCGCCGGAGCCGTCGATTCCCCTCGAGATCGACGAGAGCCCGGCCGCCGCCGTCGACGTCGACGACGCCCCGCCCGCGAAGACCGCTCCCGTCGCCCGCAAGATTGACCCTGCCCCGGCTCCGATGGCACAATCTCCGGACCCCCGGGTGGCGATGGCCCTCGCGGAACTGAAGGAGATCGCAAGCCTCCTTTCCCGCGAAGACGCCTGATCCTCCCGTCCTTTCGTCCAGGGTCGGGACGTGGCGCAGCCTGGTAGCGTACTTGAATGGGGTTCAAGGGGTCGCGGGTTCGAATCCCGCCGTCCCGACCATATTGCAGACAAAGGATTTAACGCGAAATGGAAGGCCCCCGAAAGGGGGCCTGAATCGTCTCTGATACCGCGTCAGTACCACGGCGGGGATGCCCACCGCGCGGCGCGACGCAGTCGACCCAGCCCGGTTCACCCGATCCAGGGCTCGCACAATGGTGGGCTGTATCGCCGACCTCACCCGACCTTCCCTCGCCACTGGATCCGCTCCGCTCTTCCGAGCAGACACGTCAGGATGTGCGCCGGGATTCGAAGGTACTTCGTTCGGTGGTCCGAAAACGTGGAGGCGCCGAAGTCCTCGTTCCGCTTCGTCACGAAGTAGGCCCGCTCCACCTTCTCCTCTCGGCAGAAGGCGACCAGGCCGGATGTGGCGTGAAGTGTGGCCGTATCGCGGTACTTCACCTCGAACGGAATCGTGTACGACGGGCTCTGGACCACGATGTCGACTTCGAGGAGCTTCTCGTCGCCGCGCTCCTCGCCCGCCTTCGGCCGGCCGCGCTTGCCACCCGCTGCGGCAGGGGCGAGCCAGTAGGAGACGCGCGGGGTGTCCTGGTAGTAGAAGGCAAAGACGTGACGCAGCACCGTCGTCTCGGCGACGAGGCCCATCTCGGCCGGATCGTCGAGAATCTGGTCACCCTTCAGGAGTACGGCGTTCCGGAGAGCGGCATCGGCGATGTAGATCTTGTCCTTCGCCTTGAGGATCTTCTTCCCGGAGATCGCGATGGGAGGAAGCCGGTAGATGAGGTGGGCCTGCTCGAGGACCTCCAGGTGGTTCTCGACAGTCGGGGCTGCGACGCCGAGCGCAGTGGCCACCGTTTTGACAGCGAAGATGCCCCCTGTGTGGAGGCAGAGATAGATGAAGAGCTGTTCGAATTCTCGGACTGAGCGCACGGCGTAGAGCGCGACGAGGTCCTTGCGGAGGACGCGCTCGACGACATCCTCACGGAGGATCTGCTGGGCGATCTCGACGCTCGCCTGCTGCGCGGTTTCCGGGAAGCCGCCGACGAGCAGGTATCGGCGAAACTCGGGGAGGAGGGGACGCGCTGCCTGTGCGATGCCCCCGAGGACTCCGGGCGCGGCCGTGAAGAGGTCCTGGAGCTTCAACGCGTCGAGCAGGTTCGGGATCCCTACTTCACGGATCCGGAGGTACTCGTAGAAGGACAACGTCGGGATCGGGACGGTGATCCAGCGGCCGACGCCGCTCTCGGCCTGCTTGCGCTTCGTCGCCACCGCCGCGGAGCCGGTCGCGAGGATCCGGTACTCGGGGTGGTGGTCGACGAGGGTCTTCACGTGGAGCTCCCAGTCCTCCGCGTACTGCACCTCGTCGAGCAGGAGGACCGCGGGCTTTCCCTCGGCGAAGATGTCTTCACGGTAAATCCGAAGGAGGTCGGTGAGGCTGGTGAGCTTGAGGAGGGGGTGGTCGAGGCTGATGTAGACCACGCTGACAGGTTCGACTTTGCCCGCGAGCAGCAACTCGGCGACCTGCTTCAGGACAGTCGTTTTTCCCACCCGTCGAGGACCGCTCAGGAGGATCGCCCGCTTGAACTTCGGATCCTCCAGGAGCCGGACGCACTGGTCGAACGCGAGCCGGCGAAACGTCGGAACGCTCAGGGGCAGCCCCGCCCACCACGGGTTGAAACCGCGGAGGACGTTGAGGATCTGGGAGCGGTCGAGTTCGAAAGCCATCGCAGTCAGCTTGGTTCTTTAAGTGCCGAGAGTCTATAGCGTACATGGTATTAAATGCGTTTTACGTCTCGTTCTGATTCGCGAGGGTGCCTTGGAAAGCTGCGAGAGAAAGACCCGTTCCGGTGCCTGCAGGATCAACCCGACCGGCACGGTCCCGAACGTCGCCGTCATCCACGCGGGGAGGGCCGTCCGACGGGAACATCACGCTGCGGCTGACGGTCGTGGCGAACTGCGCCTCACGGGGCTCCGGTCCCGGTCGGAGCCTTCCGTCGCTACGGAGTCGCCGCTGATCCCGCTCGCTCGCGCGTACCGAACACGGTCTCGATCGGAGCGCATTGATCCAGGATCCTCTTCCAGCCGTTCCTGGCCGCAACGGCCTCCGACAGGATCTCGAGGCACGCCCCGCCGTCGCGCCTGCCCAGGCTGCCTCGCTCCACCAGCAGCTCTGCGAAGCGCCGCCGCCTCTCCTCCCGGCTCCGGGACAGCTCGAGGATGCGGCTGAATTCCTCGCAGGCGTACGCAAACGTCTCCCGTTTTCGGAAGTCGATCGGAAGGAGCCACTCGCAGCGCCGCGTCTCGGGCAAGCCGATCCGGCTGCGCTTCCAGTTGTGAAAGACGTGCGCCACCTCGTGCACGAGGAAGTCGGAGTACCGCTCGGTCGTCCGGAAGTACCCCGTCGAGACGTAGCATCTTGCCCCGTCGCTGAGCCCGACGATGCGTGGGGCGTCGGCGGAAAGCGTCTCGGCTCCGCACGAGAGCAGGTAGAGGTTCGCGAGGCTCCAGGCCGTGTGCAGATGGGCGGCTTCGCGGAGGATCTCGCCGACGTTCGACGGCGTCAGGAAGACGACGGCGCCGGAGAGGAGGCGAAGGACCGGCCCGCGCTCGCGCTCCGGGAAGAGGCCCGTCACCATCGGTGTCGCCTTCGCCAGGGTGAGGGCCGTCGCGTCGAGCGTGGCGACCTCCTCGGGGACGACGGCGCGTCTCGTCCTTCGCTCGACGACCCGGACGAGGGCCGTCCGCAACTCGGCGTCACCGCACGTTGCCTTCTCGAGGAGGCTGGCTCCCGGCCAGGCGGCGAAGATCGGGTCGCTGTCGCCGGTACGCAGGTAGCGCTCCGTCTCGGAAGCGGGGGTCGGGCTCATTCCCGCCATGGTATCCGGGGAGACCCCCGTATCATGTCCGGCCCGTGACGAGGAACGAACGGTTCCGGACGAAAAGACGACGCCCGCCTGCGGTCCTGTCCTTCAGGAGGTCGAGCCGCGACGGGGCCGTTACCGATGCCGACGTGAAGACCTGGCTCCGCTCCCGGGACAAGGAGGAGCTGGTCGGATTGGTCGTCGAGCAGGCGAGGACGGACGTTCGCCTGGAACAGAAGCTGCGCCTCGCGGCCGCCACGAGCAGGGCGAAGGCGATCGACCTCGCTCCCTACAGGGCGGCGCTCCTTCAAGCGGTCGTTACCGACGGATACGTGGACTACCGCCGAGCGGCGGACTACGCGAGCGGAATCGAGGAGGCGGTCGAAGGGATAGAGGAGCTGTTGGACGCGGGCTACGCCGCCGAGGTCGTCGAGCTTGCGGAGGAAGCGCTGGGGCTCGTCGAGAAGGCCGTCGAGTCGTGCGACGACTCGGACGGTTCCCTCGGCGGGATCCTCGAGAACCTCCAGGACCTCCACTTCGAAGCTTGCCGAAAGGCGAGGCCCGATCCGGAGGCGCTGGCCGACCGGCTGTTCCAGATCGAGATGGAGTCTGGCTTCGACGTCTTCCACGGCGCGGCCGAGAGGTACGCTAGCGTGCTGGGTCCGGCGGGCCTGGCCGCGTACAGGCGGCTCGCGGAGGAACGCTGGTCCGACATCCGCCCTCTCGGGCCGGGGGAGAAGGGTCGAAGCGGAGCGGCGGGTCGATTCCGGATCACTGCCGTGATGGCGGCGCTGGCCCGGGTGTCCGGGGACGTAGAGGCGCTCGTGGCCGTCCAGAAGCGGGACCTCTCGACCCCGTATGACTTCCTGACGATCGCCGAGACCTACGGGAAGACCGGAAAGGGCGACCTCGCGATCGAGTGGGCCGAGAAGGGGGTGGCTGCCTTCCCGGATCGGCCCGATCCGAGGCTGACGGAGTTCCTGGCGGACAGGTATCTCGGGAAGGGGCGGGGCGAAGAGGCCATGGCCCTCCTCTGGGCGCAGTTCACGCGGCGGCCTCGTCTCCCGGAGTACCAGGCCCTCCGGAAGGGGGCCACCCGGACCCGTGCCTGGCCTGCGTGGCGGCAGAAGGCCCTCGAACTGATTCGTGAGCAGACGGAAGAGGCAGGGGAGAGCGCCGATGCTCCCTGCTTCCTGCAGCGGCAGGATCGATCCCGGCTCGTCGAGATCCTCCTCTGGGAAAAGAGGATCGACGCGGCGTGGGAAGAGGCCAGGTCCGGCGGCTGCTCCGCCGCGCTCTGGCTGCAGCTCGCCCGCGAGAGGGAGCGGATGCACCCGGAGGACGCCGTGCCGATCTACGTCTCCGAGATCGAGCGAGCGCTGAGGTCCGCGAACGACCGGGCGTACCACACAGCGGTCGACCTGCTGAAGAGGATCGACGGGCTCATGGTTCGCCTTGGTCGGAAAGTCGAGTTCGATCGGATGCTCGTGTCCCTCCGGACGACCCACAAGGCGAAGAGGAACCTGCTGAAGCTCCTCGACCGCACCTCCTGGGCGTAGGCGATCCAAGGACCACCCGCCCGAGCCCGGCCGATCCGATCCTCGGAGCAGGAGCTGGTGCTGTCCCTGGTGCTGTTCCCGCAGCCGCAGCGATCCTCGGCTATCCTAGGATCGTCACGGGAGGTGCCGCATGCCGCGTCCTAGGATCGACGCGGTGGGCCTAGGTGGTTCCGAACGAATGGGGTTCAAGGGGTCGCGGGTTCGAATCCCGCCGTCCCGACCATTGATCCGAAAAACCTCAGTTCGCGCGTAAGTGAATGCAGTCACGCACGATTCCAACTGTGGCGCAGTTGAAACGGGTCACGCGAAGTGCTGCACAGGCAAAGCGTTACCACCGAAAGCGTCGTCAACTGGGGTTTCTCGGTTGATTCCAAATGACTTAGCGCCCCGAAAGGGGCGCTTTTTCGTTGGCCAGCGAGGGGTCAGGCGAGGGATTCCCGGAGGGTTCGAAGTCGCGACGCGACGCTGGGCAGGTCGCGACGACGATCCTCAAGACGAGCTCGAGGTCCACCGCGAAGTACCCGTGGACGACCCGGTTCTTGAGGCCGACGATCCGGGGCCATTCCAGGTCCGGAGTGCTCGCCTTGAAGTCATCGGGCACGTGAGCGGCGGCCTTCCCGAGGATCTCGAGGTTCCTGGCGACGGCATCGGAGATCTTCTCGTCGGCGAGGAACCCGGACCGGTCGAGTCCTACGACATGGCGCTCGATCCGCTCCGTGGCCTCGAGCATGTCGTCGAGGAGGAGGCGGACGGAGCGCTTGGACATGTCGCGCCTCGGGCCGGATGGCGTCCGTATGCCGCGGGCGGAGCGCGCGGGTGGAGATCGGGTCGACCGGTTCGCCGAGGGTCGGAAAGGCCGGTCCGGGCCGGGTTATCGGTCGCGATTCAGGCCACGGTTGTGCGAACGAAGGCGAGGGCACGGGAGACGGCGTCGGGGAGGGTCTCGCCGCGGGCGAGGAGGGCGGTAACCGCGCCGCTGAGCCGATCGCCAGCGTCGAGTGAGGGCGGGATAGGGGCGGAGTCGAAACGATGCCAGGTCCTCCCGTCAAGGAGGTCATCGGGGGAATGGTCGCCGGGCGCGGCCCTTCCCAGCACCAGGACGGCTGCCGGTCCGAGGGCCTGGACGCGGCGGGCCGCGGCCTTCACGTCGGTCTCCTCGCGGATCGGGAACCCGGCGAGGACGGATGCCTCCTTCTGTCCGAGGACGACGAGGGCGGCCCCGGGAAAGAGGTCCCGGACGAAGGCGTCCAGGGCGGCGGACCGGACGAGCCGTACCTCGGTTTGCGGGGCGAAACCCGGGTGAAGGACCCGCGGAGCCGGAACTCGAGCGAGGCCGCGGGCGATCGCCCGAACGGCGGGTGCCGAGGGGACGATCCCGATCTTCACGGCCGTGAATCGCCTCGCCGAGAGGGCCGCATCTAGGCCCGCCCGGACGAGCGCTACGGGTACCTCCTGGATCGGACCGGGGAGACGGAGTCCGTCGGCGGTCACCGCGGTGACGAGGCCCGACCCGGCGATGCCGAGGGCGCCGAAGGCGAGGAGGTCGGTCGCGAGGAGTCCACCGGCCGGGTCGACGGCCGAGACGGCGAGCGCGGACGGTACGGTCATCCCCGCCAGTTTAGGCGCTCCTCCTGTTATTCTCGGCGTCCGGGAGGAAGACAGAAAGTGGCTGAAGATACGCAAGCCCCGACCCCGCTCGCGGCCGGCGCGCCGGCCCCTCCGTTCACGCTTCCCGGGCGCTCCGGAAGCGTCGTTTCCCTGGCGGAGTTCGCCGGGAAGGGACACGTCCTCGTCTACTTCTATCCGAAGGACGACACGCCGGGATGCACGAAGGAGGCCTGCAGCCTCCGCGACGGCTTCTCGGAGCTCCGGGCCGCGGGCGTGACCGTCCTCGGGATCTCCCCGGACGGCGCGGCGTCGCATGCCGCCTTCGCGGAGAAGTACTCGCTTCCGTTCGAGCTGCTGACGGACGCCGACCACGCGGTGCACGAGGCGTACGGCGTCTGGGGGAAGACACCCTGGGGGGTCGGGACGATCCGCCGGTCGTTCCTCGTCGGTCCGGACGGCACGATCGTCCGCGTCTTCGACTCCGTGGACGTCGAGCACCACGCCGAACAGGTCCTCGAGGCGTTGAAGCCCGCGCCCGTCGCCGGAGCGATGGCCGCCGTCGAAGCCGCCGTGGAGGCTGCCGGCGCCGCCGTCTCGACGGCCGTCGAGGAGTCGCGAAAGGCCGTGAAGGGCGCGATGAAGTCTCCCGAGGTAAAGGACGCGGTCGCCGCGGCGAAGAAGGCCGTGGCCGACGTGAAGAAGCAGCCCGCGGTGAAGAAGGCCGTCGCGACGGCGGAGAAGGCCGTCTCCGAGGTGAAGGACGCCGTCACCGCGGCGAAGCGGAAGCCGGCCGTGAAGAAGGCGGTCGCCGAGGCGAAGAAGGCGGTCGCGGGCGCGAAGAAGGCCGTGGCCGACGTGAAGAAGAAGCCGGCCGTGAAGCGGGCCGTGGCGAAGGCGAAGAAGGCCGTCGCGGACGCGAAGAAGCGTCCCGTGGTCAAGAAGGCCGTGGCCTCCGCGAAGAGGGCGGTCGCCCGCGCGAAGACGGCCGCGGCGAAGAAGCCGAAAGGGGCGCTTGCGAGGCTCCTGGCGCTCGTGACGCCCTCGAAGGCGGCCCCGAAGAAGGCGGCGGCGGGGAAGGCGAAGCCGGCGGCTCGAAAGAAGGCCGCGAAGAAGGCGAGCCCCGTGAAGTCCGTTTCGAAGAAGGCCGTCCCCGCTCGAAAGCCGGCCCCCAAGCCCCTCGCGAAGAAGGCGGCGCCGGCCCGAAAGACCGCGGTGAAGAAGGCGCCCCGGAGGAAGGCCTCCCGCCGCTGAATGGAGAAGCCCTCCGCGGAGACGTTCCGGGTCACGGACCGGGCCCTCGCGGCGCTGCGCGCCGCTGGGCTCGATCCGGCCCGGACGTTCGTCGTCGTCCAGCACGTCCTCGGCTGCGGGGGAGCCGGTTACCGGCTCGTCTTCCGGGAGACGCCGCTCGACGGTGGTGACCTCCTCGACGGACCCGAGGGACTCCGGATCTCGCTCGACGCATACTCCCGACGCCGCCTCGAAGGGGCGGCGCTCGACTACGACCACGAAAAGGAGACCGAGGGCTTCCGGCTGGATCACCCGGCCGCGGCGTTCGCCGCGTTCTGCTGAGCCGGCCCGGCCCCGACCGCACGCATGTCCAAGGACAAGATCTCCCGGAAGGAACTGAAGGAAAACGAGCTCGAGCACGCTCTCGTCGGGGCGCGCGACTACGTCGTGAGCCACGAGGCGACGGCCAAGAAGTGGACCGCGATCGTCGTCGGCGCCGTGGTCCTCGTCGGCCTCGTCTGGGGCGGGCTCGCGCTCCGTTCCCGGAGGCTGGACGCCCGCCTGTCCGCGGCGCTCGCCGTGTTCGACGCGCCGCTCGCGACGGAAGGAGCCGGGACGCCCCCCGGAGCGACGGTCTACAAGGACGCGCCCGAGCGGCTCGAGGCCGCGAAGGCGCTCCTCCGCGCGCTCGCGGACGACGCCCCCGGCTCCCGCGCGGGCCAGGCGGCCCGGACGATGCTGCTCGCGCTGGAAGGGGGCGCGACGCCTCCGGCGCGGCTCGTCGACGGCGCCCGCGACCTGGCGAAGCGGTCGCCCGGGTCGATCGCCTCGGGAGTCGCGGCTCTCGCCGGGCTCGAGGCCGAGGCGGCCGGGGGTCGGGTCAAGGAAGCGATCGCGTCCGCGAAGGGCTACCTCGAGGCGCAGACGCCGCCGCTCCCGAAGGACGTCCTCCTCTTCACGCTGGCCCGCCTCTACGAGAAGGACGGTCAGGCTTCGGAGGCGCGGTCGAGCTATCAGCGCGTGGTGGCGGACTTCCCCGATTCGCCGCTCCGTTTCGAGGCCCAGCAGAAGGCCCAGACCTTGTGAGGCGGGCGGTCCGGGGCGGCCCGCGGTCGCCCCGGACCGATGGCAGCACCCCTCGAAGGGACGTTTCGGAGCGGCCAGGAGCCCTGGTCTCGGGGTATCCTTCCCGGATCGCGATTCCCATCCGCCGCCAGGCGCCCGTCGCCGTCTCCGCGTTCCGGGCCTTCGCCGGAGCCGCGGGGGTTGCGGGGTGAGCGCCCGGCGGGCTCGGGGTCGCGGCAAAGAACCCCACGAGCTCTGAACGAGCCCTCAGGAGGCCTCCTTGGACCGTTTCACCGGTTTCATCGGACTCGCCGTCATCCTTTTCACCTGCTTCGCGCTCTCGCGGAACAGGAAGGCCATTCGCTGGGCGACGATCTTCTGGGGCGTCGTCCTCCAGTTCGCCCTCGGCTGGCTGGTCATCTCGTGGAAGGCCGGCGCCGACGCCCTCAAGTCGTTCTCCGACGGCATCACCGGGGCGATCGCCTACTCGGACGAAGGCGCCAAGTTCGTCTTCGGCTGGCTCGCCGACCCGGCGATCGGGGGGGCGATCTCGTCGAAGACGGGGATCGACTTCTCGCCGTTCCTCTTCGCGTTCAAGGTGATGCCGATCGTCATCTTCATCGCGTCGTTCTTCACGATCCTCTACTACCTCGGCGTGATGCAGCGGATCGTGCAGGTCTTCGCGGTCGTGATGACGAAGCTCCTCCGCATCTCCGGGGCCGAGTCGCTGGCCGTCTCGGCGAACATCTTCATCGGGCAGACGGAGGCGCCGATCATCATCGCGCCGTACATCCCGAAGATGACGAACTCCGAGCTGCTGACGATGATGACGGGCGGCATGGCGCACATCTCCGGCGCGGTCCTGCTCGCGTATGCCGCGATGGGGATCCCCGCGAGCTACCTCATCACGGCCTCGGTGATGGCCGCCCCGGCGACGATCGTCATCGCGAAGCTGCTGCGGCCGGAGGTCGACACGCCGGAGACGTCGGGCGCCGTGAAGGTGAAGATCGAGCACGAGCACGCGAACGTCATCGAGGCGGCCGCGGGGGGCGCGTCGCAGGGCGTCTCCCTCGCGATCAACATCGTCGGGATGCTGATCGCCTTCATCGCGCTCGTCTCGCTCTTCAACGGCCTCCTCGGCTGGGTCGGGACCTACATCGGCTTCCCGGCGCCGGGCCCCGGCGTCGACCCGGCCACGACCCTGTCGGTCCAGTGGCTCTTCTCGAAGCTCCTCTGGCCGCTCGCGTGGGTGATGGGCGTCCCGGCGGCGGACTGCTCGAAGGTCGCCCGGCTGATCGGCTTCAAGACCGTCATCAACGAGTTCGTGGCGTACGCCGAGATGACGAAGATCCCGCTCACGGAATGGACGGAGAAGGGGCGCCTGATCGCGTCGTTCGCGCTCTGCGGTTTCGCGAACTTCTCCTCGATCGGCATCCAGATCGGCGGCATCGGCGGCCTCGCCCCGTCCCGCAAGAGCGACATCGCCCGGCTCGGGCTCTGGGCGCTCCTCGGCGGCTCGCTCGCGACGTTCATGAGCGCGACGATCGCCGGAATCCTCCTCGGCTGACGGAAGGAGACGAGAGATGGACCCTCGCTTCACCGAGACCGTCGAGTTCCTCCGGGCGCGGATCCCGGTCCCGCCCGTCGTCGGCGTCATCCTCGGCTCGGGCCTCGGCGACTTCGCCGCGGCGGTCGAGGACCGGGTCGAGATCCCGTACCGGGAGATCCCCGGCTTCCCGGCCTCGGCCGTCGTGGGCCACGCGGGGACGCTCGTCGCCGGCACGCTCGCCGGGATTCCGATCGTCGTCCTCGCCGGGCGGATCCACTACTACGAGGGGCATCCGATGTCGCTCGTGGTCACTCCGGCCCGCGTCCTCGGACTCCTCGGCTGTCGCGACGTCATCGTGACGAACGCGGCGGGGGGGATCGACACGCGCTTCTCCGCCGGCGACCTGATGCTCATCTCGGACCACATCAACCTCTTCGGGACGAACCCGCTGATCGGGCCGAACGAGGACTCGCTCGGCGCGCGCTTCCCCGACATGTCCGACGCCTACCGCGCCGACCTGCGGGTGCTCGCGAAGGCCGTGGCGCGGAAGATCCGCGTGCCGCTCCGGGAAGGGGTCTACGTCGGCGTCACCGGGCCGTCCTACGAGACGCCGGCCGAGATCCGCGCGTTCCGGGCGCTCGGCGCGAGCGCCGTCGGCATGTCGACCGTCCCCGAGGTCATCGCCCTGTCCCACATGGGCGTCGGCGTCCTCGGCGTCTCCTGCATCACGAACATGGCGGCCGGCGTCCTGAAGCAGCCGCTCCGCCACGACGAGGTCCTCGAGACGACGCGCCGCGTGAAGGACCGCTTCGTCAGGCTCCTCACCGCGCTGGTCGAGGCGATGGGGAAGGGGAGATCGTCCGACCGGCCGGTCGTCGAGCCGGCCCGGCGCGCGAAGAAAGCGCCGCGGAAGGTGATGACGAAGCTGGCAGCCGGGCTGCGCCGGGGCGCGAAGCCGCAGGCGCGGCGGAGGAGGTGAGGAGATGACGGCGAGGTCCCTCGGGGCGGCCGAGCGCGAGGCGCTCGTCGCCGCGGCGACGGCGGCGCGGGAGAACGCGTCCGCCCCCTATTCGCACTTCCACGTCGGCGCGGCGCTCCTCGCCGCGGACGGACGCATTTTCGGAGGCTGCAACGTCGAATCCGCGAGCTACGGCCTCACCTGCTGCGCGGAGCGGACGGCGGTCTTCAAGGCGATCTCGGAAGGCGTCCGTTCGTTCCGGGCCGTCGCCGTCGTGACGGGCGCGGACGAGCCGACCTCTCCCTGCGGTGCCTGCCGGCAGGTCCTCTGGGACCAGTGCCGCGACATCGCCGTCGTCATGGCGACGACGGGGGGGAAGCTGGAGGAGACGACGCTCGCCTCGCTCCTGCCGAGGGCCTTCGAGCTGTGAGGGGCGCGACCGTGCGGACCGCTTTCGCCGCCGCGCTCCTCCTCGCCCTCCCGGCCGCCGCGGCGCCCGCCGCGAAGGCCCCCGCGAAGAAGGCGCCCTGCGACCTCGTCGTCGTGGCGGGCCACGCGCTCCCGATGGACGCGGCCTTTTCCGTGCGCGCTGCGACGGCCGTCGCCGTCCGGGCCGGCGAGATCGTCGCCGTCGGCGACCCGGCGGCGATCGACGCGGCGTGGGCGCCGAAGCAGCGGATCGAACGGAAGGACGCCGTCCTCCTCCCGGGCCTCGTGAACACCCACGGGCACGCCGCGATGAACCTCCTCCGCGGCCTCTCGAACGACCAGCCGCTCATGGAGTGGCTCACGAAGTACATCTTCCCGGCCGAGGGGAAGAACGTCTCCCCGGAGTTCGTTCGTGCCGGGACCGACCTCGCCTGCCTCGAGATGATCCGGGGCGGGACGACGACGTTCGCCGACATGTACTACTTCGAGTCCGACGTGGCGGCGTCCGTCGACCGCGCCGGCCTCCGCGGAGTCCTCGGCGAGACCTGGATCGACTTCCCGGCCCCCGGCCACGCGAACCTCGAGGAAACGAAGGCGGTGACACGCGCGTTCCTCGAGAAGTGGAAGGGGCACCCGCGGATCACGCCGGCGATCGCGCCGCACGCCCCCTACACGTGCAGCCGCGAGACGCTGCAGGCGGCCCGGGCCCTCGCCGACGAGTACGGCGCCCCGCTCCTGACGCACGTCTCGGAGACCTGGGACGAGCAGACGCAGCTGAAGGAGAAGCACGGCAAGAGCCCGACGGCCTGGCTCGACGAGGTCGGGTTCCTGGGGCCCCGGCTCTGCGTCGCCCACGGCGTCTGGCTTTCGCCGGAGGACCTCGCGACCCTCGCCGCGCGCGGCGTCAGCCTTTCGCACAACCCCGAGTCGAACATGAAGCTCGGCTCGGGGATCGCCCCGGTCGCGTCGGCCCGGAAGGCGGGCGTGGTCGTCGGCCTGGGGACCGACGGCTCGGCCGGCTCGAACAACGACCTCGACATGTTCGACGCCATGGACTTCGCGGGGAAGCTCGCGAAGGTCGCGGCCCTCGACCCGACGCCGCTCGCGGCGCCCGAGCTCCTCCGGATGGCGACGATCGACGGCGCGAGGGCTCTCGGGCTCGACCGCCTCGTCGGGTCGATCGAGACGGGGAAGCGAGCCGACCTGATCGTCGTGGACCTCGCGAAGGCCCACGTTGAGCCCGTGTACGACCTCCCCTCCACCGTCGTCTACGCCTCGCGCGCCGGCGACGTCTCGCTCACCGTCGTCGACGGGAAGGTCCTCTGGGACGGGAAGCGGGTCACGACGCTCGACGAGGCGAAGGTCCTCGCCGCGGCGCGGGAGTGGCGGGGGAAGGTCCTGAAGTCGCTCGAGACGAGCGCGGAGAAGAGATGAGCCTCATCGTTCGGACAATCGTCAAGAAGCGCGACGGCGGCGAGCTGTCGGAAGGGGAGATCCGGGACTTCGTCGCGGGGGTCACGAACCGCACCGTGACCGACGAGCAGGCGGCGGCCCTCCTGATGGCGATCTGCTGCCGCGGGATGACGACCGCGGAGACGGCGGCCCTCACGTTCGCCATGATGAACTCGGGCGAGACCTGGGACCTGTCGCCCCACGGCTTCGTCGCCGACAAGCACTCGACCGGGGGCGTCGGCGACAAGTCGACCCTCGTCCTCGCGCCGCTCCTCGCCGCCTGCGGCGTGAAGACCGGGATGATGTCGGGGCGCGGCCTGGGCCACACGGGCGGCACGCTCGACAAGCTCGAGGCGATTCCCGGCTTCGTCACCGGGCAGTCGAAGGAGGCGTTCGACCGGCTCGTCGAGAAGGTCGGCTGCGCCCTCATCGCCGCGACGGACACCGTCGCCCCGGCCGACCGGCGGCTCTACGCGCTCCGCGACGTGACGGGGACGGTCGAGTCGATCCCGCTCATCACGGCCTCGATCCTCTCGAAGAAGCTCGCCACGGGCGCGCACGCCGTCGTCTTCGACGTGAAGACGGGGAACGGCGCCTTCATGCAGAAGCCGGAGGACGCGCACACGCTCGGCCGCGCCCTCGTCGACACGACCCGGGCCACGGGGCGGAAGGCGAGCGGCTACGTCACGGCGATGGACCGCCCCGTCGGCATCGCCGTCGGGAACGCGAACGAGGTCGAGGAGTCGATCCGCCTCCTCCGGGGCGACGGCCCGGCCGACCTCCGCGAGAACGTCCTCCTCCTCGGCGCCGACCTCCTGCTCGCCGCGGGCGTCGCCGACACGGAGAAGGAGGCGCGCCGGCGCCTGAACGCCTCGCTCCAGGACGGGACGGCCCTCGAGGCGTTCGCCCGCGTGATCGCCGAGCAGGGCGGGAACCCGGCCGTCTGCGACGACCTCGCGCTCCTCCCGCAGCCCGCCGCGAAGCACGAGGTGAAGGCCGCGGCCGCCGGGACGGTCCGGCGCGTCGCGACGCGCGAGCTCGGCCTCCTCTCGATCGAGATCGGCTGCGGGCGCGCCCGGAAGGAGGACGTCGTCGACCCCGCCTCGGGTTTCCGCGTCTTCCGGAAGACCGGGGAGACGGTCGCGGCGGGGGAGCCGCTCCTCGTCGTCGAGCTCGGCCCCCGGACGCAGCTCCCGAAGGGCTACCTCGAGCGCGTCGCGGCCTGCTTCGAGATCGGCGAGGGAGCCGGCGCCGAGCCGGCGCTCCCGTTCGTCGTCGAGAAGCTCTGAGCCCGGGCGGGTCCGGCGTCTCTGACTCGCGCGGAGACGCCGGACCTTCGCGCCCTCAGACGGCCGACGGGCGGCGGCTCACGCCGGGATGGGTGTCGCCTCGCCGGATCTGCTGCTCGTCGACGCTCCCGTACCGGGCCTCGCAGAAGTGCCGGAGGATCGTCATGACGTTCGGCTGGCGCTCCGCGATCGACTCCAGGGCCGCCCGGTCGAGGGCGAGCAGCTCGCACGGCGTCGCCGCGGTGATCGTCGCGCTCCGGGGCTTCCCGGTGAGGATGGAGACCTCGCCGAAGAAGGCGCCTTCGTACATCTCGCGGACCTTGTGGTAGTGCCCGTCCGGGTCCTTCACGAAGGCCTTGACCGTTCCGGTCGTCAGGACGAAGAGGGAGTCGCCCGGCGCCCCCTCGGCGACGATGACGTCGCCCGCCTCGTAGGTGAGGAGCTCGAGCCCCTTGATGACCTCCACGAGCTCCTCGCTCGAGAAGTCGCTGAAGAGAGGGCTCGCGACCATCCCCTGCGCCGCCTCCTCGCCGACGGGGTGGAGGCTGCGGGGCGCCGTCTCGGAGGCGCCCTCCGGGGGTGCGCCG
>JAKPXO010000324.1 GCA_029567505.1 Acidobacteriota bacterium
GCGTCGGGAACGGAGTCGCGCGTCACGATCGAGTGGAAGGAATCGGCCTTCGGCACGAGGAACATCGACACCGGAATGCGCGACACCTTCGCCGAACGGACGGCGAAGCCGAGCGTCTCGACGACCGCCTCCTTCACCGCCGCGGCCGCACCGGCCAGCTCGGGTGTGGCGCCGCCAAGGACCGCCGCGGCGGCGCCGGGAGGTGTCGCCACGCCGAGGATGCCCGCCTCGTGGAGCTCGCCGTCCGACGACGTCACGACCCAGCCGTCGCCGGCAACGGTGACGGAGGTCGCCGCGCGCCCCGTCGCGACGGTCACGTTCGGCGTCGCCCCGAGCGCCTCGGCAGCCGTCTGGAGCCCGCCCGCGAGGGTGAAGCTCCGCGGAAAGTCCTGCCGCCGCGTGTCGCGCATCTTGAAGAGCATCCCGGCCGGGAAGCCGTCGGCGCTCTGGGACGGCACGGCCGAGAGCATCGGTCCGAGGACGCGGGCGTAGTTCCGCTTCCCCACGATGCGGCCGTAGAACTCCGCGACGGTCTTCCCGTCCTTCTTCGCGCCGATCAACCGCGGGAGGCTCACGGCCGCTTCGGGCCACGAGAAGAGCCGCAGCAGGACGCCCAGGTTCGAGCCGGGAACGAGGCGGTCCCCGTCGAGAAAGCGCAGGTGCGTCTTCGCGCGCCCGACGACGGAATCCCGGAGGCCGCACGCTTCGAGAACACCCGTGAAACCGACGTAGGAGTTGTAGCAGGTGTGGGCGCCCAGCTCGAACCAGTAGCCGCTTCCCGCGCGCCGCGTCGCGAGGCAGCCTCCGGCCCGTTCCTCCCGCTCGAGGACGAGGACCTTCCGCCCGGCCCGTGCGGCTTCCGCCGCGAACGTCAGACCGCTGATCCCCCCGCCGACAACGACGACGTCGTGCTTGCTCATGCGGTGGCGAGGTTCGCACGAACGAGGTACCGGCGCGAGGCCGGCCCCTCAGCGAGAGGAACACGTTACGTCCGGGGCAAGTCGTGTCCGATCAAGCGGTTGGTCGGAAATCTGCGATGTCATATCATTTGAAGAAAGGAGCCCGGAATGAAGAACGTCCTCGCTCGCACGGCGATTGCCGCGTCCGTCTTCCTCTGCCTCGGGAGCCCGCGCAGCGCGTTCGCGCAGGACGACCCGCAGGTCCTCGAAGGCGAGGCGGCGTTCAAGCATCCCTCCACGCAGATCGTCCTGAAGGCCGCCGAGCATTTCCGCGCCGGGAAGATCGACGCGGGGATGGCGCTCTACACCGCGTCCGAGCAGGCCGACTGGAAGAAGTCGAGCGAGAAAGCGGAGCTCTCCGCCCGGCGGAAGGAACGCGCGCCCGACCCGAAGGCCTTCGCCGAGGGGATCCGGAAGGGCGGAACGCTGACGCTCTACGCCACCGAGGGCCAGCTGCGCGCCCCGCTCCCGAACCGCGCGATGGGGATCGCCTACCTCGCCCTCGAGAACGGCACGTGGCGCCTCACGGGCGGCCCGATGGCCATCGAGAATGCGCAGGACCCGGCGAAAGAGGAGCGCTTCCACGGCGACGAGATGCGCGCGCATCCCGTCTACGCCCTCGCGCTGAAGTACGCCGAAATGCTCCACGCGAAGAAGGACGACTCGTTCATGCAGCTCGCCACGAAGAGGGCCCGGGAGAAGTGGGCGGCGGAGCCCGCGAGCGAGCGGTCCGAGAGCGCGGCCTACCGCCGCCGCACGATTCCGAAGAAGACCGACCTGGCCGCGAGCCTGAAGGACGGCGGCTTCATCGTCGTCGAGGACGACGTCCGCGCCTCGCTCGTCCTAGTCAGCGTCACCCAGAGCTCGCCGGAGCCGGGGACCGTCTCGTCCACCTCCTCCACGCTCTCCCTCGGCTTCGAGCTCGAGGACGGCGAGTGGAGAGTGGCGAACTGACTGGTTGGTCCGACGTCGCGGCTCTCGCCGGCCCCCGAGCTGGCGAGAGCCGCGACGCCCTCCGGAACTCCGTAACTCCGTTACTCCAGGCGTCCAGGGTGTTCGACTAGAACTTCGTGACCTTGTCGACCTTCCCGTTCAGCTTGAACTGGACCATTCCGCCATCCTTCACGTGGACGATCCAGCCGTGGCTCTTGCAGAAGACGCCGGCGCTCAGCTGGACAACTGTCACCGCTCCGCCCGGCGCACCGAGCAGGGCGGGCGCCTGCTTCACCAGCCCCGGCACCACGGAGAAGTCGACCTTCGCGAGGGCGATCTTCTTCTCGCAGTCGTCCTCGCTCCCGTCGTTCGGGCCCGTCACGGCCCCACCCTCGTACTTCAGCTGGCAGCGCCCCGACCCCGCTTCGGCGCAGGCCGTCGTGGCGAGCGCGAACCCGGGGTAGATCGCGAGCTCGTAGACCTCCGGAGCGCGGCCGGGCAGCACGGCCTGCAGCTGGGAGAGGTCGTCGAAGAGGCTCCCCTTCTGCTTCGGCCGCGTCGCGTCCTCGATTGCGACGACCTCGTCCTTTGCGTCCGGCTGCACGCGGAAGAGAGCGTTTCGGGCCGCCTGCGCGATGAACCCGTCCGGGTCGCGGAGCGATTCCCGGAGGAGCGGGATCGCCGGCTTCGCCGCCTCCCGCATCTCGCCGAGAGCCGACAGAGACGCGGAGCGGACCTTCGGCCACTTGTCCTCCTTCGCCGCCTTCATGAGCGCCGGCACCGCCGGCTTCGCGCACTTCGGTCCGATGTTGCCGAGCGCCTCCGCGGCCGAGACGCGCACCTCGTTGTCGCGGTCGCCCGCGAGGAGCTCCAGGAGCCGGGGAACCGCCGGGAGCGCGGCGTCCTTCTGGTAGCCGATCGAGCGGGCAGCGCTCGCGCGCTCGCTTCCGCTCGACGAGGCGAGCCGGGCGACGAGCTCCGAGACGTCTTTCGGCGCCTTCTGCGCGAGCGCAGCGGGAGCCAGGAGCATCAGACACAGGGCCGTCACGAGGTGACGTCGCATGGGGCCTCCTCTTCGGGGACGAACCTTCGTTTCTGGTTTGGCGGGATGGTAGCGCGTCCCGAAGCGCCGCCCCGCCGATCGCGGGCGCGGGCCACCCGCTGGTGTGAACTCCTGTCACACGAAAGGGCCGGAAACGAACCTTTTTCCGGGTGACCCGTAGGAGCGGACGACCCGCTCGGCAGTTCCGGACCATCCGGTCTCCGAGCGTGGCGATCCTCCGGCCCAGGGAGGTGGTTCGACAAGGTCGCGGGTGCGACGAAACGACACAGAATCCGGCGGACCCGAAAGAACCCGGCAGCGCGTGTGCCGACTTCCGCTCGGCCCGTGAGGGGTCCGCTCCGACGCCACAGCGTAACGTGCCCAAAGGAGACGCCCAAATGAAGTCATCCCTCTGCGAGGTCTTCTCTCTCGCCGCCCTCGTCCTGCTCGCCGCGGGCTCCGCGGTCGCGGACGACGCCGCCGTCTTCCGGCTCGACCAGGCCGTCCAGGCGGGAACCCTCACGCTCCCCGCCGGCGTCTACGAGTTCCGCGTCTCCGACCGCGGCGTCGTCTCCGTCTTCGACGACGAGACGTCCGCCATCGTCGGCGTCACGATCGCGCGCCGCGACCCCCTCGATCTCGCGCATCGCTCCGCGTCGGCGACGCTGACGCACGACCGGGCCGTCCGCTCGATCTCGATCGGCGACTTCCGCTACAGCTTCCGCGCGGCGCCCGCGCCGGCCGGGATGGCGGCCCTCCAGCGGCCGACGACGGTCGTCGCGCTCGCTCGCTAGGACGGGCCCGGGGCCAGAAGCCCCGAGCGCCTTCCCCCGACCCCTCCGTCCGCGACCGAAGGGCCGGACCGGGGGTCGGGGGGCTAATCTTCCCGCGTGCCCCGTGCCCCGTTGCCCCGCGTCGTCGTCCACCTCGACATGGACGCCTTCTACGCCTCGGTCGAGGTGCGCGAAGACCCGTCGCTCCGTGGCCGCCCCCTCATCATCGGGCACAGGGGTCGTCGCGGCGTCGTCTCCACTTGCTCGTACGAGGCACGGCGATTCGGCGTCCGCTCGGCGATGCCGTCGGTCACGGCGGAGAGGCTCTGCCCCGACGCGGTCTGGCTTCCCGGGCGAATGTCCCTCTACGTCGACGTCTCGCGCCGGATCCGCGAGGTCCTCGACGGCTTCTCCCCTCTCGTCGAGCCGCTCTCCATCGACGAGGCGTTCCTCGACCTGACCGGCATCGCCCACGACCTCGCAGACGGACGCCGGATCGCCGCGGAGATCAAGCGCGAGATCCGCGATCGCGAGCGGCTCACGGGCTCGGCCGGAGTTGCTCCGAACAAGTTCCTCGCGAAGGTGGCGTCCGACCTCGAGAAGCCGGACGGGCTCGTCGTCATTCCGCTCGAGGAGGTCCCGACCCGACTCTGGCCGCTCCCCGTCGAGCGCCTCTGGGGCGTCGGCCCGAAGACGGCCGAACGCCTCCGCGAGCAGGGACTCGTGAGGATCGTCGACCTCGTGAACGCACCTTCCGGACGTCTCGCCCGCATCCTCGGTGAAGGGAGCGCGGAGCACCTCCTCGCCCTCGCCCAAGGGCGCGACGACCGCGCCGTGCAGCCGGGCCGCGAGGCGAAGTCGATCTCCGAGGAACGGACCTACGGCGAGGACCTCACGCGCCCCGCCGACATCGACAAGGCCCTCCTCGCGCGGGCCGATGGCGTCGCCCGCGAGCTGCGCCACGCAGGCCTCGTCGCGCGCACCGTCCACCTCAAGGTCCGCACCGGCGACTTCGAGACCGTCACGCGCGCGAAGACGCTCCCCGAGCCGACGGACCTCGCCGAGGTCGTTCTCGAGGCAGCTCGGGCGCTCTTCCGGGAGCGGATCGCGCTCGAGGGACGCGGCGTCCGGCTCCTCGGCGTCGGCGTCAGCGGCCTCGAGGCTCCCGGCGCCGGCCAGCCCTCGCTCTTCTCCGACGAGCGGCAGGAGAAGCTCCGGGCCCTCGCGCGGACCGCCGACGAGATCCGCGAGAAGTTCGGGAAGGCCGCCCTCGCGAGGGCACGCCTCCTCGCGACACCGAACACGACCGGGACCGACGCCGACGGAAGCGAGGACGACACCGCCGAGGCCTCGAGCCTTCCGAGCGTCGACTGACCGGCGCCTCCGTCCCCGGGCGGCTCGCGAAGGCAGGGCGCGACGTAAACGCCGCCATTCGCGGCACCGCCACGAGGGGCGTCTCCGGCGGGCCGCCGTTGGAGACTGAGGGGCGGACGATGGCAAACGTTTACGTCCGTGCCGCGGGCCGACCGGAACGCCCTGGTCGCGCTCCTCCCCGGCTCCCCCACGGCTCCGCGCGCGAGCGAGGGATCCACCGAGCACCTCTGCCCGGCTTGTCTCCGCGTCGTCCCGCGGCCGGTCGGGTCGGCCGAGCGCTGCCCCGACCCGGCCTGTCGCATCCCGTTCCGCAGCCCGAAGTGGGCGGCCTGGCTCTCGGCCCTCGTCCCTGGCGTCGGAGACATCTACCTCCGGCACTTTCTCTTCGGGTCCCTCGAGTTCGTCGGCTCGATCGCCGTCCTCTACTTCGCCCTCTTCGCGATCGTCGCCGCCGTCGCCACACGCGACTCCGAGGTCCTCTTCCTCGCGGCCGTCCTCGGCATCCTCTTCATCCTCCTCCCACGGCTCTTCGACTTCTTCCTCACCCTCCACATGGGACGAAAGGGGATCGTCCCGCTCTCCCTGACTCCGGCTCCGCCCGGAGTCGAGGACGGGGCCCCCATCGGCCCGTCCCGGGGAGCCTCACTCCCGGCCTTCCCCACCTGGAGCTGGCTCCTCTTCGCCGCCGGAGCGCTGGCCGTCGGCGCCACCGCCTGGCTTTCGCTCGCCGAGGCCCGCGCCTCGGCCCGCGTCCTCGAAGCCTGCCGCCTCGCCGAGACCGGGAACGTCGCCGACCGACTCGACGCCTTCGTCGCGAATCACGAGGCCGCGCTGAACGACCTCGAAGACGGCCACGTGGCCCTTCTCGACGGGAAGGCGGAATCCGCGTGGGAGCAAATCGACCGCGCCGTCGCGCTCTTCGCGACTCTCGAGAACGCCCCCCCTGCCGAAGAGCCGGTACGACGCCGTCGTGGAGCTCGCGGGCGGGTTCCTCGGACTACCGCTCCTCGTCCCCGACGACCTCGCCGCGACGCCCCCGGACGCCGACGGGAGCCGGAGCGGGCCGTCAACCGGCGCCGGTCGCCGTGATCCGCGCCACGCCGGTCCGCTCCGCGAGGCGTCGCACCGCGGCGGACGCGACCTCGGCCGAGACGACGCCCGCGGGCAGATAGACGATGAGCCACGCGCGCCGCGTCGCATCCGTCACGCGGAGCCGGTCGGCCCCCGTGATCGGCACGTCGGCGGGGCCGACCTCGTCGACGAGGAGCGGCTTCCCCGCGCAGTCGAACGGACCCCGCAGCGAGAGCATCTCCTCGCCCGGCCGTCCGGCACGGAAGACGAACGGCGGCGTCGCCCTGTCGGCGTCCATCACGCAGACGTTCGTCGCGAGCTCGAGGGCGACGAGGTTCCCGAGATCGACGAGCGGGTGGACCTCCGGCACCTCCTCTCCCTTCAGCACACGCCGGAGCAGCGCCTCGGAACCCGACCGGTAGCGCGTCGGGTCGCAGCCCGCGCGGCGACAGAGGCGCCGGAGCCCCGCGACCGCCGGGTGCTCCGACAGCGTCTCGAGCTTCAGGCGGCCGCGCACCTCGGCCGCGGCTTCGAGCCTCGCCCGGGCGAGCGCGTCCCCGCCCTCTCCGGTCGGCGCCAGCTCGGACCACGAGAGCTCCCACCCGGGGAGCTCCATCGTCACGAGAGGCGGGAAGGTGGGCTCGATCGTCGGCATCGCGAAGATTCTCGCCGACTCCGCGGACGACGCTCCTCGCCCCGGGATCGCTCCCCCCGTCAGGCCCCGGCGCCGCCCCGAACCGGAGTCGGCCGCGGGAGATGGACGACGTGCTTGCGGAAGTTCAGCACCGTACAGGACAGGGCGTTCGTCACGACGAACGCGATCGGCAGCTCGGGCTCCGCATCCGCCTCCACACGCGCTTCGAAACCCCGCGAGCGGAGGAACGCGACCGCGGCTTCGGCGTCCGCGACCGGGTCCTCCGAAACGAGCCCAATGCTCGCGCCCGCGGAGTCGAGCTTTCGCAGCACCTCCGGCGGTGAGCAGTTGATGATCGTCCCGTCCTGGAGGATCGAGCGCACGATCCCGCTGCTGTCGAACCGAAACCGCTCCCTCAGCCCGTGGCGCCCGAGCAGGGCAACGACCGCCGCCTTCGCCTCGGGTGTCGGAGCCGAGAAGATCCGCGACCCGGGATCGGGGAACGGAAGCGGGTTCCGCCCCGACGCGAGGAGGTACGTCCACGCGGCGAGACCGAGCACCGCGACGGCCAGAACGACGATCAGCCAGACAGGAAGGAACATGTCCGCTCCCCTTCGCGCGAGATGAGGTCCGTCAACGGGATGCGCAATGGTACGCGAGAAGCCCGGAGCTCCGCTGGCGCTTCCGCCGACAGGCCGCATCGGGCCGGCCCCCCGCAGCGACCGGCCTTGAAGGCCGCGTCGGCGGACCGACTTCGTGGGCCTGGGTCACCGCAACTCTCACCCGATGCCCCGTCTCGTGCCCAGCGACTCCACCAGCGCCTCGCCGACCGACCTCGAGACCCGCGCCCTCGCCGCGCTGATGGGGAGGCAACCACTCGGCGAGCTCTTCATGGCGGCTCTCCGGCGCGCAAACCAGCTCTTCGGCGCGGCTCTCTTGCTTCAGGTCGCCGAGCTTCGCCGGGCCGGCGACCCCGTCGAACGCGCCCTCGCCCGTACGAAGGAGATCGAGGTCCAGCTCGCCTTCGCATTCCAGACGATCGACGTCCTCCTCGAACGTTTGAACCGCGTCCCTTCCGCGCACAGGCCCCGCTGCAGGAAGGCCGATCGCGG
>JAKPXO010000334.1 GCA_029567505.1 Acidobacteriota bacterium
GACCCTGTCCCACACCCGCCGCGTGACTGCGCTCAGGGTCCAAGCCGACGCTCCGTCATGCTCCACCTTCTCGACGCCCCCGTGCTCATCGTCGTTGACGATGGACTCGGGTGCGATGTGCTCATCCATGGCATCCTGCTCGAGAAGTCCTCGTAGGCTGGCGTGCTTCTTGAAAAGGACATCCTCGTCGAACAGCCCGGCGACAGTCTTTCCAGGTATCGCTCGCGCCGCATGGAAACTCAGGATGAGAACGCGGCTTCTCTCACTGTCAACGGCGGGCACATTCATCTCCACCTCGTCGTGATGGCTACAGCAGGGCTAGCGGCCCGCCCAATGGGTCGGGCATAGAGCGGCCAACGCACCTCTCCAGCACCTTCTTGAGACAGCAGGCTCGGGCAGCCAACGACACCCGGTCCGAGGGCGGAAGCGTCAACACGCCCGTGGAGTCGAGAGCACCTGCCGCAGCGGACAGCCCGTCTGTGTCGGCGGGATCACCAGCCTTCTCGCCCTTCTCGTCGCGTGGCATTCCCATCCTCCTCGCCGCTCCCGCCTAGACCGGCCGCAGGCAGTCGGCCGGTGCGCCGACGAATCGACGGGCGAAGGGCTTGCCGGCGGCATCCCACGTCCACCCGTAGAGCGATACCGAGCCGTTCTCGACCGTCGCGCACCAGATGAACTGTTCCCAACGCCCGGCGGTGCCGTCGTTCGTGTACTCGGTGAACTTCCGTTCGTCGCAGTCCTTCCACTCCGGGATCTGCGGATCCTCCAAGGGCCTGTGAGTGTGGCCCAGGATGAACTGGGGCACGTACGAGTAGCTTCGAAAGTCGTCCTCGACGGTCTCGTAGAACTCGACCTCGTCCACTCCGGCAATGTCCTGTTTGAGCTCGTTCGGAAAGCCCTCCTTCCACAGCAGCGTCGGCTCCCATTCCGAGCGCTCCGTCACTTTCGTTGCCAGGGCAGGAATCCCCGAAGCGCACTCCGTCATCGCCGCGCCGGCCGCCCGGCAGATGGAGTTGTTCCAGGCGTCGAGCTGGTGGCCGTGGGCGATGATGACCCGGGGATGGTTCCCGTAGGCCGGCGGGGTGCCGCCGTAGTCTCCGAGCAGCGCGTAGTCAAAGACCTCCAACTCCGGGTAGATCTCCTGCAGACCCGGCAGGTAGTCGTCGCTGCGCCAGGCGTCGTCGTGGTTTCCGAGCAGGCGCACGAGCTTCCGCTGGTCGTGGAACAGCGCGCGAATCGTCTGATAGACGTCGGAGTTGTTGTCGAAGATCTTCACCGCCTGCGATCGGATCCGGTACTTCTCGTGCTCGTCCTCGATCATCTCCCCGAACGGCCACCCCAGGATGTCCGTCGCCTGGTCGAGCAGGGCCTCGCCGACCGTCGTCTCGCGCATCCAGAGGTCTTCGATGTCCCCGTTCTCCACGAGCGTGTAGCCGCCCTTACAGTAGAAGAGGAGCACGGCCTGGTAGAGCTCGCTGTTCCCGAGCTGCCGAAACTCGTCGAGCGGATCCCCCGCCACGAACATGTGGATGTCGCTGAACACCACGTAGTCGTCCTGAACGGGGAGAAACGTGACCTTCCTTTGGGCGAGCGCGGCTTCGTCGAGGAGATAGAGCCCCTCGATGAAGTCGTACTCCCTCTCGTCCTGGCCTGTCAGGAGGCACAGGAGCCCCAGGCTAACGGCGATGAGGACGTCGTCGATGTGCGTCAGGACCCACAGCGCGTCGACGAGGAAGGGAATCACCTTCTCTTCGACGAACCCGGAAACCGCGTCCCAGGCGGAGCAGAGGGCGCCCCAGACCGACTCGGCCGCACCCGAAATCCAGTCCCACGCGTCCGAGGCGGCTTCTCGGGCCCAGTTCCAGGCGTCTTCGAGCGCGCCGCTCGTCCACTCCCACACCTTCCCGGCGACCCTCTTTATCCAGTCCCAGACGGAGCTGGCGGCCTCGGTGATCCCGTTCCACGCGGCCTCGGCGACGTCGGCAGCGAGCTGCGCGACATCCGACACGGCCTCTTCGACCGATTCACCGACACCTTCGAAGTAGTCGACGACGGCCGAAAGCCCGTCCTCGACCGAGTCGACCACGCTCCCGACGGCGTCCTCTGCCTGGTCCTCGACCCACCCGGCCGCGCCGTCTACCGCGTCGCAGACGAAGGCGCACCAACTCACGGGCTCACCTATCTGTTTCGCCCGGCGCGGCCCTGGACCTCGGCAAGAACCAGGTCGAACGCCTGCGTATCGGTGAATCCCGCAGTCTTGAGGGCCGCGTACTTCTTCCAGAGGAGCTTCGCCGTGTCCGCGAGGACGGCGTCGACCTTCCCGTCCTGCACGATGTGAGCGATGCCGTCACTCGCCGCCTGAACGCGGGCATCGAGCATTTCGAGCGGTTTCGCCCCCTTGAGGACGGCGTCCTTCACGCTGGAGTCCACGTTGCGCTGGATGAGGGCCTTGGTCCGAGTACTGATCCCGGTCGCCGCCGAGACCTTGATCGCGTCCACGACGGTCGAAGGAAGCTGCTCCGGCCGGATCCCCATGCTCGAGGCGACGGACTTCGTCGCCGAGGCGACGATCCCGTCGACATCCGTCTTCTCGAGTTCGATATTGGGAAGGCTCGCGAGGCCGACGGCGGGCTTCACCTGCGCTTTCGGACTGGGCATGCGACGGCTCCTTTCCTGTTGTTGGTGCCAGAGAGGAACCCATTTCGAGGAACGACGAGGAACGGCTGCAGGGGGCGGCCTCGCCGACAAATCGAGAGACGGGCTTTCTGGTGGTCTCCTCGCGCCATCAACTACCTCTCCACCTAAGCTGCTCCTGCCGCGAAAACTCCAACAGGCCGCTCCATCGGCATCGCAAATGACTCGATCGCATCCCTTTCGGACACCCGACTGGCCAGACCGTGCACAGTTCAACCCAGACACCAGGTCGTACGAGTCGCCGAAGAGCCTCGCGCGTCGCGCGCAGGGACGCTCACCGTCTCGGCGTCGTCGGAGGGGCGGAGATCCGGCAGGCCTCGAGACGACTTCCCGACCGACTGGCGCTCGTCCGTGCCGGATCTCCCGCGAGGCCCGCGGTAGTCTCCTCAAGATGAACGCCTCGAGCAATTCCCGCCGGGCCCTTCTCCTGAGCCTGCTGGTCGGTTTCGTCGCGGCAGCCGGTATCGGACTCGCCGTCGTCCGGGAGCGCTCGTCCGCTGCCCCGGATCTCGCGTCCGAAGGCGCTCGGCCCCGCCCGACCCGGGCGCCGTCGGCGGTTCTCACCGTACCGCCGGAGCGGATGCGGGATGTCGTCGAGAACGATTCCCTCCTTCAGCCCGATCGTCGGTTCATCCTCGCCTTCGAGGAGGTGAGCCGCCTCTGCGGCGGCGCCGGACAGGCCACCTTGACCGTGTCGAAGCGCCGATGGTCCGTGGACGTCGGGTTCTCGCGGCCGGCCGAGCTGCCCGGCATTCCGACTTTCCAGGATGCCCTCGACGCGTTGCGTGCCGCGGCCGTGAATCGCCATGTCCCGAAGGGGGGGACGCCCCTCTCCGAGGCCGACGCGACGCGCCTCCGCGCGTGGGCCGGAGATGCCTTCACCGATGGTCCGATCTGCGCGCTCGAGGAGGTCGACCGGCTCTGGGCCTCCGGCGCCGACCGGCGCCTTCTCCTCGACCTCGCCTCTCTCTCGTACGTGACCCTCCTCGTGCAGCTCTCCGACTCGATCGAGATGGCGGACCTCGTTGCGGGGCGCGCCCTCGGTCTCCTTGCCCTCTCGGAAGTCGCGTCGGGCGTCCACCGCGACGAGCGGGCCGGGGTCCTTTCCGACGCGATGGGGTACTCGTCTGCAGGGATGGTCCGACGCGACGCGTCCTGGAAGCGGACCTTCCCGCGGCCCCACATCCCCGGTAACGAGCGGCACGACGGCCCAACCGGTTCCGCAGCCGACACCTCCCCGGACGCGCGGTACCTGGATCTCCTGGAGAAGGCCCGCTCGCTGAGTACCGAGCAGATGCAGGACCGGCTCGGAGCGCTCGGATCCTCGAACGGCGCGCCCGGCGTCCACCTCCTCCGTCGGTGCCGCGGGGGCGACCTCGGCGAGAAGTCCGCGCTGGGCTTCGCCCTTATCGAGGTCGCGTTCACCGAGGCCGGCATCGCGAACGTGCCGCGGGATTCCCCCGTCGTTCCCGCGTTCGAGCGGTCCCTCGCTTCCCTTGCGCCCGCGGACGGTCCGTTCTGGGACTCAGGCGCCCGGAACGCCCGGTTGCGCGCCCTCTTCTACTCGGGCCTCGCCGACATCGGCGACTTCTACCTCGACGAGCTCTCGTCGGGTCCCGGGGCGACGGAGTTCGCGCAGCTCCTCGCGGGCGCGGAATCCGGACCCGGCGCCCAATTCCGGCAGCTCTACGACCACCTGGCCGCGGTGAAGAGCGGCCGGATGCCCGTCGCGAAGCTCGTCAACGACCTCGACGCACTCCCCGGTCTCGGGCAGGCGGCCCTGCGCCGACTCGGCGACGCGCTGCAGTCCACCCTCTGGGCCACGGCACCGGAGCTCCCGAGGGTCGGGGCAAAGCTCGCGCACCTCCTCGACAGCCGGCCCGCGAACCGCCTCCTGTTCTCGCGGATCTGCCACTCCGCGCTCTTCGACCCGGTCGCCATGCGCGCCTACTACCTCTCGGCCTACACACCCGGTAGCACGGCCAGCGCCACGGACGCCTGGCTCGCCGACACGCTGGGCGATATCCCGCGGCTCACGGCCATCGCATCCGATCCGGCGGTCGCCGCGTGGCCGAGGCTCATCGCCGTCGAGTACCTCGAGGACCGTTCCGCGCTTCCCGACGCCGAGCTCCAGCGTGTCCTCCTGGACATCCTGGCCAGCAGGCCCGACACCTGGTCGGCGCTGAGGTCCGTTCGGCTGCTCTCCGAGCACGGCTTCCTCGAGGACGCCGAGAGGTTCCTCCGGCTCTGGCTCGGCTCGCACCCGGACGCGCCGGCCCTCTCGAAGGCCGTCTACGCCTCGCGTCTCGAGCACGTTCTCTTCCTCCAGGGACGATTCGACGAGGCCTGGTCCACGATCGAGCCGCACATCCCGACATGGAAGGGCGACGCTCTCGGAGCGGGTGCGGAGGCCTTGTTGAGCCTCGGGAGGACCGACGAGGCCCTGAAGATGGGAGAAGCCTGCATCGAGAGGTATCCGGACGACTCGATGGCACGGACCGGTCTCGCGAAGCTCCTCTGGCGCCTCGGCCGGCACGACGCGGCCGCGAAGCCGCTCCTGGACCCCCGCTACCCGCTCTCCGCGGAGGACTGGCGGGTCCTCGTGCCACGAGAGTTCCTGGAGGTCTTCCGGGCCAGGCCGGCGGAGGAAGCGAAACCGGCCCTCAAGGCGCTCCTCGCCGCGGGAGCCAGCCCCTGGTTCCTCTTCGAGGTCGCCTCCCGCTTCGAACGCGCCGGCATCCCCGAAACCTCCATCGTGCTCCTCGACGCGATCTCGCGGGCGAAGAACGAGGGGATCGACGGCTACCTCCGGGCCTACCGCTTTCGGCGGCGGGCCCACGGCGCAGAGAGCGCCGACACGTGGTTCCGCAAGAACGTCGTCACGAGCAGGAGCGCCTCCTGGGTCGGCACGACCGCCTTCGACGAACGGGAGTTCGACCTTCTGTGGCTGCTGCCGGACGACGAAAAGAGCTGGCTTCTACGGGCCCAGGCCGCCGCGTTCGAGGGAAGGCCGGAGGGGCCTCGCCTCGAGCGGCTTCGCGCCCACTTCAGCGATCCGGCCGCGCCACGTCTCCACGCGGTCGACGGCCGCTTCCTCCTCGGTGAGGCCACGGACGCCGATCTCCTCGCAACGGCGACCGACGCTTCTCGTCGCTGCGAGGTCGCCTATCTCCTCGGATTGAAGGCGGCCGGGGAGAAGAAACTCGAGGACGCGAGCGCCTGGCTTCGGGCGGCGGTTCGGACGGACCAGGTGAAGACGCCGTCCTACAACCGGGCGAAGGAGATGCTCAAGCGCTGGGACGTTCGCCGTTTCGGCGTCGTCGGAGGGGCGGAGATTCGGTAGGCGTCGAAACGATTCCCCGAAGGGAACGGGGCCGGGCTTCGCCACGGGAGCCGTAGGGTGCGGGCGCCTCGCCGACCGCCTCCCCCATCTGCCCCGCCACGCTCTCCAGCCTCGCTAGATCGACCGTAATGACCAGGACCACGACGGGCGCGGCCCCGGCCCCCTGAATCACGAAGTCCCGCTGAAATCCCGCGCGCCCGACGGCGGCGTGGTGGGGGTAGATGAGGACGGCAGTGTCGGTGGCGTAGCGGTGGGCGTAGGCGAGGACCTGGTAGACGTCCTCGCCGGAGACGCCGAGGTCGGCCTTCCGCGGGTCGAGGCGCTTCCACTTCGTGTCGGCGACGACGCGGGGGCATCGCCCGCGCCTCAACGGCCTCGCACCTTGTCGTAGGCCCAGGCGTCGGCGCTCCTCATGAACTCGGCGCCGGCCTCCCCAGGGGCCAGTCACAGCTCCATCTCTCAGCCACGCCACTTCCAAAGCCAGCTCCACGCGTGCCTCGTCGCCCTGCCGGTCGGTCCACTCCCGCGCCTTCGCGAAGGCTAGCCCGCCCAGCTCGGCCTCGAGGGCCGCGTTGACGCGTGTCTCGGCCTCGGCGGCCAGCCCGACGTACGGGAGCCACTGCATCCGGTAGAAGAAGCCGGGCTCGAACTCGTTCGGGGCGGCGAGGCCCTCGATGTCGCGGAGGATCTGGAGGACGTCCTCCGCGAGCGTCGCGGAGGTGAGCCGCTTCCACCACGCCTTCAGCCTTCCGTACTCGGGCGTGTTCGGGAGGTCGCGGACGGTCGACGCGTAGAGGCCTCGGTACTCGGGCCACTCCGCCTCCCGGACGAGCCGAGGCCTCCCGCGGCCACCTTCCACTCGAAGTGCCGGTCGAGGTGCTGAGCGAGCGCCCGGAGGTCCGCCGCCGGGTAGTACGACTCCCGGAGCCTCCGGTGCGGGTACGCCGCGACGATCCGCCGGTCCGTCCGGTACCTCTAGTGGTGCTCTCATCACGGGCCGGCGTCTGACAATGCCGAGGCCGAGGAAGATCTCCGAATGGCTGTCGTGAGAATCCGGGTTTCGCGGAGCTTAGTGCTGGCGGACGCCTCCCGTTCGCTCGGTTCGTTCGTCGACGGGCGAGGACTTTGTGCAAGTGGTACGCAGACGTTGTTGAACCGCCGCAGCACAAGGCTCGCCCGAATCGAGAGCCTCGCATGTATCGAGTGGCTCCGGATCGAGGGTGTGATCCTCAAGGGTGGGCTCGGACTCTGAGTCCCAGAGGAATGGGGACTGCCGGCCATCAAACCCTTGACACAGCCAGCAGGTGGAGCCACCTTCATCAGCGGATCGGATATTTGATGGGAACGGAACAGCCGTGCGCACAACGCTGGCGGTGAGGTTGTTCGTGTTCGTCAGTATGGCCGGAGGTGAGTGATGACCACGCGGAGAGGGGTGCCACGCCACGGCCCGACAGGTGGACTCAGCGCGAGATCTGCTGGGACGTCTCACTCTCCCGGAGTGCCGAGCGGCAGACCCGCGAAGCGCCCGCCGCCCCTCCCCGGCTGGTACGACCCCCCGCACGACCCCGACCCGCCTTCGCTGGACCCGCACCCGGATCATCCTCAACCGATCCAACTCCCGGGTCCGGAGCCCGACCCCGTCATCGGCGGGCCGCGTCGGCCCAAGCGGCCGAAGCCGAAGGTCCCGACTCCGCGTGACCCCTGGTAGTGGCGAGAGACGCCCCTGCCGCGACCACCAGACGAGAGGAGAACGCCAATGGGAACGAGGAAGGTCCGGGTGCCTGGCGGAGGGTTCTCAAGTGGTGCCGCCACGCGAGCGCCGCTACCGATGTCCGAGCGAGATCCCGATCCTTCTTCAAAGAAGGAGCCGCCGCCCGAGAAGGACGTCGACAACTCGGTCAAGCCCGAATGCAGGATCGGCACCCCGGAGGGGCGCCGATAGACGATAGCGGCTGACCTCGCTACGCCGGCACGACGTTAGCGTCCGACTCACCCTGTCGGAGACGGGCTCGGGTTGACCGTCGGCGTTTAGCCGGCGGTCGATCCGCGACCACCCCTGACGCGCTTCATCGGACGCTTACGACGCCGTGACGCCAGAGGGCTCTCCAGCAGTCGCTCCAACCCCCCGCCGAACAGGCGCTCATCTAGTCTCGACCGCCGCCCCCACCTCCCCTGCCACCCTCTCGAGCCGCGCCAGATCCACGGTCGCGACCCTCACGACGACCCTCGACGCCCCCCCGGCCTGGACAGCGAAGTCCCGCTGGAGGCCCGGCCGCCCGACGGCTGCGTGGTGGGGGTAGATGAGGACGGCGCTGCTGGCGGCGTCGCGGTGGGCGTAGGCGAAGACCTGGTAGACGTCCTCGCCCGAGACGCCGAGGTCGTCGCTTTCGCGGGTCGAGGCGCTTCCACTTCGTGTCGGCGACGACGCGGGGGCTGCGGCCCTTGCGGACGAGGATGTCCGGCTTCAGGAGGAACGCCCGGCGCTTCGTCTCCGCTTCCTCGGCGAGGTCTAGGGAGCCGGCCTCCTTGCAGGGCGACGTCGAGACCCTTCGGCTCGAGCACGACCCGGCAGACGCGCCCCACGTACTCCTCGAAGAGGACGTATATCCCAGACGACGGCGTAGCTTCGCCGGTCGGCCGTCGCGGCGCGGCCGAGGTCCGGGCTTCGGTCGCCGAGGAGGAGCTTCGCCAGGGCGAGAAGGGGCGCGAGGCGTCGGCTCATCCGGTCGGTTTGGAGCCGCGCGATGACCTCGCGGGGCGGGCACGCGTCGGAGACGTCGACGAGCAGGTGCCGCAGCTCGGTGGCGTCGCTCGTCGCGGCGGCGCCCTCGAGCATGCTCTCGGCGGCGAGGAGCGCCGCCTTCAGCGTCCGGTTCAGGGGCGTGTCGGCCGAGCGCTCGTCGTAGAGGCAGCGAAACTCGAGGCGCTGCGCGGCCTGCCGCTTCGCCTGGGAGGGCCAGTGGACCTTGCCGCGGAGGACACCTCGGAGTTGGGTACCCTTGACATCGACCGCCAAAGAAGGTCATATGACAGCTAATGGCGGTCACATCACCCTTCGGCTCCCGCAGCCGCACCCGTCTCCTGATCGCCCTGGAGCTTCTCGGGCAGACCTACCCCCGGGAGCTGGCGCGCCTCCTGGGTTCTTCGCTGTCGGCGGCGCAGAAGGGCCTCGAGAGCCTGGAGCGCGACGGCCTCGTCGCGGGCCGCCTGGTCGGGCGAACCCGGGTGGTCCAGCTGAACCCCGCGTTCTTCGCCATGAAGGAGGTCCGCGCGCTGCTCGTCCGGCTCGTCGAAGCCGATCGCGAGCTGGAGTCGAGGATCGCCGCGCTTCGCCGCAGGCCCCGGAAGAGCGGGAAGCGGCTGTGAGGATCACGGCACACTCCGCCCTCGAGCAGGTCGCGGCAGTCCTGGCCGGCGTACTCCGCGAAGCCGGGATCAAGGCCGTGCTCACCGGCGGAGCGTGCGCGACGATCTACTCGGCAGGCGGGTACCAGTCCGAAGACCTCGATCTGATCCTCTAGTCTTCACCGACGCAACGGTCGCTCGACGAAGCCATGGCCAAGGCAGGGTTCGTCCGGAACGGCGACTTCTACGAGCACCCGCGAACCTCGTTCTTCGTCGAGTTCCCTCGGGGCCCTCTGGCGATCGGGACCGATACCTCGATCGCGCCGGTCGAGGTGCAGGTGGAGGGAGTCCCGGTCCTGCTCCTATCGGCCACAGACTCCTGCAGGGATCGGCTCGCCGCCTTCTACCACTGGAAAGACCGCCAGGCGCTAGGGGCCGCCGTCGCCATTGCCACGAATCACCCCCTCGATCTCGAGAAGATCCGCGCCTGGAGCCGGCGAGAGGGGGCGGCGGCGGGGTTCGTGGAATTCCAGCGCACCCTGGAGGCTGCGAAGGCCGCCTCGCATCGCTCCAGACCACGCGGCCCCCGCTGAATTCACGGGACGGCCCCCACCGCCGCCCCCACCTCCCCCGCCACCCTCTCGAGCCGCGCAAAATCGAGCGTCGCGATCCTCACCACGACCCGCGAGCCGCCCCCGGCCTGGACAGCGAAGTCCCGCTGGAGGCCTGGCCGCCCGACGGTTGCGTGGCGGGGGTAGATGAGGACGGCGGTGTCGGTGGCGTAGCGGTGGGCGTAGGCGAGGACCTGGTAGACGTCCTCGCCCGAGACGCCAAGGTCGGCGCTTCGCGGGTCGAGGCGCTTCCACTTCGTGTCGGCGACGACGCGGGGGCTGCGGCCCTTGCGGACGAGGATGTCCGGCTTCAGGAGGAAGGCCCGCCGCTTCGTCGCCGCTTCCTCGGCGAGATGGAGGGAGCCGGCCTCCTTGCAGGTCGACGTCGAGGCCCTTCGGCTCGAAGACGTCCTGGCAGACGCGCCCCACGTACTCCTCGAAGAGGACGTTCATATCCCACACCACGGCGTAGCTCCGCCGGTCGGCCGTCGCGGCGCGGCCGAGGTCGGGGCTTCGGTCGCCGAGGAGGAGCTTCGCCAGGGCGAGGAGGGGCGCGAGGCGCCGGCTCATCCGGTCGGTTTGGAGCCGCGCGACGACCTCGCGGGGCGGGCACGCGTCGGAGACGTCGAGGAGCAGGTGCCGCAGGTCTCGGTGGCGTCGCTCG
>JAKPXO010000336.1 GCA_029567505.1 Acidobacteriota bacterium
TACCAGCCCGACCCGGCCTACCAGGCGTTCCTCGAGGAGGGGAACGACCCGGGTGGCATCGACGTCGGATTCCTCGTCGCCTCGCGCGTTTCCGTCCTCTCCGTCGTCCAGGAAGGGAAGGGGGCGACCTACGTCGACCCGACGACCGGGAACGCGGCCACGCTGAACGACCGGCCCCCTCTCGTCCTGACCGCCCGGTGGGCCGCGCCCGACGGGGCCGACCTCGTCTTGACCGTCGTCGCGAACCACCTCCGCTCCCTGAACGACTCCGAGGCCGACTCGTCGACGGGCCGGCGCGTCCGCGCGAAGCGGCAGGCGCAGGCGGAGTACCTCGCCGCGCTTCTCGCGCGCCTCCAGGCCGAGGGCGGCGATGCGCCGCTCCTCGCGGTCGGCGACTTCAACGCCTTCGAGGTGAGCGACGGCCTCGTGGACGTGATCGGCACCGTCCGCGGCGCCCCGGCCCCGGCCGACCAGGTCGTCGTCAACCGGAGCGTCGACCTCGCCGACCCCGACCTCGTCGACCTCTGCGCCGTCGACGCGCTCGTCCCTCCCTCCGAGCGCTACTCCTACGTCTACGACGGCAACGCCCAGCTCCTCGACCACGCCCTCGCGTCGGAGGCGACGCTCCCGCTCGTCCGGGGTGTCGCCTTCGCGCGTCTCGGCGCCGACTTCCCGGAGACCATGCGCGGCGACGCGTCTCGTCCCGAGCGCCTCACCGACCACGACGGTCTCGTCGTCAGGCTCGGCCTCGCCGCCCCGAAGGGACGCTCGCCGGTCGTTCCGGTGCCGGACGGGGAGCCGCCGTCTCCGTTCCGGTCGCGGACTCCCGAGACGACGCCGTGAGGAGCGACCTCCTCTTCCGCCTCGAGGAGGAGCGACGCCTCCGTCCCGGAGCGCGCGCGGCCGAAGAAGCCCTCGAGTCGGCCCTCGCGTTCGTTCCGCGCGACGCGACCGAGCTTGCCCGGCTCCACGACGCGGCGCTCTGCCTCCGCGTGTACCCACAATCGCCCCGCGTCCTCGCCCTCGCCGAGACGCTCCTCGCGCGCGTTCCCGCACATGTCGCGCGCCTCGCCGACGAGGGGGCCGACCTCGCCCCGCTCGACGACCCGTCCGTCGCGGGCATTGCCGGCGTCCCGGTCGCGATGCCGTTCTCTCACGCCGCCGCCTCCTGGCTCGCGCGGCGCGACCCGTCGGCCCTCCGCGTCGACTGGGACGCCGAGGACCTCCCCGACCGCCTCGCGGCGTTTCTCCCGCGCCTCGTTCCGTTCCTGGCGGAGCAGGCGCGCGTCGACGCGAACGTCGCCTTCCGCGAATACGTGGACGCCGCCCGCGGCGCGCGGCCCGACGCCCCCTGGCTCCTCGAGAGGCTCGCCGCGCTCCCCCTGCCCGATTCCGTCCGCGCCGAGCTCTGGGAGGCGCCCTCCCTCCAGCTCGTCTGGACGCCGCGCGCCGCGGACTCCCGCGGACTCGCGCGCGTCCCGTCGCCCGCCCCCTTCTGCTCCGACGCGCCGCTCCTCTCGCGCCGCGACGTCTCCGTCGCCGCCGAGCTCGCCGCGCCGCCGCCGTCCCTCGTCCGCCTCTCGCGGAGCGAAGGCGCCGCGCTCCTCGACGCCGCCCGTGCAGCGATGGCCGTCCGCTACCGCGAGCTCCCGGCCTTCTCCGCGGGCGACCCGTCGGCCGTCTTCCGCTTCGACGTCGGCCGCGGGACGTCGATCTTCGTCACCGGCCTCGACCGCGCCTCGCGCCTCCCGCTCCGCGCCGCGTTCGGGACCCTCTTCGCGCGCAACGGCGTCCTCGTCGGCTACGGCGACCTCCACGCCGCCCTCGGACGCGCCGACGTCAGCTTCAACGTCTTCTACGCGTTCCGCGACGGCGAGTCGGCCTGGCTCTACGCCCGCCTCCTCGCCGTGGCCCGCGCCGTCACCCACGCCGCGCAGCTCTCCGTCGACCCGTACCAGGTCGGTCTCGGCAACGAGGAGGCGATCGCCTCAGGCGCGTTCTGGTTCTACCGGAAGCTCGGGTTCCGCTCCGCGGAGCCCTCGCTCGAGCGGCTCGCCCGCCGGGAGGAGGCTCGTTGCTCCGCGTCCCCCGGTCGCCGAACGCGGCCCGCGACCCTCCGTCGCCTCGCCGCAGCTCCGCTCCTCCTCGACGTCCCCGGCGAGACCCCGCCCCTCCCGGACTCCTTCCGCCTCGCGGACCTCGGCCTCGCCGTCGCGCGTCGCTTTGCCGCCTCGAAGCTCTCGCCCGAGGCCTTCCGCGCCCGTGCCGCCCGCCGCGTGTCGCGCGCCCTCGGCCTCGACCCCGTCGCCCCGGCCCTCCGCGCGCCGCTGGATGCTCTCGCGCCCGTCCTCGCGCTCCTCGACGACCTCGCCTCCTGGCCGGCCGCCGACCGCCTCGCGCTTGCGGCCCTCCTCCGCGCGAAGGCCGCTCCCAACGAGGTCCGCTACGCGCGGCTCTCCTCGAACCACTCGCGCCTGGCGAGGGCCCTCGCCAGCGCCGCGGCCCGCCTGTAGCCGAGTCGTCCCGATCGCTGGGCCTTCCGGGCCGTCCCGGATCCCGCCAGCGCCCTACGCGACGCGACGGCCGGTGACGAGCGCTCCGCCGATGGCGACGAGGAGCCCGAGGAGGGCGAGTCCGAGATCGCCGACAGCTGGGATCGTCGGCTCAGCCAGGGCGACGAACGTCGTCGGGTCTCCCGCCGTCGTCGTAGCGGGGTCGTCGCTGGTTCCAGACGCCTCGTTCGTGCCATTCCCGTCGAGGTCGTACGCGATCGAAGCCTGGTTCGTGACGCTCGCGCCCGGCAGTGTTCCCGCGCGCACGGTCGCCCGAATCGTGATCGTGGTCACTCCTCCGGCGACCAGGGTGCCATTCCAGGTCACCGTGTTCGTCCCAACCGTTGCCACGACCGTTCCGGAATTCGCCGAGGCGGAGACGAGCGCGAGCTCGGCGGGGAGGACGTCGACGAGCTCGTCGCCCGGGTTGTCCAGCTGCATTCCAGGGCCGGCGTTCCGCAGGTCGATCGCATAAATCACGGTTCCGCCCGGTCGGTAGGACCCGGAAACGGCCTTGGTCGCCGAGAGACGGGCGGGGGAGACGACGGTCGTCGTAACCGTCGAGCTTCGGTCCTCGGAATCCGGGTCCGGCGTGACGGAATAGAGTGTTGCCGCGTTCCAGAGGACGGTTCCGACCGGCGTGAGCCAGTCGACGGTGACGACGATCGTGAAGGTCGCGGAGCCGACCGGAAACGCGGCGATCGAGCAGCCGACCGTCCCGTTCGCACCGACGGCGGGTGTCGTGCAGCTCCAGCCGCCGGGCGCGCTCAGGGAAACGAAAGTCGTCCCGGCCGGCAGCGTGTCCGAGAGCCCGACCGTCGTCGCCGTGTCAGGTCCGGCGTTCTGGACCGTTATCGTGTAGGTGAGCCGCTCGCCGGCGGTCACCGGGTCGGGCGTGTCGACCTTCGTCACGGAGACATCCGCCGATTGCAGCTCGAACGCCCCGACGTCCGCCTGTGCGCCGGAGACCCGGGAGAACCCGGGTCCCCGCTGGTCGTTCGCGAGCGCGGCCGGGTTGCTCCCCGCGTCGATCGCGAGGCTCCCGGTGAGGGGGGCGTGCGTGAAGGTGGGTCCGCCGTTGTCCTGGAGCGGACCCAGGAGCGGGTCGAGCGGCGCAGCTAGAGAGCCCACCTGGTTCCCGTCCACGCCGTCGACGATCCCGCTCCCATCGCCCACGCCGATGAGGTTTGAGTGCGAGGAGAGGATGGTCCCGGAGTTTGCGATATCGGGCCTCGCGCCTCCGGAGTTGCCGGCGACGACACAGCTCTCGAGCTGGTAGATGGTGGCGAACGCCCCGTTGACGATGGGCTCGCCGTTTCCGCCGGGGCCTGGCCAGAACGTGTTGCCGGCGACGGTCACATTCGTCATCGCGGTAATAGCGGATGTGTTGTAGATCGCGCTGCCGGCGGCCGAGTGGTTGCCAGAGATGGTGGAGTTTCGGATCGTGACGACGCCGCCTTGCCAGCTGTTGTAGAGGGCGCCGCCCTGGATGTCCGCGAAGTTATCGGAGAGGGTGCTGCCGGCGATCGTGGCGGTTCCCTGGTTATCGATGGCCCCGCCCGCCCCGGTCGCGCTATTTCTCGAGAGCGTGCTGTCAACGACGGTGAGCGTCCCCAGGTTGGCGATCCCCCCGCCGACGCCCGCACCGTGACTGCGCGCGATCAGGCAGCGGGAGACCGTGAGCGTGCCGAGATTGTAGATCGCGCCGCCCGCGTCACTGGAGTCGCCCTCACGGAGCGTGGTGTCCTCGAGCACGAGCACCGCTCCAGCGGCGACACGGAGGAACCGGAAGGACGGAGCGGCAGGGTCGCGCTCGATCGTGCCGTTCTGGATCGTGAGCGTGCTGCCGCCGTCGGGGAGGACCGCGGGCAGCCCGTTGGGGCCGTCCAGGATGTTGTCCACGACCGCGAGCGTGAACACCTGGCCTCCGAGGTCGATGGTGTCACTCTGCGTGTTCCCGTTCGCCGTGTTGATCGCTGCGACGAGGCCCGCGGCATCCGCCGGCGTGAAGGTCGCTGCGGATGCTTGGCCCGCCGTCAGAGCCAGCGTTGCGCAGACCATGGTGCGAAGAACGCTTCCGGCACGTCTCGTCACAGTTGTCATAAGCACTCCTCTGTGCCGCCGGCCTCGGTGGACGGGAGCCTCCGTTCCAGGCCTCTTAGGGGCGGTCGACGGGTCTCTGGTGCGATCGGACAATTCTACGCCGCGGAAGCGCCGCTTGCGCGGCAAGGCCCTGCTGAGCCCCATTCAGGCCGCGATCGTCTTCCCGTAGATCCGATACCGCTTGCAGACGGTCCCGCCGAGGCGCTCCATCTCGGCCCGCACCCGCAGGTTCGTCTCGAGCTCCACATGGCTGTCGAAGCTCGTGAACCCGGCGGCGATCGCGGAGCGGATCACAGCGGCCAGCCCGAGAATGTCGGCGCCCTTGCCGCGGTCCTCGACTCGGATGCCGCCGAGCAGGAGGTCCAGTTGCTTCGAGGTTCGGGCCGCGCGGAGGACGTGGACGAACCCGATCGGGAAGAGCCGCCCCTTCGCTTTCCGGAGGCCCGGGTCGAGGTTCGGCATCGCGACGAGGAAGCCGATCGGCGTCTCGCCCTTCATTCCGACCTTCACGAAGCGCGGGTCGAGCAGCGGAAGATATTTCCGGGCAAGGGCCTCGATCTCCGCCTCGTCGAGCGGGACGTAGCCGTAGAGCTCCGCATAGGTCTCGTTCATCAGCCGGATGATCGTGGCCGCCCAGGGGGCGAGCTCCTTCCGGCTCCGGAACTCCAGGATCCTGTACTCCGAGCGGGCGCCGACGCGGGCCGCGACCTTCTCGTAGAAGGCGGGCAAGGTCGGGCCGATCGGCGCCTTGTAGACGACGAAGTCGATCTCCTTTCCGAAGCCGCACCCCTCCACGAGGCGCCCGAGCCACGGGTGGTTCGCGTAGGTCGCGATCGTGGGCTCGTGCTCGAACCCCTCGATCCAGAGCCCCTCGGGGTCCTGGTCCGAGAAGCCCATCGGTCCGACGAGCCGCTCCATCCCGAGCCCCTTCGCCCAGCGCTCCACCCACTCGAGGAGAGCCCGCGCGATCTCGGGGTCCTCGGGACACTCGAGCCAGCCGAACCGCGCGGCCTTCGTGCCGCGCGCCGCGACCTCCCGGCGGTTCACGATTCCGACCACCCGCCCGCACGGCGTCTCCCCGCGGAACGCGAGCGCGAACGTCGTGTCGCAGCTCGCGAGCGCCGGGTTCTTCCGAGGGTCGAGCATCGCCCTCTCCTCGGAGACCAGAGGCGGCACCCACGCCGCGTGCCCCCGGTGAAGGTCGAACGGGAGCCTCACGAACGCCCGCCGCTCCCGCGCCGTGGCGATCTCCCGGACCGACACGGCGTTCGTCACTCCCTCACCTCTCACGCAAGCGCCATCGCGGGATCATAGGCGCGCGACGGTTGCCCGGGGGGCGACACCCCCGTCCGCGGGGACGTCTCCTACCGGGAAAAGTCGCCGGCCGCCTCGGGCTGGTAGAGGATCGCTTCGACTCGCAGGCGGCGCGGTCCGCTCGGGACAACCCACTCGATCTCGTCGCCGACGCGATAGCCGAGCATGGCCGCGCCGATCGGCGCCACGACGGAGATCCGGCCCGCCGCGAAGTCGGCGTCCTCCGGGAAGACGACGGTGTAGTCGAGCGTCGTGAGCTGGTCGAGGTCGAGGAGGCGCGCCCGGCTATTCATCGTGATCACGTCGGGCGGGATCTCCGAGGCCGGCACCACGACCGCCCGCTGCACCTCGGCGACGAGGCCGGACACGTCGTCTCGGTCCATGGTGTCGGTCGGCCGCGACAGGAGGGCCTGCAGGCGCTTGCGGTCGTCGGACGTCACGTAGATGTTTCGATCGCTCATGTCGGTCTCCTCCTCGGCGGACGTTCCCGGGACAGGGTAGCTAGGGGGGCGCGGGGGGGGCACCCCCGCGAGCGAAGCGAAGGTGCTCTTCTCAGCCGAGAAACCTCAGTTCAAGCCGGGACGAGAGGGCAGTAGCGGAGGAAATCGGCGGGGATTGAGGGGTGCATTCGCCAGGGTGGTGGAAGGTTCAGATGCAGGTGCGCCACAGTTGGGGGGATGGCCTCGAGGCGCATC
>JAKPXO010000338.1 GCA_029567505.1 Acidobacteriota bacterium
CTCGCGGTGGAGCTCCACCGCGAACGCGAGCGCCTCGTCGAACCTCGACGACAGGATGGGGTTCGCCCGGCCCGGCATGGACGGATGGTGCCACGAATGCCCCGGACGACGGGAGCGGGTCGCGGCGGGAGCGGCGAGCGCGTACCCTTGCCCCATGTCGCCCGCTCGCAAGGCTGCCCCGAAGCGCCCCCGTCCTTCCGCCGCGCCCGTCCCCTCCGCTCCCGCGGACGCCTCCGGCCTGGGCGACGTCCCGCCTCCGCTCGTCTACGAGCGGACCGCGGCCGCCGCCGAGGACGAGGGGTTCGACGCCGCCACCGCCGCCGTCTTCGCGGCCGTCGCCGCCGTCGACGTCTTCTGCGTCTCCGAGACGGGCGGGAACGTTCGTCACCGGCTCGGCTCGCTCGTTCACGCGGCCGACCTCGCCGAGCACGCCCTCGAGGACGTCGGCGCCGGCGAGGAGGAGTTCACGCACCTCTTCGCGCCGCGCCTCCCCTTCGACGTCCTGCTCGGAGAGACCGGGCGCCTCACGGCCGCCGACCTCTTCCTCGAGCGCTGGGGCGACGAGCTTCCGAAGGACGCCGTTCGGGCCGTGAAGGCGCTCGTTCGCGCCGAGGACACCGCCGCCCGCGCGACCTGGGCCGGGAAATCCGCGACGATCCTCGACCTCGCGACCGGCCGCGCCCTCCCCGGACCGGCTCTCCTCCGGCGCGGGACGCGTCCGTTCGTCTGCCGCCTCGTCCGCCTCGGCAGCGCCTTCGTTCCCCTCGCCGTCGAAAGGATCGTGAACCGGGTCACCGAGGAAGAGCTCCTCGCCGAGGTCCGGGGGGCCGCGCAGCTCGGCCGCGACGTCCTGAAGGCCGCCGGGCTCCGGCTCCGGACCACGAAGAAGGGGTTCGGGCTCGGGGCGCGGATGCTCGCGGCGGCGGACGAGATGGGGTGACCTCGAGAGACCTGCGCTGACCCAGCTGGGTCCGGGTCGGCCGCGACCTTCGAGCCGACGGTCACGGGGCTGCGCCGGCTATCATGCCGTCGGGTCCAGGTCTCCCTGTTCACTCGAGGGCCCACGCACCGACTCCGATCGGGTCGGCCATGGAGTGGTTGTATCGATGCGCGAGCCATGGGCCGGTGAGTCGCAAACCAGCAGGCATCGGCTCCTCTCCGAGCTGATCGAAGCGAGCCGCGCCCTTCGCGGCGTCGGAGGCATCGCGCTTTCACCCTTCGCCTTTCAGGGGGTCTTCGTCGTCCTCGCCGGCTTCGGCTGGCCCCGCGCCGGAGCCGAGCACAGGCTCCTTCGCGACGCGCCCGTTCCGTTTCTCGTCAGCTCGCTCCTCGTTTCGGCTCTCGCTTCCGCGGCGCTCGTCCTCGCATGCGCGGGCGTTTCCGCTCTCTCGGGCCGCAAGACCAGGAGGGCCGGCATCTTCTTCGTGGCGCTCCTCGCCTCCCTCCCGATCCCGATGCTCGCCTTCTTCGTCGGCTCGGGGACCCTCCCGAGCCTGGACCTCGCCCGAGAGGGGCTGCCCTTTCTCCTGCGGGACGCCACGGGCTGGGGCCGGGCCGCCGCCGTGACCCTGGCCTGCGTTGCCGTTCCCTGGGCGCTCCTGAGCGTGCTCACGTTGCGAAGCGCCTCCGCTCCGCCGCGCGGGTCTTTCGCGCCCCTGCCGCTCGCGAGCGCGGGCCTCCTCCTTCTCGGAGCGGTCTTCCTGCTCTTCGCGGGGGGGAACGTGCTCGCGCACGTCCATCCCGGCTCGCGACGCGCGGCGGACTCCCGGCGTCAGCTCCTGACGTGCCTGTTTCCCTCGTTCCCGCTCCTCCCGGCCCTCGGGGCCGACGAGGTCGGTGCGGAGGCGCTCGTGGACCGGCTCGGACGCGAGCTGCCGCCGCGGAGCGAGCTCGCGCGCTACCTCTCCTCGCTCGCATCGCTCGAGGCGGCCCCCCGTCCGAACGTCGTCGTCGTGATGCTCGAAGGGGTCCCGGCCGGCCATGTCGGCTTCCGCGGCTATCGCCGATCGACGACGCCGAACCTCGATCGCCTCGCCGCCGCCGGGGTCTCATTCGACCGCGCATGGGCCGCCGCGAACGAGTCGAAGAACGGGCAGACGGCGATCCTGGCGAGCGTCTACCCCATGCGGGGGGCCGAGAACAACTTCGTCTCGAACGCCCTCGACTACCCGCGCATCCTCTGCTGGGAGGTCTTCCGCGCGCTCGGCTACGCGACCGCCTTCATCAGCACGCAGGACGAGACCTGGCTCGGGATGCAGAGATTCCAGCTGCTCGACGGAAGGCCGCCGGACCTCTACGTCCACGCGCTGGACATACCCGAAGGCGAGACGTTCCCCGACAGAAAGAAGGACGAGGCGCCCGTCGTCCGACGCGCCCTGGACTGGATGCGGCGCGTGGCCGATCCGCGGAAGCCGTTCCTCCTCGTCACCAATTTCCAGCGGACCCACTTCCCGTACCAGCTGCCCTCGGGAATCCCGCCGAGCTTCCAGCCGCTCGCCCCGCTCGGACCCAGATTCCGGCGCTGGACCGAAGCAGACCTGCCGAACGGCGTGAACAACTTCGATTCCGCGTTGCGCTACGTCGATGACCGGCTCGGAGAGCTCCTCGACGGGCTCCGGGACCTCGGAGTCGAGAAGGACACGATCGTCGCCATCGTCTCCGACCACGGACAGGGCTTCGAAGCGGGTCTCGAGCCCGTCTCGATGTCGCTCGACGCGCCGTACGTCCACGTCCCGTTCGTCCTCAGCTGGCCCGGGACTCTTCCGCCAGGTCGGATAGAGGAGAACGTCTCGACCATCGACCTCTTCCCGACGCTGCTCGGGCTGATCGGGGCTCCCCCGTGCCCGGGATGGGATGGACGCGCCCGACTCGGCGGCCCTGCTTCGTCACGCGGACGCTCGCGTCCCATCTACTCGGCGAGCATCGTCTGGGAGGCACGCTGGCTCGTGCAGGGCGCGCAGGAAAAGGTGCTCGTCGACCTCATGACGGGACGAGCGACCGCGTTTCGCGGGGATGCTTCGCTTCGGTCGCCGACCGATCGGGGCTCCTTCGACGAGGCGCCCGCGCTCCTTCGGTCCTTTCTCGAGGACTATTCGAGGAGGGCAACGTACTACACGTCACCGGACCTGCGTCGCTCGCGGCTGTACGCGGAGCCGGCGGATTCCGATGGAGGCGCTCTCTCCCGTACGGATTGAGCCGAGAAACCTCAGTTCAAGCCGGGACGAGAGGGCAGTAGCGGAGGAAATCGGCGGGGATTGAGGGGTGCATTCGCCAGGGTGGTGGAAGGTTCAGATGCAGGTGCGCCACAGTTGGGGGGATGGCCTCGAGGCGCATC
>JAKPXO010000346.1 GCA_029567505.1 Acidobacteriota bacterium
TCGCGAGGGAGAACCAGGCGAAAGCGGGGGCGACGAACGTCGAGTTCCTGAAGGGGACGATGGAGGAGATCCCGCTCCCCGACGGCAGCGTCGACGTGATCATCTCGAACTGCGTCATCAACCTCGCCGCCGACAAGGACCGCGTCCTCCGCGAGGCGTTCCGCGTCCTGAAGCCGGGCGGCCGCTTCGCCGTCTCGGACGTCGTCACGAAGGGAGAGATCCCGGCGCCGGTGAAGAAGAGCGTCGAGCTCTGGATCGGTTGCATCGCCGGGGCGCTCGACGAGGACGACTATGTCGCGAAGCTGACGGCCGCGGGCTTCACGAACGTCACGGTCGAGCCGACGCGCATCTACCGGGTCGACGACGCCCGCGAGTTCCTCTCCTCCGCGGGGATCGACGTCGACGCCCTCGGCGCCGAGGTCGACGGGAAGTTCCGGAGCGCCTTCGTCCGCGCGGTCAAGCCGGCGAAGGGCTGAGGCTCCCTCTCCCTCCACGCCTCGACCGCGGACCCGCACAGGAGGCAGAGACCATGCCCGATGGCGTCGGAAAGAAGCTCTCGTTCCTCGACCGGTGGCTGACGTTCTGGATCTTCGCGGCGATGGCCGCGGGGGTCCTCGCGGGAGCCTTCATCCCGGGAGTCGAGTCCTTCGTCAACTCGTTCCAGGTCGGGACGACGAACATCCCGATCGCCATCGGGCTCATCCTGATGATGTACCCCCCCTTCGCGAAGGTGAGATACGAGGAGATGGGCGACGTCTTCCGGAACGGGAAGGTCGTCGCCCTCTCCCTCGTCCAGAACTGGGTCGTCGGGCCGGTCCTCATGTTCGTCCTCGCGATCGCCTTCCTGCGAGGCTACCCCGAGTACATGGCGGGCCTCATCATGATCGGCCTCGCCCGCTGCATCGCGATGGTCATCGTCTGGAACGAGCTGGCCAAAGGCGACACGGAGTACGCCGCCGGGCTCGTTGCCTTCAACAGCGTCTTCCAGGTCCTCTTCTACAGCGTCTACGCCTGGTTCTTCATCACGGTCCTCCCCCCGCTCTTCGGCCTGAAGGGAAGCCTCGTCGAGGTCTCGATGGCCGAGATCGCGAAGAGCGTCTTCGTCTACCTCGGCATCCCGTTCCTCGCCGGGGCGCTCACTCGCTTCGTCGGCGTGAAGCTGAAGGGGAAGGAGTGGTACCACCGCCGCTTCGTCCCGGCGATCAGCCCGATCACGCTGATCGCGCTCCTCTTCACGATCGTCGTGATGTTCAGCCTCAAGGGGAAGCTCATCGTCACGATCCCTCTCGACGTCGTGAGGATCGCGATCCCGCTCGTCGTCTACTTCGTCCTGATGTTCGTCGTCTCGTTCTGGATGGGCAAGAAGGTCGGCGCCGACTACAGCAAGACGACGACCCTCGCGTTCACGGCGGCGAGCAACAACTTCGAGCTCGCCATTGCCGTCGCCGTCGCCGTCTTCGGCATCAACTCCGGCGCGGCGTTCGCGGCAGTCATCGGGCCGCTCGTCGAGGTGCCCGTGATGATCGGCCTCGTGAACGTCGCGTTCTGGTTCCAGCGGAGGTACTTCGGCGCCCCGTCCGCGCGCGCCGCCGCGCAGGGGGCCTGAGGTGGAGAAGGCCCGCGTCCTCGTCCTCTGCACGAGCAACTCCTGCCGCTCGCAGATGGGCGAGGGGTGGGTCCGACACCTCCTCGGCGAACGCGTCGAGGTGCACTCCGCCGGGACCCGGGCTTCGTTCGTCCACCCGCGGGCGATCCAGGTGATGGCCGAGGCGGGGGTCGACCTCTCGTCGCACGCGAGCAAGTCGGTCGAGGCGCTCCAAGGCCTCCCCTTCGACCTCGTCGTCACGGTGTGCGATTCCGCGCGCGAGGCCTGCCCCGTCTTTCCCGGTGCGAGGAAGACCGTCCACCACGCGTTCGAGGACCCGGCCCACGCCGGCGAGGGGGACGACGCGCTCCCCGTCTTTCGGAGAGTCCGGGACGAGATCCGCGAGGTCCTCCCGGCGCTCGTGGCGCGGGAGCTGGGGTTCCCGGAAGGCTGACTTCGGCGGCCGCCACGCTCGCCTCCTGGGCCTCGTGACGCTCGCCTGTCCGCCGCTACACGCCCCGGGAGCCGGCCCTCGTCCCCGACAGGAGCCGGCAGGTAGGATTCCGCGGCATGACCTGGACAGCTTCGGTCCTGCCCCTTCCGCGGGGCTTCTTCGGCGCCGGGAGCGCCGGCCTCTGCGGCGGCGCGGTCGTCGGGAACGTCGAGGCTGCCCAGGGAGGGTCGAGGGTCTGCCTCTGGAACGACGGTGAGCCCTGGGTCGTCGACACCGGGGCTTCCCGCCTGCAGGCGCGCTCCGCCCGGCAGACGACGATCGCCGGTGCCGTCCGCCGGAGAAGCGGGAGCCTGGCCGCGCTCCTGCGCTTCGGTCCCGAGGGCGAGGCCCGGGTCGTATCGCTCCACCCGCGGGGCTTCCTCGAGTCGGTCGCTGCAGCCACCGACGGCGACACCCGGGTCGGCAGCGGACGCACGGCCACCTCGGGCGCCGCCCTCCTCTGGCCGGGAACGGGCGCCGCCCCGACCATCCTCCCCGATCCGGGCGGCGAGGGAGCCCGGGCGCTCGGCGTACGGGACGGGCTGGTCGCGGGCGCCGCCGGGTGGCCCAGCCGGGCCGTGCTGTGGAGGGGTACGGGAGAGCCGGTTTCCCTCCACCCGCAGGAGGCCGGGTGGAGCGAGGCCCTCGGCGTGGGCGACGGAGAGCAGGTGGGGCTGATCGCGCGCACCGAGGAGGCCTTCCTCGCGGGCAACGTCCTCCCGGTCGTCTGGCGCGGCTCGGCGGCGACGATGACGAAGCTCCTCCCCGGCGGGTGCACGGCGGGGCGCGCGGTGGACGTGCTCGAGGGCGTCCAGGTCGGGTCCGTTCGCGGCGGCGGCGTCGAGCGCGCGGCGCTCTGGTCAAGCACGGCCGCTTCCCACGTCGACCTCCACGGGCTCGTCGGGGGGGACTGGACCGATTCCGCCGCGCAGTCGATCCACCGGCGAGAGGGCGCCCTGTGCGTCCTCGGGGAGGTCCGGCGGATGGCGCCCGACCGGAGGGGGATCGCGGCGCGACAGGTCGTCGTCTGGACCTTGACCTCACCGAGCCGCGAGCCTCGAAGCCCCCGTTCGTGAAGGGACTCTGATCGGGCTGCCCGCCGGGTCCGGGATCGGCTCGCTTCGCGGTCCCACGCGGCGCCGGGTCGCTGCGACCAGCCCGGGAGCGACCCGGCCTGGAGGCGGCGCGCCTGCGGGTGCGGTTCACCCGGCACTGTGCCCCGGAGAGCGCCGGCCCTTCCTGCCCGCACGTGCTCGCGCCAGGCCGGCCCCTCGAGGCGCACGTCGGCCTCGTCAGAGGACGCCGAGCTCGTAGGCGCGGAGGACGGCGCGGGTCCGGTCCCTCACCCCCAGCTTCGAGAGGATCGTCGACACGTGGTTCTTCACCGTCCCCACGGCGAGGCCGAGCGCCCGGGCGATCTCCTCGTTCGCGCAGCCGGCGGCCGCGAGGCGCAGGACGGCTTTCTCGCGACGGGTCAGCGGGTCGGGGAGGTCGAGGGCGTCGAACCGGCCCGGACGCCCCGCGAGGGTCTCCACGAGCCGGCTCGAGAGGCTGGGGTGGATCAGCTCGCCGCCCGCGGCGACCGTCCGGACGGCGTCGGCGAGCTGGTCGAGACGGACGTCCTTCAGGAGATAGCCGCGGGCGCCGAGGCGGACCGCCTCGAGGAGGGCCGCGTCGTCGTCGAACGTCGTCAGGACGAGGACGGGCGGCGCCGCGGGGCGCGCCGAGAGGGCTTCGAGGACACCGAGGCCGTCGAGGCGGGGCATCCGAAGGTCGAGGAGGACGACGTCGGGAGCCGACTCCTCGAGGATGCGGAGCGCCTCCTCGCCGTCGGCGGCCTCGCCGCAGACTTCCAGATCGGCCAGCGAGCCGAGGAGCGCGGCGAGCCCCTCGCGCACGAGCGTCTGGTCGTCGACGACGAGGACCCGGATCACGGACCCTCGCCGAACGCCGGGATCGTGACGGACGCGACGAGGCCCGGCGGCCGCGCCCCGAGCGCGAGCGTCCCGCCGAGCGCGCCGATCCGTTCCCGGATCCCCTTCAGGCCGCACCCCTCGAGCACGACGCCGTCGCTCCTCCCGTCATCGCGAACGACGAGCCGTTCGCCGTCCGCCGTGCACTCGAGGAGGAGCCAGGCGTTCTCGGCCCCCGAGTGCTTGATCGCGTTCGTGAGGAGCTCCTGCGCGCAGCGCAGGAGGGCCTGGGCCCGGGCCGCGTCGACCCGGCTGCACGTGCCGCGGACCTCGAGGTGGACGCGGGGGCGTTCGATGTCGGCCACGAGCTCGCGCAGACCGGACTCGAGGTCCGGACCGGGCTCCTCGCGGAGCCTTCCGACCGCGACCCGGAGCTCGGCGAGGGCGCCGTGGACGAGCTTCCGCGCGCGGGCGAGCCCGTCGACCGGCCGGGCGAGGTCCCTCTCGGCGGACTCGAGCGCCAGGTTGAGGGCGACGAGCTTCTGGCCCAGGCCGTCGTGAAGCTCCCGAGCGACGCGGAGCCGCTCGCTCCCGCGGCTCACCCGGGCGAGGAGCTCGTGGGCATCCCGAAGCTCCGAGTTGGATCGGGCGAGGCCGAGTCGCGCCGCCTCTTCCTGCCGCACGAGGTGGGCCACCAGGAAGGCGAAGAGCTGGAGGCCGCCGCAGAAGACGGCGACGACGAGCCACGGAGCCGACGGGTCCGAGGAGACGAGGATCAGGCCGAAGAGGACAGACTGGGAGACGACCCACGCGAGCGACGCGCCGAAGGAAAGGAGACGGGCGGCCTGCCAGGCGGAGAAGACGAGAAGGAACCCGCCGGCGAGGCTCCTCCACCAGCCCGTCATGAAGAGGACGGATCCGGTCTGCGCGAGGAGGATGACGACCCAGGTCCAGCGGGGCCAGCGGTGGATCCCCTCGCTGCTCGCGAGGAGGAAGGAGAGGCCACAGAGAAGGTAAGCGGCCGCCCACGAGAGGAGGCAGGCGACGGGCACCGTCCCTTCCCTGTGAAGGCTCTCGGCCAGCATCGCCCAGCCGACCGCGCCCCACATGAGGAGCGTGAGACGCCGCATCCATCGGTCCAGCTCCGGCCGGTGCGTCACGCCCCGAGGATAGGCCCGCGAGGAGCCGCGGGGAGTGCCGGAAGTCATGGGTCCCGAAGCGCGACTTCCGGCACGCGCGCCGCGCGGGTCGGGTCGACAGGATCGTTCATCCGGGAGGGTGACACATGAACGTCCGGGCCCTGGCGGCACTCCTCGCCGCAGCCTCTCCGCTCTCGGCCGCGCCGACGCCCTCGCTCGCGGCGACCCGCCTCGAAGAACCGCTGACCGTGGACGGGCGTCTCGACGAGGCCGTCTGGACGCACGCCGCCGCGGCCTCCGGCTTCCGGCAGTGGAGCCCGAATCGCGGCGAGCCGGCCCGGCTCGAGACGCGTGTCCGGGTCCTCTTCGACGACGCGTACCTCTACGTGGGAGCCTCGCTCGAGAACCCGGGAGGACCCGCCGCCATCGCCGCGCGGGTCCACCGGCGGGACCGCGACAGCTACTCGGACTGGTTCGGCGTCTCGATCGACGTCGAGGGCCGCGGCCGGAACGCGCGCATGTTCCGGGTGAACGCCGCGAACGCGCAGCGGGACCTCCTCCAGTTCGAGGAGGCGGCCGACGACGACACCTGGGACGCCGTCTGGGACTCGGCGACGTCGATCGGCGCGTCGGGCTGGAGCATCGAGATCCGGATTCCGCTCGAGGTCCTCCGCCCGAAGGCGTCGCCGGCGCCTCAGAGGTGGCGGATCTACTTCTACCGCGAGAACCAGTCCCCCTACGAGGTGACGGGGTGGATGGTCGTGCCGCGAGGCGCCCAGGGCTTCGTGAGCCACTTCTACCCGCTGGAGGAGGTCGTCGTCGCGAAGCCGCCGCGGCGGCGGGACCTTTCGGCCCACGCCTCGGCACGGTCGAAGGTGAGGACCGTCGAGCCGTACGACGACCTCGGCGCGACGTTCCGCGCCGGCGCCGACGCCTCCCTCGGCGTCGGAGCGACGGGGCAGCTCGACGTCTCGCTCCTGCCGGACTTCGGACACGTCGAGGTGGACCGGCAGGTCCTGAACCTCTCGACGACCGAGACGTTCTTCCCCGAGAAGAGGCCGTTCTTCACGGAAGGCGCCGACGCCTTCACCCTCCCCGGCCTGCAGCTCTTCTACAGCCGGCGCATCGGCCACGCCCTCGCGCCGCCGGCCGTAGCGGACGGGACGGTCGTCCTCGAGCGGCCGCTGAACGTCGACCTCCTCGGCGCGGCGCGCTACAGCCGGCATTCGGACGACGGGTGGCGGATGGCCGCGCTCGGGGCCGTGACGCGGCGCGCCGAGGCGGAGCTCCGCGACCGAGACGGCCGGATCGAGACCGCGACGCTCGAGGAGGCGCAGGGCTACGGGGTGGCTCGCGTGTCGAGGGCACTCGGCGAGAGGGGCGGATACGTCGGCGCCTTCGTCGGCTGGACGGGTCAGCGCGGGGCCACCGGACGGGAGGCGCAGGTGGCGGCCGTCGACGGCTCGTACCGCTCGGCATCGCGGCGGACGAAGCTGACAGGGATCCTCGCGGGATCGATCGCCGGGACGCGCGAGGACGCCGAGCGCGGCTGGGGGGCCGACCTCGAGCTGGTCCACACGTTCCGGACTCCCTGGACGGCGACCGTTCACCTGACGGAGCTCTCGCCGCAGTTCGACCCGAACGACCTCGGCTATCTCGCCCGCCCCGACGTGCGGCAGGGATGGGTCGACGTCCGCCGGCAGTGGGACCGCACCGCCGGCGTTTTCCGCAACTGGGAGGTCGCCTTCGGGGGAATGGTCCGCCGGGACCACGCCGGGCACACGCTGACGCGCGAGGTGGAAGCGACGCTCGGCACGCAGTTCACGAACGACTGGCGGGTCTCGGCCATCGCGGGGGCCTACCTGTCCGCCGACGACGACCAGGAGCTCCGGACGTTCGGGCAGGAGCGCAAGCTCATCCTCCGGAGGCCCGACCGCCCGTTCGCCATCCTCAGCTTCGGAACTGCTCCGCAGGCCGCCTGGTCGGTCTCGGGCGAAGCCCGTTGGGACTCGTGGGAGGGAGGGCCGACGAACGAGCTCGCCGTCGCGCAGGCCGTCCGTCCCTCGTCCCGGCTCGAGGTGGAGCTGGAGACCTCGTACCAGCGGGCCTCGGGAGAGGAGCGCTGGCTCGAGACGCCGACCCCCGGGGCTCCGGTCGTCGGCCTCCGGGCGCTGAGACAGCTGGACCAGTCGATCCGAATCTCCTTCGCCGTGTCGACGCGCGCGACGGTCCAGCTCTTCAGCCAGTGGCGCGCCGCGCGGTGGAGCTTCCGCGAGACCCGGGCCTGGAACGATGCCGGAAGCCGCGTCGCCGCCGCGGCGGCCGGGCCGACGACGTTCTCCGACCGGACGTGGGCCCTGAACCTGATCGGCCAATGGCAGTTCCGCCGCGGCTCGACCGCGTACCTCGTCTACACGAAGGGGACCGCGGCCAACGAGAGCGGCGGCGCGGGGCTCGGGCTTTCCGACGACCTCGCCTCGCTGCACCACGTCCCGTCCCAGGACGTCGTCCAGGCCAAGGTCTCCTGGAGGTTCTGATCGCGGGGCGCTCCGCCCTGCTGCCAGCGCCGGAAAGGAAACGCGGGGCGCCCGGAGGCGCCCCGCGTCGGGGAGGAACGAGCGTGCGGAAAAGGCCCTACCGGGCCGTCACCGTCACGTCGTCGAGGGTCATGTTGTTGCCGTAGGCGCTGATCCCGAGGAACCCGAGGCGGACCGTCTGGCCCTTGTAGGCCGAGAGGTCGATCGTGACCTGCGCCCAGCCGGTGGACCCGTTGTAGCGCGAGATCGCCGAGCCGACGTTCGTCCAGGTGGTCCCGTTCGTCGAGACCTGCGGCTGGATGCGGTCGTTGTAGGACGAGTATCCGGTGTCGTGGTACATCCAGAACTTGAGCGTGACCGTCGTGTACGAGCTCGCCACGGCGAAGCCGGAGGACCGGTAGACGCGCGTCTGGCTCCCGCTCGAGGCGTTGTACGAGTTGAACTTCGCGAGCTTCGTGCCGCCGTGGGGCGTCGTCGTCGGATAGGTCGAGGAGGTGGCGAACGTCCAGGAGCCCGCCGTGCCGGAGGTGTCGACCTGCGACCAGCCGGTGCTCTCGAAGCCGTCGTTGAAGAGCGTCGTCTCGCCGCCCCCGCAGCTCGCCGTGAAGTTCACCCCCGTGACGTTCGCGGAGGAGACGGTCACGGAGCGGGAGGTCGGGCTGAACGTGCAGCCGCTCTTCGTCGGGGTCACCGTGTAGGTCCCGGCGGCGAGGCCCGTGAGCGTGAAGTTGCCCGAGGCGTCGCTCGTCGCGGAGGCCGACCCCGCGGTGACGGTCGCGCTTGCCGTGCCGGCGCTGCCGGAGACGGTGTAGGTCGTCCCGCCGAGCGTGTACGTGCCGGTGACGGTGTAGCTCCCGGCGGCGTAGCCGTAGACGCCGAGCCACCAGGTGGCGGCGGCGGGGTTCGTGGCCGAGCAGGTCTCGTTGCCGGAGGAGGAGTAGGGGCGGCAGATGTAGGAGGAGGACGTCGGCTTGGCGCCGTTCTGCGTGTAGATGTCGATGTCGGCCGTGGCGCTCGTCGTGGCGAAGGTCAGGTTCGTGGCCCCCGAGGGGACGACGATGGAGTAGTACTTCCAGGCGCTCTTGGCCACGCTCTCGCCGGTCACCGGCACGCCGCTCGTGAGCTGGAGGTCTCCGCTCGGGCAGCTCGCGGTGAAGTTGACCCCGGTGACGTTCGCCGAGGTGACCGTGACGGACTGGCTGGCCGGGCTGAACGTGCAGCCGGTCTTCGTCGGGGTCACGGTGTAGGTGCCGGCCGCGAGGGCCGCGAGAGAGTAGTTGCTCGAGGCGTCGCTCGTCGCCGACGCGGAGCCCGCCGTGACCGTGGCCCCCGACGTCCCGGCGTTCCCCGAGATGCTGTACGTCGTCGACACCGCCGTCGCCGTGAAGTTGACCCCGGTGACGTTGGAGCTCGTGATCGTCGCGGACTGGCTGGCCGGGCTGAACGTATAGCCGGACCGGCTCGGCGTCACGGTGTAGCTGCCCGGCGCGAGGCCGGAGATCGTGAAGGCGCCGCTCGTGCTCGTGGTGGCCGAGCCGGAGCCCGCGGTGACGGTGACGCCCGAGAGGCCGGAGCCGTTCAGAGTGATCGTGCCGGAAAGGCTGTAGGTCACGCCGCTGCCGGAGTCGGTGACCTTGGCGGTCCAGATCTCCTCGCTCGCGGCGTTGCGGCGGTCGGTCCAGGAGGGGAAGAAGACGCCGGCATAGCCGGAGAGGCCGTTGTAGTCGCCGTACTGGTTGCCGGAGTCGGCGCCGGAGCCGGTCTCGTCGGTCTGCGCGGTCGTGACCTTGACCGCCGTGCCCCACGTGGCCCCGTCGTCGAAGGACGACTGGTAGTAGACGTGGGTCTTCTTTCGGTTCGCGTCGTCGACCGTGTCGTAGTACATGACCGCGATCGCGCCGTTCGTCTCGTCCACGACGAGCCACGGGTTGAACTGGTCGTTCTTGCCCGACTGGTTGTTGATCTTGACCGGCGTCCCCCACGAGGTGCCGCCGTTCGTGGAGCGGGCGAACCAGATCCGGGTCTTGCAGGCCGAGGTGACCGAGGAGCCCGGCTCGTTGGAGGCGGTCGTGCAGCCGGTCTCACCCGAGAGGTCGGTCCAGAGCGCGTAGACCAGGTTCTTGCTCGCCGTCCGGTAGGCGCCGGCGGTGACGTAGATGAGGATGCGGCGGCCGTTGAAGGCCGGGACGCCGATGTCGTACGAGTCGTAGGTCGTCGCGAGCTTGACCGGGGTCCCGTAGCTCGTCCCGCCGTTCGTCGACTTGACGACGTAGAGGCCGCGCGAGCCGGTGTCGGGCCAGAGGCCGAAGACGTCACCATAGGAGTTCGTCTTCACGTCGGAGCCGATGCCGGTTCCCGTCGTCTGGCTCCCGCTCACCTGGATCGGTGTCGAGAGCCAGCCGGTGGAGTTGCGCCGGTTCATGTAGACCGGATTGCCGTTGTGCCAGATGGCGTAGATGTTGTCCTTGTAGGGGGAGGTGGCGCTGTGGTCGATCCAGACCATCTGCTTGTCCGTGTTGGTCTGGCTGCCCGAGATCGTCGCGTCGTAGGTCCAGGTCCGCCCCTGGTCCGTCGACTTGTACATCCGGATCTTGAGGATCGTCCCGGTGCTGTTGATCCCCATGGTCGAGGACCAGGCGGTGCCGTCGGAGCTCCAGTCGACCGTCGGGTCGGAGTTGAACGCGTCGCCGCTGTAGCCGGGGAGCGTCGTCTGGCCCCAGGTCGTCCCGCCGTCCAGCGAGTAGAACTGGGCCTGGAAGCCGCTGCCGCTGATGTTGTTGGAAGCGCCGATGATCTGGTTCGGGTTCCAGTAGTTGATCCGGATGTCGGACTCGCTCCGGGGCGAGGACTGGGAGCCCGAGATCCGGTAGTTCGTCCCGATGGAGGTGGCGAGGGCCGTGACCGAGAGGTCCTCGTCCCACGTCCCGACGCCGTCCGGCGGGTTGTCGTAGCCCGCCTCGAAGTTCGCGTCGGGGAGGCCCGGGCGAAGATCCTGGTGGGACTGCATCCACTCGAGGACCTCCTTGAGGACGAACGGGTAGCCGCCCGTCGGGTCGGCGGCGGTGTAGTGACCGTCCGGGTTCGCCTTCCGCCAGATGACCTTCAGCCAGGGCGGGACCCTACCGGTATCTGCTCTCTCGTCGGCGCGGAGGACCGAGAAGTCCTGGTTCTCTTTGATGAGCCGCTCGAAGGCGGTGCCAGGGCGAGCCCCGGCCTTCTTCAGCTGCTCGGCGAGCGTCGGCACCCGGTCGGTGCTCGGCTGCGCCTGCGCCGGAGCGGAGCCGATCATCAGGAACCCTGAGAAAAGCAGGGCAATGGGCGTGGTCCACCGCCAATGAAGCATGCAACCTCTCCTCAATTCGGACTTCGACTCTGAATTCGTGACGGGCGTCACGGCCGCCCCCACTCAAGAGTCGTGCCGGGAGAAGGGAGCGGTAAGTAGGCCTTTCGCAGCACCAGGTGGGGACCAAATTGATCCACCTCGGGGATTTGAACGGGTCATCACCCCTGGGCGCGATCAACTTCTGACCCGGGGTGACACCCGAGTCGAACCCGACGAGGCCTCGGTTTGGAAGCCTCCGGGCTCGGCGACCGCTCGCCGTCGCACTCTGTCGCGAGGTCCGGAATCAGCGGCCGGCTGGCGCCTCTCCCAGGGCAGCGAGTCGCCGGGTGGCCAGCCAGGAGGGACTGCCCGGAAGGTCTCGGGCTTCGCGCTCGGCGCGGCGACGGGGCTTCGAAGCGTCCGACGACGGGACGACCAGCGCCTTCCCGTACGCCTCCCGCGCATCGCTGATCAGCCCGAAGCTCTCGAGCAGGCGGCCGACGATGTACCAGTCGGAGGGGTCGGGCTCCGCCGACTCGGCGAGGTCCATGGCTTCCAGCACGACGGCCCTCGCCTCCGAAGGCCGGCCCATCTCGGCATAGACGGTGCCCAGGGTGTTCAGGGTCGTCGCCTCGAGCCGACCCGTACCTTCCACGGCACGTTGCGCGAGGGAAAGCGTCTTCTCGTCGAGCTGGCCTGCGACCATCCTGTGCCAGGCGGCGTTGTTGAGATCGAGCGCGTTCGAGCGCGGCAGCCCGAGGAGCTCCTCGCCTTCGCGGGCAGCCCCTTCGAAGTCGCCTGCGCGAGCCCGCAACTCCGAGAGCACCCGCCTCACGTCGAGCTGCCGGGGCCACTTCTCGAGCTGCGCCTGTGCCGTCCGGATGGCTTCGGCCGAGTGCCCGTTCTCCTGCAGGGCGAGGAGCAGGGCGGTCGCCGCAGTCTCGCTGTCGGGGTTCCTCCGGTAGAGGTCCCTGGCGATCTCCAGGGCGCGAGCGGCGTCTCCCATCGCGAACTCGGCCTTGACGAGGAGCGCCTTCCGACGGTCGTCCTCGGGTCGCTCGGCGGCGAGCCGGTCGAGCTTCTCGAGGGCGTCGTCGCCGAGAAGCTCCACCTGCTGGCAGGCGATCGCGGAAAGGAGCAGCTCGGAGGGGTCCTCGCTCGCCGGGTCGAACCAGCGTGTCACCGGGCGATCGAGCGGCGGCCCCTCACGGCTCTCCTCGAGGTCCATCTCGCGTGCCCGCTGGAGCCAGGTGCGTGCGCCGGCCACGTCTCCCTTCCCGAGGAGCGTCTCGGCGTGACGGCAGAGGGGATCGGGTATCCCGATCGAGAGGACGCGCAGACGTCCCTCCTCTTCCGCGATCCAGTTATCGCGCGCCTCGGGGCCGTTCCCGATGGCGCGCATCCGGACTCCCGACTCCGGGCTCCCCTGAGAGAACCACTCGGGGCCGAAGGTCGAGACGTCCCGCGCCAGCTCCCGCGACGCGAACCCGGACGACAGGGAGACGCTGCGCAAGGCGTCGACGAACTCAGGGATAAACGGGCGCAGGGCCCGGGCGGCGAACGGGTGCAGCTCTTCGGGAGCCGGCTTCCGAGGAGCGTAGGCGTGGTAGAGGAACGCCCGCAGAACGGACTCCGCGTCCTTCCCGTCCAGGGCCGGGGGCGTGCTGGAAATGCGCGCCGAGAAGTCGGCGCGAGCGCCGAGCGCGGCGGCCTTCTCCGAGGAACGGGCCGCTTCTCGGTAAAGCTCGGCCGCCTCGGGATATCGGCGCAGGCTCACGAGAAGCTCGGCCGACTTCTCGAAGCCGGCGCTCCGTTCGGAGGCGGCGAGCTGCCGGCGCCCCTCTTCCCGCGCCCGCTGCGCGCCGTCGCTCACGGCGAGGGCGGCGATCGCCACGTCGGAAAGCGCAGCGGAGTCGGACCGTCCGTTCACGAGGGCGGTCACCTCACGGGCGCGGCCGGCGAAGAGGAGAGCCGTCGACAGGGCGCGAACGAGCGCCGTGGCGCGGGGGGCCTTCGCGAGGAGCTTCTCGTAGACTTCGATGGCGGCTCGGAGTCTCCCGGCATCCGCGTACCGATGCCCGGCGGCGTCGAACTCGAGGGCCTCCGCCTCGTCCGCCAGGACGGTGAGGTCTTCGGGATCGAGCTTGCCGACCTCGGCGAGCGCCCTGGCCACGCCGTCCGGGTCCCAGCCCGGGCGATAGGCGCGACCGAAGGAATCGTGCCCGAGCGCCCGCGCCAGCGCACGCTGGGCCGCAGGGGAAGCCGGCGACTTCCGGACCGCCTCGCGCGCCTCGCGGCGCGCGGCGTCTCCGAGGCCGACCCGGAGGAGCGCGCTCGAGAGCCGGCGATGCGCGACGCCGCTCTCTCGCGAATCCCGCAGCTCCTGTCGCAGCTTCGCGAAGGCTTCGGCGATGCGCCCTTCGGCGAGGTCGATCTCCGAGGCGTGAAGGAGGCGCACCGAGAGGAGCCCCCCTTCCGAGACCTTCTCCACGGCGGAGTGGAGCTCGGCCACCTCGTCGGGTGTGAGGCGGTTCCGGTCGAGGACGAGGCGCAGCGTCACGGAAGCGACGCCCTCCCCGTCGACGGAGCTGCCGATCGCGAGGGTCGCCGGCCCGAGAACCTCTTCCTGGCTCGGCGGCGTTTCGACGACCTCGAAGCCCCGCGGCGGCACGACCCGCACGACGATCTCGCGCGTGAACGGCGTCACCGCGAGGTCCATTCGGCGCTTCTTCTCCGTGGTCTTGGGCAGGCTGCCGAGCCCGAAGCCGCGAGAGACCTGAACCGCCGCAGAGCCTTCTCCCGTCGTCGCGAAAGTGGATCCCTTCGCCTCGAGCAGCAGCTGGAATCGCTTCGCCAGGTCGCGGGCCTCCCCCCTCTCCGCCCGGGTCAACGTCGCCTTGCCGAGCGCGTTCGTCGCGTACTTCTCCATGTGCTCGCGAAAGCGCTTCTCCGCGGTTCCGTCCCAGGAAGCACGCAGGCGCTCCTCGACCCAGCCGGCATAGGTCGAGAGCTCGCGCACGTCACAGCGCCCCTCGTCGGCGAGCATCACGGTCAGCTCGACGCGCTCGACGCTGTCGGCGGCGCGCAGGCGCGGCGTCCGGGAGAGCGACTCGACGCCTTCCCGACAGACGAGCGCCCAGCGGTCGCGATCGCCGAGGGGAAGGTCGCCGGCCCGGCTGTAGAGCGACGTCGGGTCGATCCAGAGCTCGGGGTCGGCGACGTGGACGATCGCGTGGTCGAAGCCGCCGAGCGCGGGAAGCTCAGGGGAGATCTCACGTCCCGGGCCGCTGTCGAGGAGCGCCACGTGGGCCGGGAAGCCGAGCTGCCGGAGCTGGCTCACGAGGAGGGTCGCCTGGTCCTTGCAGTCGCCGTAGTGCCGCGCCAGGCTGTCCGAGGGCGCGGCGGGGACGATGTCCGCCTCGCCGAACGCGAGGCTCGTGTAGCGGACGTCGCGCCGCAGGGCGTCGAGCACCGCCTGGACCTTCGCTCGCGGGTCCGCCGGCAGGCCCGCCGGCAGCGGAACCTTCTGCCCCTTCGCGATCCGACCGTCGACGATGCGGGAATACGTCGCCGCCACGTCGGCCCAGGAGCGCCCCGTGGCGATCTCCAGCCGCGCGTTCGTCTCGACGTCGGACGGGAGAGGGCCGTCGTCCATCTCGACGAACGGCTCCGGCTCCACGACGTCCCAGGTACGGACGGTGACGCCGTCCTTCCTCTCGACGCGCGGCGCCAGGTCGCGGATACCGCGCACCTTGAAGGTGATCGGCAGCGCGTCGGGAGACTCCACGACGATGCGATAGCGGCGGGCGGGCTCTCTCCATCCGAGCGGGGAGAAGTAGCGCGTCCCGCCAGGCAGCGGAGTCTTCTCGGCGGTCACCACCTCGGTCTCCACCACCGCGCCGCTCTCCACGCCCGGAAGCGGAGCCTGCCGGAGCTTTCGATCGTCGAAGACGTCCTCGTCCTCGGAGACCGGCTTGTCGTTCGCGGTCGCCGGGTCGAGCCGGAGCGCCGTGCCGTCCTTGCGGATCACGCGCGCCCGCAGGAGGGGCGGCTCGTCGCGCCAGGGCTTCCAGTAGGCTTCCACGGTCGCGGCGTCCTTGACGCCCGCGTCCGTCAGGACCTTATGGACGCGCCGCCGCGTCAGGGTCCGCTTTCCCTCGCCATCGAAGGCGTGGCGGTCCTCCACCAGGAGCGTCTGGAGCCGTGTGGAGGCGGAGCCGTGCGGCCAGCCCTTCTCGGCAGCCGCCCGGACATCGGCAACCGGCGCTTCGAGCGGCGTGTCGAGCCAGGGCTCAGCGGCGCGAGGCGCGTCCTCGGAGCGGGCGAGGGCCGGGAGCAGAGGGACGACGGAGAGAAGAAGCGTGGCGAGACGTCGGGACATCGAAAGAGGATACCTGCATCGGACCGCGGGGCCCCCTCGCGAGACGTGATTCGCCGCTGGGCCATCGGTTGCGCCGGGCGAGACCGGCGCGCGTCTTCAGGCTTCCGGCACGAGGACGTCGTCCGCGACGCCCGCCTCTTCCCGGGCCGGGGCCTCGCGCCGCGGCGCGCCCCAGGGGCCGCGCTCGCCGATCTGCTGGCGCCACATCGCGTAGTAGAGGCCCCTCTTCTCGACGAGCTCGTCGTGGCTCCCGGTCTCCACGATCCGCCCGCGCTCGAGGACGTGGATCGTCTCGGCGTGGGCGATCGTGCTGAGCCGGTGCGCGATCAGGATGACGATGTGCTGCCGGCTCCCCGAGACGTCGCGGACCGACGCGGCGATCTCCTGCTCGGTGATCGAGTCGAGGGCCGAGGTCGCCTCGTCGAAGATGAGGAGCCGCGGGCGGCGCAGGAGCGCCCGGGCGATCGAGAGGCGCTGGCGCTCGCCGCCCGAGACCCGGAGACCCGATTCGCCGAGGCGCGTGTCGAGCCCCAGACCCGAGCGTTCGAGGAGAGGCGTCGCCGCGGCGCGGCGGAGCGCCTCGAGCATCTCCTCGTCCGTCGCGTCCTCCTTCACGAGCGCCAGGTTCTCGCGGATCGTCCCCGAGAAGAGCTGCGGGTCCTGGGTCACGAAGCCGATCTGCCGCCGCACCCGGTTGTAGCGCAGCTCGTTGCTCGGAACGCCGTCGATCGTGATGACGCCCGACGTCGGCCGGTACAGCCCCACGAGAAGCTTGACGAGCGTCGACTTGCCCGAGCCCGATGGACCGACGAACGCGACCGTGTCGCCCAGCTTCGCCTCGAAGCCGATGCCGTCGAGCGCGTCCTCCGCCGCCCCGCGATAACGGAAGGTGACGTTCTCGAATCGGAGGCTCTCGATCTCGCCGACGTCGACCGGCTCCTCCGGCCGCTCCTCGACCGGCGTCGCCATCAGCTTCCCGAACGCGGCGAGCGAGGCCTCGGCCTCCCGGTGGTTCAGGAGGACGTTTCCCATCTGCTGGAGCGGCCCGAAGATCGTGTTCAGGATGAACTGGAAGGCGATCAGCTCTCCGGGCGAGAGCGCCTTGCGGAAGATGAGCCAGAGGAGGATGAAGAGGATCGACTGCCGGAGGACGTTGATGATCGCCGCCTGCAGGAACGCGAGTCCTCGCACGCGCCTCACCTTCGCCATCTCGAGGTCGAAGATCCGCTGCGTATAGCCCGAGAGGCGGCGGAACTCGGCCCGCGTCAGCCCGAGGCTCTTGACGAGCTCGATGTTCCGGAGCGACTCGGTGATCGCCCCCGACATACGCGTCGTCTCCCGGACGACCTGCCGCTGGACGGTCTTGATCCGCCGGCTCAGGAGACCGGTCAGCGAGCCGAGGACGAGGACGCCGATCCCGAACGCCGGGATCAGGAGCCAGGAGCGCGTGACGCCGTACCAGACGAGGAAGCCGACCCCGACGAGCGAGGAATAGAGCACGGTGACGGATGCGTTCACGAATCGCTCGGTGTCGGTCCGCACTTTCGTCAGGAGCGCCATCGTCTCGCCGCTGCTGCGCTCTTCCATCTCCTGGAACGCGAGACGGAGCGTCCGGCGGAGGCCGTCGTCGAACATCGCCCGGCCGACGCTCTGGACGAGGAGCCGCATCACGTATTCCTGGAGGGCCGATGCGAGACGGGCGGCGAGGGCGACGGCCGCCGCGACGAGGAGCCAGAAGAGCGCGCCGCGGACGAGCTCGGCCTCGGGGCGGCCGCCCGGCGCGAGGACGTAGTCGTCGACGATCCGGCCGAAGATGAGCGGGTCGACGAGCGTCAGGACCTGGGCGACACCCGCGAGAAGGAGCGTGAGCGCCACGAGCCCGCGGTGCGGCCGCAGGTAGCGGCCGAGGATCGCCATCGGGGTCTCGCGACGGGACGAGTTCGCGCTCGAGCGGGCCATCGCGGGCAAGGTATCACTCCGGCCGCGGACGCACTCCGGTCCCTATTCGGGCTTCGAAGGTCCGACCCGGCCTTCGCCCGACGGCGGGCCCGCCGGCGGCAGCCAGAACGAGAAGGTCGCGCCTCGCCCCACGGCTCCCTCGGCCGTGACGTCGCCGCCGTGACGGACGACGATCCGCTTGACGAGAGCCAGTCCGACGCCCGTCCCGCTGAACTCCGAAGGCGCATGCAGGCGCTGGAAGACCCCGAAGAGCTTGTGGGCGTAGGCCATGTCGAAGCCGGCGCCGTTGTCGCGCACGCGGTAGACGACCCGGCGCGCCTCGACCGTCCCGTCGATCTCGACGGCGGGACGCTCGACGAGGGCCGAGAACTTCACGGCGTTTCCGACGAGGTTCGCCCACACCTGCCGCAGGAGGTCCGGGTCGCCCTGGGCCGGCGGCAGGTCCGAGAGCCTCAGCTCGACCCGCTCGCCCGACGGGACCGTCTGCCGCGCCTCGGCGAAGGCCGCGCGGGCGAGCGCGGTCATGTCGACCCGCGTCCGCCGCATCTCCGCCCTCGACGAGCGCGAGAACGCGAGGAGGTCGTCGATGAGCTGCCCCATCTTCCGGGCGTTCCCGCTCACGATGCCGAGGAGGCGTCTCCCCTCCTCGTCGAGCTGCCCCCCCTTCTCCTCGGACAGGATCCGGGAGAAGCCGTCGATGGCCCGGAGCGGCGCCCGCAAGTCGTGAGAGACCGAGTAGGAGAAGGCCTCCAGCTCACGGTTCGCCTCCGTCAGGAGGGTGGTCCGCCGCTCCACGCGGCGCTCGAGCTCGGCGTTCAGGTCGGCCATTCGCGCCTCGGCGCCCTTGCGCTCCGTCACGTCGAGGGCCATGAGGATGTGGGTCGACGGGGACTCGCCCGGCGCCCACATCGGCGAGACGGAGGCCGTCACCCAGACGAAACCGCCGTCCTTTCTCACATAGCGTACGTCCAGCGACTCGTTCGGACGCCGGCCGTCAAGGAGAGAGATCACGAGCGCCCGGTCGCGTTCCAGGTCGCCCGGTTCCGTCAGGTCGCGGAACGAGAGCCCCGCGAGCTCCTCGTGCCGGTAGCCGACGATGTCGGCGAAGCGTTCGTTCACCCGGAGGAGCCGGCCAGTGGCGGTCTCCACGTGGGCGACGCCGATGGACCGCTGGTCGAAGAGCGCCCGGAAGAGGCTCTCGCGCTCGCGCGCCACCGCCTCTCGGGCGCGCTCCGCGGTCTGATCGCGCACGATGACGACCGCCCCCGAGACCGACCCGTCCGCGGCGTGCGTCGGCGCGACGCTCCCGAGCACCGGCCTTTCCGCTCCGTTGCGGGAGGCCAGTACCGTTCCCCGTCCAATCGTCCGGACGACTCCCGAGCGCATCACCTCGCCGACGGGGTCGAGCTCTTCCGCGCCCGCCCCCTCGTCTCGGAGCCGGAGGACGTCGCGCGCCGTCCGACCGACCGCATCCGGCTCGTCCCATCCCGTCAGCGACGCAGCTACGCGGTTGAGGCGCGTGATGCGGGCCTCCTCGTCCGTCGCGAGGACGCCGTCGCCGATCCCGTAGAGGGCGGCCCGGGCCCGCTCCTCGCTTTCCCGAAGGCGATCCGCGTCCCGCTTCCGCCGGAGCCGGTTCACCATGAGGAGGCCGAGCGCGGCCGTCGCGGCCGGGTAGATGAGGAGGACGGGGAGGCCAATGCCGGCGAGCACGCGCAGCCCCATTTCTCGTGGAAGGGTCACCGTCAGGGCGAGCATCGTGACGTGGACCGCGACGCCGAGCGCGTAGAGCTCTTTCGCTCCGAGGTCGGCGAGGGCCGCCCGTCGCCGATAGCGCCATGCGAGACCGATGCAGCCGGCCGTCAGGATGACGCTGACGCCCATTCGGGCCGCCACGCCTCCCTGCCAGAGCCGGAGGGCCGCCGTCATCGCCATCGCGATGACCGTCGGGATCGTCCCGAAGAAGAGGCCCGAGACCGCGAGGAGGATCGAGCGCGTGTCGAAGATGACCTGCGGCTCGAGCGCCCAGGACGAGAGCATGAGCGCGATGCCGATCCCCCCGATCGCAGTTCCGACCGCGATCTGACGGAGGCGGCTCTCGTCGCCCCACCAGCGCGTCGTCGCGAGGTCGTAGACGAGCGCCATCGCGAGGAGAAGGCTCGCGTTGTGGACGAGCGCGAGGAAGGCCCCTTCAGGCACCCGGCGCCCCTACGGCCACGGCCGCCCGCGCCCGGAGAGGCGGGCCGCTCGAGGGCATCTGTCCCGATTCGGGTGCGGACCGGTCGCTCACCGCTCCCCCTTCGCCGGATCGCATCGTTCGCCGCGGAAGCTCCTGACAGTCTAGTCCTCGCCCGGCGAGTCCGGCGCGATGAAGCACGGTCTCCCGCGGTAGAATGACGGGGTCTTCGATCCCCGGTCCCTGAAGGGAAGTCCCCACGGGACCAGGGACGGTGGGCAGGGTCCGGCCGAGGGTCCGACGCCCCGAGGGTCGCCGCCGGAAACGGGGCGGCCTCCCTCTTGGAAAGGAGATCCCCGATGCCCTCGCCGACACTCCGCGCGACCCGCTCCGGCTGAAGGGGCTTTCGTGCACCTGCCTCGCGCCGCGGGCGCCGCGACGCTTCGCGTCTCCGTCACCGACCGCTGCAATCTTCGCTGCGCCTACTGCATGCCGGAGGTCGGCGTGCCGCTGCTGCCCCGAAACGAGATCCCTCCCCTCTCCGAGCTGGCCGGGGCCGTCCGGTGGCTCGTCGAGCGCTTCGCCGTCGACCGGGTGAAGGTCACGGGGGGCGAGCCGCTCGTTCGCGGCGGCCTCCCCGCCTTCGTGTCGGCCGTCGCCGCGATCCCCGGGGTCCGCGAGGTCTCCATGACGACGAACGGGACGCGCCTCGCCGCCTCCGCCCGGGAGCTCGCCGGGGCGGGACTCGGCCGCGTGAACGTCTCGCTCGACACGCTCGATCCGGTGCGCTTCCGGGAGCTGACCCGCGGGGGTCGCGTCGAAGAGGTGCTCGAGGGGATCGACGCCGCCCTCGCCGCCGGCCTGACGCCACTGAAGCTGAACTCGGTCCTCCGCCGCAGCTCGTTTCGCGACGACGTCCCCGCCCTGCTCTCCCTCGCGTCGGAAAAGGGAGTCGAGGTCCGCTTCATCGAGCTGATGCAGACCGGGACCGAGGCCGCCTGGGCGATCGCCGAGCGCGTCACTGGAGCCGTCGTCCGGGATTGGCTCGTCTCCGAAGGGGCGCGCGTGACACCGCTGCCAGACCGCCCGAACGCTCCGGCGCGCCGCATGTCCATCGAGCGGGGCGGGCAGGCGACCGCGACCGGGTGGATCGACCCGGTCAGCCACGCGTTCTGCGACGACTGCGACCGCCTCCGCCTCGACGCGCGCGGCCGGCTCCGGCGCTGCCTGATGGACGACCACGCCTTCCCGCTCGTCGACCTCCTTCGCCGCGGTGAAGCCGATGTGGCGGCGGCCGCCTCGATCTACGTCGGCGGCAAGCGCCCGCCGGACGAAATGACGATCGGATCCGCGATGGCCTCGATCGGCGGGTAGACCGGCCGAGCTTCAGCCGGCGGCCGCGCGCCGACGCGAAACCGGTTCCCGATCGCGTTGCCCCATCAGGCGATCGCCGCGCCCCATCGAGCGCCCCGGGGAGGGCCTGCGCGGAGCCGGCGCCCGGCCGAAACCTGCCGGCGAAGCCGGCACCCGTCGAGGACGTGACGCTTCGCACAATCTGCGTCGTTGACACCGCCTCCTCCTCAAATAGACTCGATCGCAAATCCTCTTACTCCGAATGGACCTGCCGGGACGGCCGGGAGGTCGGGACATTCCTGTGCGGGAGGCACGCGACCCATGACTCACGTGAGCCGATCGACCGTCGTTCCGAGGGTCTGTACGACCAGGGGCCAACGCCTGCGCCGCCGCCTGGCGGTCGCCCTCTCCGTCGTCTTCGCCGCGATCGCTGCGGCGACTCCCGTCGAGGCGGGCGACTCCACCATCACCGTGCCCCGCATCGTCTACACGGGCGTCGGCCAGACGATCGAGTTCGCGGGCACCGACGCGATCTCGAACGAGAACCGCGTGCTCACGATGGACGCGTCGATCTCCGGCTCGTGCAACCCGACGGCGGGGAACGGCTGGTCGATCTCGCTCTGCGGCCGGGTGCAGATCAGCCTGACGGACGGCACCGGCGGCTCCCTCTACATGGCGGGCACCACCCAGGTCCAGTCCTCTCCCGTCGTCTACCGGACCGCCTCGGGAGCGATCGTCGAGAACCCGACCGACCCCGCCGTCTGGGGTGGCCCGGTCCTGACCGTCTACATGAACGGCACGCTCGACCAGCTGAACGGAGCGCTCGCCGACCTCGAGTACATCCCGGCACCGGACTACGAGGACGGTACCTGGGACGAGCAGACGCCGCCAGGCGCCGGCACGCCGAACATCGACATCCTCGTCAACGACGGTTCCGTCAGCTCGACGAACGCCACGGCGGAGATCATCCTTCGCGTCGAGGGGCCCAACGGAGGCCCGACGGTGGCCGGACCGGCTTCGGCGCTCGCGGCGGCCGCCGGCGCGGAGAACAAATACCCGCCGAGCACGTCGGACCCGGCCGTCTTCTCGGTCGTCGATCCCGAGCTCTGTCTCAGAAGCCCCAACAACCGGTGCGATGGGGCCTACGACGCCTCCCCCGCTCCGCCGATTCCGGAGCCCCACGACACCATGCTCCTCGTCGCGTGGCTCCCGCAGGCGGGCTGCGGCCAGTTCGCCTTGCGGAGCGTCTCCGGATTCGCGAACCTCGGCGGGGCCGCGTTCCCGTCGGTCAACGCCATTCTGACGAGCCCGGCCGGCCTCGACCTCGAGCAGCCCGCCGCCGACGCCATTCTCGCCACGCTCGGACTGGCGGGCACCATCAACCTCTCCGGGCAGTCGAGCGGCAACAACCTCACGACTGTCTTCGCGGGGACCGCGGGGAGCATCGCGGACGTCCGCTACGCGCTGTCGCAGCTGACCTACGCAGCCCCGGCCGCCGAGACGAGCTGCACGCTGAACTTCGCCTTCGCCGACCTCGGCAACAACGGCATGCCAGAGGAGTGGGTCCCGCCGAACCCGCCCGTCGGCGAATACGAGATCCCGAACGCCCTCGCCTCGGCGATCTCCGTGACGTTCAACGTCGTCGACACCCACCCCGACGTGACGATCGACCAGATCCTCCCGTCCCTCGCAGGCGACCCGGCGGGGCCCAACAAGCCGTCGGGCTTCAGGATCACGTTCGGCGATCCGATCGACCCCGCGAGCTTCGACACGAGCGACCTCAGCCTCGCGACGAGCAGCGCGAGCGGAGCGGCTTTCGGCGCGCTCGTTCCCGTGACGCCGGGCCTCGTCTACACGGTCCCGGTCACCGCCACCGGTGATGGCACGCTCACGCTGACGATGGCCGCGGGCGGCGCCTGCGCCGCCGGGCACTTCAGCGGCAGCTCGTGCGACGCCGGCTACGACTCGGAGGCGCCCGTCTACTCCGACAACGAGATCGAGTGGGACCAGACGGCACCGACGGCCACGATCGTCCCCGAGGCCGGGCAGCCCGATCCGACGAGCGCGTCCACCGTCACCTTCACGCTCGACGTGAGTGACACGGTCTCCACCGCGCCGCTCGACATCGTCGGGAGCGAGATCGGCCTCTCCGGGACGGCGAACCCCACGACGGCGGTCGTCAGCTGGCCCGACATCACGAAGCCAAAGCAGTTCCGCGTCGCCGTCTCGGGGATGAGCGGGCCGGGTACGGTCGCCGCGAAGCTGCTGGCCGGCGCCTTCGTCGACCAGGCCCTCAACCCGAACACGGCCTCGGCCGACGCGGTGATCAACTTCGACGACGCGCCGCCGACCGTCGCCGTGACGCCCGCCGCGGGCCAGGCGGACCCCACGTCCGACCCGCAGATCCAGTTCACGGTCACGTTCTCCGAGAACGTAACGGGATTCACCGACCCGGTCTCCGACCTCGTCCTCGGCGGCTCGGCCCTGCCGACGGCGGCGGCCATCACCGGCGGGCCAGCGGTCTACACCATCACCGTCACGGGCATGTCCGTCACGGGCGCCGTGACCCTGGGTGTCCCCGCCGGGGCCGCGCAGGACGCGGCGCTGCTGGACAACCTGGCCGCCCCCGCGGCCGCGATCGTCCAGTGGGAGCTCCCGCCGCCCGCCACCCAGGTCGCGTTCGTCCAGCAGCCCACGGACGCGACCTCCGGCGCGACGATCACCCCCGCGGTGACGGTCCAGCTGCGCGACGCCGCCGCCAACCCCGTGGCCGTCGCCGGAACGACGATCACCCTCGCCCTCGCGACCGGCACCGGCGTCCTCTCGGGCACGACCAGCCAGGTCACGAACGCCTCGGGCCTCGCCACCTTCAGCGACCTCTCGATCGACCTCGCCGGCGCCAAGCAGCTCACCGCTGCCAGCGCGGGGCTGACCTCCGCCATCTCCGGCGCCTTCACGATCACTGCCGGGACCGCCACCCAGCTCGCCTACGTCCAGCCGCCGACCCCTGCGGCGCCCGGGGCGACGATCTCCCCCGCGGTGACGGTGCAGCTGCAGGACGCCTCCGCGAACCCCGTCGCCGTCGCCGGAACGACGATCACCATCAGCCTGACGAGCGGCACCGGCACGCTCTCGGGCACCACGAG
>JAKPXO010000351.1 GCA_029567505.1 Acidobacteriota bacterium
CCGCGAGCGCGGCCTCCGGCCTGGCCCGGGCCGCCGCACGCGAGCTGACCGACGCGGCCGAGCTGAAGCGGCTCGCCGCCTCGCTCCAGATCCTCAACGAGGTCTCCCTCGCCCTGCTGACCGACATCCCCCTCTCGGATCTCTCTTCGCTCATCCTGGAGAAGCTCTTCGCGTACCTCGAGCCGGATCGCGGGCTCCTGATGCTGCGCGACGAGGCGGGGGTGCTCCACCCCGAGGCGCTGAAGCTCGCGGAGGGGATCGACCCGGCCGACCTGCGGCTGTCGCGGACGCTCGTGGAGGCGGTCACGGAGCGCCGCGAGGGCGTCCTGACGATCGACACGCGGACCGACGCGAAGCTCGGGACGGCCGACTCGATCCGGCTCCAGGGGATCACCTCCTGCCTCGCCGCGCCCCTCCTCGCCGGGGAGACGGTCATCGGCCTCGTCTACCTCGAAGCCCGCCTCGGGCGAAAGAGCTTCACCGAGGAAGACCTCCGGCTCCTGACGTCCCTCGCGAACACGGCGGCGATCAAGATCCAGAACCAGCGCCTGCAGGAGACGGCGGCCGCCAAGCAGCGGATCGAGCGGGAGATGGCCCTTGCCTGGGACGTGCAGCGCCGCCTCTTCCCCGAGGTGCCGCCGGAGCTGCCGTTTTCGGAGCTCCTGGGCCGGACGCTCCCGTCGCGGACGGTCTCGGGCGACTACTACGACTTCTTCGTCCGCGGCGACGGGACGGTCGACGTCGTCGTGGCGGACGTCTGCGGAAAGGGGATGGCCGCCTCGATCCTGGCGGCGTCGGTCCAGTCGGCGTTCCAGGCCTGGGCGGCGGAGCACTTCCCGCCCGACCGCCTCTGCGCCCGGCTGAACGACCTCGTCTACCGAAGGACGAGCCCGGAGAAGTTCGTGACGTTCTTCGCGGCGCTCTACGACCCCGAGACGGGATCGGTCGTCTACTCGAACGCCGGTCACAACCCGGGGATCGTCCTGCGCGCCGGGGGAGGGCACGAGCTGCTCCCGGCGCAGGGACCGCCGCTCGGCCTCTTCCCGGGGCGCAGCTACGGCTCGGGGGCCCTGACGCTCGCGCCCGGGGACCTCCTCCTCCTCTACACCGACGGCCTGACGGAGGCGGCGAACCCGGAGGACGAGGAGTTCGGCCTGGAGCGCCTCGTCGAGGCGGCGGGGGCCTGCAAGGACCGCCCGCTCGAGGCGGTCGAGGAGGAGCTCCGCGAGCGGCTCGTCGCGTTCGCGGCGGGGGTGCCGTTCCACGACGACCGGACGGTCGTCCTCCTCCGGCGCCGGTAGCGGTCTTACCAGCCCTTCGCGCCGAGCGACGGGCCGAGGAGGACGGCGTTCAGGAAGACGCTCTCGGAGCCACGCCAGACGCCGCGAAAGACGGGGTCGGCGCCGAAGCTGACGACCCGGCCGCGTCCCGCCTCCTCGACCTGGACGACCGCCGCGCCCTTCCAGCGCTCGAGCGCCTCTTTCCAGCCGAAGCCCGAGAGGAGAGGCTCGTCGGGTGCGACCGTCACGACGTTCGACAGGGCGTCCGGTAGCCGGAGCGGGGGCTCGCCGTCGAGAACGAGGAACGCGGGGGCGGCGGCGAGGCCGAAGAGGAACGGGTGGCCGGGGAGCGCCTGGGTCTTCAGCGCGGCCCCGGGGATCGGAAGCGGGCGCCTCTCGAGGTCTCGCTCCAGGGCCGCCTCGGGGGTCGGCGGCGGCGGCTCGGCCGGCTTCGCGGGCGCCGGCGCCCCGTCGGCGTCCGCGGGAGCGTCCGCGGGCGCCTCGCCCGGCGCAGAAGGCGGCTCCCATCGCGCGACCTTCGAGAGAGCGAGCGGCTCCTCGCGGAGCGCCGTGGCGCCGCCGCGGATCGCCACGAGGACGCCGCCCCCGTCGACGAAGCGTCGGATCGCCTCGGCGGTCCCTTCCTCGAGGAGCGACCTGCGGAACCGCGCGTTCCCGTGAGGGACGACGAGCGCGGTGTAGCCGTCGAACCCCTCGGAGCCGACCGACTCGGGGCGCCGGAGCGTCGGCCGGACGCCGAGGCGCTCCTCCAGAGCGTGGCGGAGGAACGCGATGCCCGCGGGGTCGGCGCCGTCGCCGGAGAGGAGGGCGACGCGGGGCGCCTTCAGCCTGAGGAGCGACGAGGAGCCGAGCGACGGTCCGGACAGCGTGGCGGCGCCCTCGAGGGGACGGGGCCTCGCGTTCGCCGCCTCGACGGCGCCGCCGACGAGGGCCTCGAGTCCGGGGACGTCCCGGTTCTCCTCGCGCGCGACGAGGTAGGAGCCGGCGGGGACGGGACCCGAGGCCGCGCGGGCTTCCTTCGTCGTCACGGAGACCCTCACTCCGGAGGCGGCGAGCCTCGCCGCGCAACGCCGGCTCGCGGCGTCGTCACCGGGGAGGAGCCAGCCGAATCGGCCCCCTCTCGGAGAAGCGGGCTCCGCGGGCCTCCAGGGGGTCGTGGAGCCCGCGAGCGGCCCGATGCCGGGGAGAAGCCGGGCCTCGAGGCCGAAGGCGATCGGGAGGCTCCACGCCGTCACGTCGAAGAAACGCTCGTCCTCCTCGGACAGCAGGCGGCGGCGCTCCTCCTCGAGGAAACGCGGGGCCAGGGCGGCCTGCGACTCGAGGAGGACCTCGGCGAACCGGCCGAAGCGCTGCGCCGTCTCGACGACGAGCGAGCCCGAGGGGAGCGTCTCTCCCTTCCCGGGGACGTTCGGCAGGTCGCGGGTCGTCACCTTCACCTCGACGTCCTGGAGCGCGAGGAGGGAGGCCAGTGCCGAGAGCCGGGACGGATCCTGACCGCCCGGGACGACGAAGGCGCGACGCCCCTCCGCGGCCGAGGCGCGGAAGAACTCCGCGTAGTCGGCGAGGAGGCGGGCGCGGCCGGCCGCGGCGGTCCGGAGCGTCGCCCAGAGGGCCGTCCAGTGCTTCAGGGCGCGCTCCTTCAGCGTCACGACGGCGCCGTCGCGCCGGCGGTGGGCGAGGCCCCCCTTCCCGCCGACCTCGTACGTCATCCCGACCATCCCCCGGAACACGGGCCAGGAGTCGCCGTAGGCGGGGTAGAAGAGGTCGAAGACCTCGCGGGTGAAGTAGCCCCAGCCCCTCTCGTCGAACGCCTCCGCGTTCGCGGCGCCGAAGGCCTCGATCCACGCCCGCGTGGAATCGGGGACCCGCGGGTGGACCGGCTCGGCCGGCGGGGGGAAGAAATAGCTCTGCTCCGGGCCCATCTCGTGGACGTCGACGTAGAGCTGCGGCGGCAGGGCGCGGAGCGCGGCGATCCGCGCGCGCGTCTCGGGCTGCGTGGCCCAGGCCCAGTCCCGGTTCAGGTCGACGCCGAAGTGGTTCCCGCGGCCGGAGGGCCAGGGGGCCTCGTTCTCGAGCGCGCGGGGGTCGGGGTCGGGCTCGGCGCCCGCGACGGAGCGCCACCAGGAGACGTGCCGCTCGTGCCCGTCGGGGTTGGCGCACGGGTCGACGACGACGACGAGGGCCGAGAGGAGCTTCTCGACCTCGGCCGATCGCGAGGCGGCGAGCGTGTAGAGGAGCGCGGCGCACGCCTCCGGACCGGCGACCTCGTTGCCGTGGATGCCGCAGGCGATCCAGGCGACGGCCGGGCTCCGCTCGGCGATGGCCCGCGCCTCGTCCTTCGAGGTCCGCGCCGGGTCGGCGAGGCGGGCGAGGTCCGCGGCGATCGCGTCGAGCCGGGCGAGGTTCGCCGGGCTCGAGACGGCGACGCGGAAGAGGTCGCGCCCTTCGGGAGTCCGCCCGTAGGCGTGCGCCGAGACGCGGGGAGAGGCAGCCTCGAGGGCCCGGACGTACCGGACGAGCGCGTCGTGCGGCGTGAGCGCGTCGCCGATCCGGTGCCCGAGGACGGTGGCCGGAAGGGGGACCGACGGGTCGCGTTCCGCCTCCGCGAGGATCCGTCCCGACGGGACTCCCCGCGCGGAGAAGACCGGATCGTCGTCGCCCGCGGCGACGGGCGAGAGCAGGAGGAGCAACGCGAGGACGAGCCTCACGCCGGCTCGGGCTCCGCGGCGCGCGGGGAGCGCCGGGCGATCATCCCGTGGCGTTTGAGCATCTCGTTGAGCGTCGTCGGGGAGAGCTCGAGGAGGCGGGCCGCCTCCTTCTGCACCCCGCCGGCGCGCTGCATCGCCGAGGCGAGGAGCGCCTTCTCGTAGCGCGTGACGGCGTCGTAGAACGCGATCCCGTCGGCCGGGATCGCCTCCGGGCGCGGAATCGAACGCCGGACGCTCTCGGGGAGCTGGTCGAGGTCGACGAGGCCGTTTCCGAGGACGACGGCGCGCTCCAGGACGTTCTCCAGCTCGCGGACGTTCCCGGGCCAGTCGTGGTCGAGGAGCGCCTTCATCGCGGCGGGTGTGACGGGCGGGACGGGCCGATCGTTCTCCCGGGCGGCGCGCGAGACGAGCGCCTCGACGAGGAGCGGGATGTCCTCCTTCCGCTCGCGGAGGGGCGGAAGGCCGATCGAGATGACGCAGAGCCTGTAGTAGAGGTCCTCCCGGAACTTCCCCTCCTCGACGAGCTTCGCGAGGTCGGCGTTCGTCGCGGCGACGACGCGCACGTCGGAACGGACCGGCTCGACGGCGCCGACGGGGAGGAACTCGCGCTCCTGGAGGACGCGGAGGAGCTTGGCCTGCGTCTCGAGCGGGACGGTTCCGATCTCGTCGAAGAAGATCGTCCCGCCGTCGGCGACCTTGAAGAGCCCCTTCTTCTCCGCGACGGCCCCGGTGAAGGCCCCGCGGACGTGCCCGAAGAGGTTCGACTCGAGCAGGTCGGGCGGCAGGGCGCCGGAGTGGACCGTCACGAACGGCCCCGCGGCGCGCTGCGAGAGCCGGTGGAGCGCGCGGGCGACGAGCTCCTTGCCCGTCCCGCTCTCGCCGGTGACGAGGATCGTCGAGCGGGCGGGGGCCGCCTGCCGGATCGTCTGGAAGACCGTCTCCATCGGCGCGGATCGGCCGACCATCTCCGGGAAGTCGCTCCCGGAGTCGAGGCGGGCCCGCAGCGCGAGGTTCTCCGCGACGAGCCTCCGCTTCTCGAGCGCCTGCGCGACGAGGTGGACGACCTCCTCGTTGCGGAACGGCTTCGGGACGTAGTGGAAGGCCCCCTCCTTCATCGCCGCGATCGCGCTCTCGACCGAGGAGTACGCGGTGACGACGACGATCGGGACGTCCGGGCGCCTCTCGCGAAGCTCGGGAAGGAGAGAGAGGCCGGGGCGGTCCGGCAACATCAGGTCGAGGAGGACGAGGTCGACCGCCGGGTCGGCGAAGAGGGCGAGCCCCTCGGCGGCCGTGGCGGCCTCGCTCGTGGCGTACCCGGCCCGCGAAAGGACCACCCGGAGGACCTCGCGGACGACGGGCTCGTCGTCGACGATCAGGACTTTCATGTCTGCGCGGGGAGACTCACCGTGAACCGGGCGCCCCGGCCCGGAGCGGAATCGACCGCGAGAGAGCCTCCGTGAGCGCGGATGATATCCCCCGCGATCGCGAGGCCGAGCCCGACGCCCCCCTGTCCTCCCTTCGTCGTGTGGAAGGGGGCGAAGACCCGCTCCTGCTCCGCGCTCGAGAGCCCCGGCCCGTCGTCCTCGACGGTGAAGACGACGCTTCCGGAGAGGGGGGCGGCGGCGATCCGGACCGAGCCCGGGCCGGGGCGCCCCTCCTTCGGAACGGCGACGGCCTCGACCGCGTTCTTCAGGAGGTTCACCAGGACCTGCACGAGCGCGTCGGCATGGCCGAGGACGTTCGGCAGGCGCTCCGGAAGGTCGACGTCGAGGCGGACGCGGCGCCCCTTCGCCTCGTCCTCGAGCGCTCGGCACGCTTCCGCGACGAGTTCCCGCGGCGCGAGCGGCGAGAGATCACGCGGGCGGCCGCGCGCCAGGTCGAGGAGGCTTCCGACGAGGCGCGCGGCGCGGAAGGCCTGACGCTCGATCTTCTCGACGAGGGGGCGCCGCGGGTCGTCGGCGGGCGTGTCGTCGAGGAGGAGACGGGCGTAGCTCGCGACCCCGGTGAGCGGCGTGTTCACCTCGTGCGCGACGCCGGCGGAGAGGCTCGAGAGGGCCGAGAGGCGCTCTTTCTCGGCGAGGCTCCGCTCGAGGCGCGCGAGCTCGGTGGCGTCGGAGAGGACCCAGACCCGCGCCGCGGAGCCTTCCGAGGCGCCCGGGAAGGGCGAGACGGCGACGTCGATCGCGCGCGGCTCCCCGCCGACCGTCACCTCGACGCGGGCGGGCGCCCGGGCCGAGAGGACGGCCTCGGGGAGGACCTCCTCGACCCGACGTCCGGCGAGACTGCCGGAGGGGGGGCCGAACAGCGTCTCGAACGCGGGGTTCGCCGAGGTGATGCGGCCCGACTCGTCCGTGGCGGCGATCGCGGCGGGAGATCCGGTGACGACGTCCTCGTGGAACTCCTTCAGCTTCCGATAGCGATC
>JAKPXO010000276.1 GCA_029567505.1 Acidobacteriota bacterium
GACCCGCGCGCCGCCGAGAGGTCGCCCGAAGCGGGCGCGGGAGCGAGGGGCATCGCCGCAGTTCGCGTGCCCTGGCGTGCCAGGGCGTCGAAGAGCCGCCGCCAGGCCGTCGGGAAGGAGTACGGCTCGGCGAGGAAGCTCAGCTCGGCGACCTCCGCGGAGTGCACGGCGAGGGCCGACTCGACGGCGAGCAGGCGGTCCACGGACCCGGGAAGCGCGTCGTGCGTCACGGCGGCGAGCGCCGTGAGACGAGGGGCGCCGGGGATCTCTTCTCCCCGCCAGCCCTGGAAGAAGAGAAAGTCCCGCCAGCCGAGGAGGCGGCGTGAGACGGCGAGGGGGTCGATGGAGGCGGAGGCGCTCCAGAAGCCTTCGGAACTCCGGACGGCTGGGACGAGCGCCGCGACGCGCCGCGAGGAAGGGATGGGCGGACCCGCGAGACCGAGGGACGTCTCGAGGAGGCCGAGGAGCCCGGCCTCCCCGACCCATGTCTCGCCGGCGACGGCAGCCCGGCCCTCGAGGGGGCCGGGCCAGGCTCCGGAGTCGAAGTCGGGATCGAAGACGATTCTCACGCGTCCCTCAACTGGCGAGCGTTCCGCACCCGGCGAGATTCTGCGGAGTGTTGCGAGATGTTGCCAGACATTGGAGATCGAGGCCGGCCAATCCGGGATACCGGCCTCGACCTGCCCGAGCGGCCGTCCCTCACGAACGTCAGAAACGTCCGCCAAAGTCGTCTCTGCCACCCGGGTCGAGCCGACGCGTTCGCCTGGCGGAATCCGAGGGGCTCTCCGCGAAGCTGCCGATCAGGAGGAAGAGGACGCCCAGGATGATCAGGAACGTCATGGCTGGCTCCTTTCGCCAGGCAATGTCGCGCATGGAGTCAGACAGAAGGTGTCTGATGCCCTGGGCCCGGACGCCAGCTGTCCGACCCCTCGTGCGATCTTCGAGACATGAGACAGTTCGAAGAGGGCGGCGCCAACCGAGTCCCGGCCCGACCGACGGAGGAGTGATGCGGATCGTCCACACGGCCGACTGGCACCTGGGGCACGTCCTCTACGACCGGGACCGCGAGGCGGAGCACCGGGCGTTCCTCGACTGGCTGCTCGACCTCCTGGAGAAGGAGAGCGTCGACGCCCTCCTCGTCTGCGGCGACGTCTTCGAGGGGGCGAACCCGCCCGCCTCGGCGCTGGCCCTCTGGTACGGCTTCCTGGCCGACGCGAGCCGCCGGTGCCAGGGGCTTCAGGTCGTCGTCGTGGCGGGCAACCACGACTCGCCGGCACGGCTCGAGGCACCCGCTCCCGTCCTCGCGGCTCTTTCGGTGAACGTCGTCGGGTTCTTGCCGCGCGCCGAGGGTGAAGTCGACGTCGAGCGGCTCGTCGTCCCCCTCCGCGAGCGCTCTTCCGGCCCGGGCGGCGAGGTCGCCGCCTGGGTGGCGGCCGTCCCGTTCCTGAGGCTGGGCGACCTGCCCGGAGGGGAGGCGACGCCCGAGGGCATCGTCGACGGCGTCCGCGCGATTTACGCGAGAGCGCTGGAGGCCGCCCGCTCGAGGCGGACGGCCGGTCAGGCGCTCCTCGCGACGGGGCACTGCTACGTCGAGGGGATGCGCCTCTCGGACGAGAGCG
>JAKPXO010000371.1 GCA_029567505.1 Acidobacteriota bacterium
CCCGAGGGCCCTGATGTCGTCCTTCGAGACGCGGAGGATCTGGTTCAGGCGGTTGTCCGGCCCCATGTCCCCCGAGAAGAGACCCCGCAGTTCCTGCGCGGCCTGCACCGTCGGGATGTTCAGCGCAGCCATCGCCTGCGTCGCCATGACGGTGATCTCGCGAACGTCGTCGAGGCTCTTCACCCCTGCGGCCGAGGCCGGGGCGAGGGCCGTCTGGAACGCGCTGACCAGCTCCGTGTAGCTCGCGGCCGTTCCGAGCGCGTCCTTCTTCAGCTTCTCCTGGATGACGGAGGACTCGGCGAAGGCGGCGTCCATCGCCTTCTGGCCGGTGACGAGACGGCCCGTCTCATCGACGTACTCCCGGGTCATCAGGAGGACTCCGGCGATCCCGCCCTTCGAGTCCTCCATCGTCTTGTTGAAGTCGATCCCCTGCTTCACGAGCGCGCCGAGGCCGAGCCCCGCGCCGCCGAGCCCGGCCATCATCGTGATCTGTCCGACCATCCCCTGAATCGCGCTCGAGAACCCTCGGAGGGTCGCCGTCCCGCTGTCCTTCGCCCGCAGGTCGATCTCGACGACGGACGGTCCGATCGCGCTCATCGGCCGCCCCTTCCCTTCGCCTCTGCTGGCCGCCGCACGGAAATGAGGAACCCGCGGGGGCCGAGCTCGACGCCGAAGATCCGGAGGACCTCGGCTTCCCGCTCCGTGAGAGGCGCCGGGCCGCCGGTGGCGGGGGTCGCCTCGGGCCTCTCAATGAGCTTCCCGAAGTCGTCGAAGTCACGACCGACGGCCGCGAGGGCATCCGCGAGCTGACGGGCGCTCTCCGGGTCCGTGACGACGTCCTCGGGGCTCGGCCCGTTCCGCTCGAGGAGGAGCTGATACCAGGAGGGCTCCGTCCGGTGCCCGAGGAGGACGACGCGGATCGCCGACCGTCCCCTCCGGATCGTGCCGTAGTCCTTCAATTCGACGGCGTCTTCCTCGGGGACGGGCCCCCGGCGGTTGAGGCCGGCCTCCGCGTTCTTGAGGAACTTCCGCGCCGCCATGGCGCGGCGCTGCTGAGAGATTGCTGAGAGATTCATTCGGGCCTCCTGGGGCCTTCTATGGCGCTGGCCGGGATGTCGATCGGGGGGACGAGGCGCGGACGCAGCGGAAGGGGCGGGGCGCCGGTCCGCTCCTCCTCCGCGCGGATCTGCTCGCGGATGAGCGCGAGCTGGCGGAGTAGCTCGCGCTCCTCGAAGAGGAGGGCGACGAGCGGCGTCACGGCCGGCGTCTCCTCTTCGGCCGGCCCGAGAGGACGAGGGCGGCGGTCTTGATGTTCGGGAAGACGAGGACGTCGCGGTGCCGGACGGCGCGGCCCGACGCGATGAGCGAGTCGACGAGGTCGCCGAACGCGGCGAGGGAGAGTCCGCTGCATTCCCACGCGGTCGAGACGGAGACGATGAGCGGCTTCACCGGGTACCTCCGGACGAGGGCGAAAGTCTCCCGGACGACGACGACTTCGTCGTCTTCTGCGAACTCGCCTTTCTCCCCCCCGAAAGTCTCCCCACGTCCCTTAGAGGGGGACGTGTGGGGAGACTTTCTTTCGGGGAGAGAAACTCTCCCGCCGGGGGACTTTCGGGAGACTTCGGGACACTTCGGGAGACTTTCCCGGGAACGGACCAGAACGCGGGTGGGAAGCCGCGGGTTACGCCGGCCGGCCGCACGCCTGGGGTCTCGACGAGCTCGCCGGCCATCCTGAGCCGGCGCCGGGCGTCGACGGCCCGGTTCCGCGGCACGCCACGGGCGCCCAGCGCCGCTTCCGCGTCGTTCCAGGGCATCGGTTCGGCCTCGGCGAAGAAAGCCCTCAGGGCGTCGTCGTCGGCCTTGGCGACGGTCGCCGTGCGGGACTCCTCGCCGAGCGTCCCGGTCCCGCGGCCGGCCGTCCGGACCGAGTCCACCGTCACGTTCCAGGTGTCGAAGTTGACGTTCAGGATCGCCGACCCGCGCGGGCCGAGTCGGTTCTTCGCGAGGATCAGTTCGAACCCGCCGCCCTCGGCCGGGACCATCACCATCGGGACGGTGAAGAGCGACGCGATTTTCCGCGTCCCGGCGAACGCTCCGAGCGGGTTGTTCCGAACCGCGTCGGGCGAGCTCGCGGCCTTCAGCACCTCGGCGATCGAGACGGTAATGATCCCGAGCTTCCGGGTCAGGACGGCGACGGAGGTCGCCACCTTGCGGATCGTCGCGAACTCGTCGTCGCGCTCGCTCCCGTCGCGGGATTCGAGCAGATGCAGATGGTCGAGGAAGAGCACGCCGACCCGCCCGGCAGGGACTCGCGCGGCGAACGTCTCGAGGATCGTCTCGACGTCGGGCGCCCCGAGCGGGTCGACGAACTCGATGTCGGCGTCGCGGATCGCGAGCCGCTCCTCGAGTGACTCGAGGACGCTCGGATACTCCGCGTTGAGCCGGTGGAAAGCCTCGCCGAACCGGGCGCCGACTTTCGCGGCGACCTTCTCCTCCGGCTCGTCGAACGCGGCGAAGCCGACGTGTGTCTTCAGGCCGGCGAGGTTCGCGGCGAGTGCGGCAACGAACGTCGTCTTCCCGGCGCCCGGGGGGCCGCCGATCGCGACCGCGTCCCCAGGGGCGAGCCCGCCGCCGAGGAACGTCGAGTCGAGGAGGTCGAAGCGGGTCGGATTCGGCTCGCGCGGGCGTGAGGCACGGAGGACGGCGGGGAGGGACCGCCAGGTCGGCCCGACCGGGGCCTCGTCTTCCTGCCCGTAGCTCGCGAGCTTGCGCGCCGTCTCGGTCGACGGCTCGCCCGGGGTCACCTTCTCCCAACAGAACCGGATGAGCCGCTGGAGCTGCGCGAGCGGGTACGGCTCCTTCCCCGGCATCGCGTTCGCGGCGTCGAGCAGGGCCGGGAGCATCCGCTCGGCGACGTCGAACGGGACGCGGTTGTGCCGGGCCTGGAGGAGCGCCTTCCGGATCGCGTCATGCCTCTTCTCGCCGCGCCCGATAGCCGCTCCGCATCGGGCGACGAGCCGGAGCGCGAGGGCCGCCCCGTCGTCGTCGTGGAGCTCGAGGCTACCCGCCGGGAGGTCCTCGGGGGGAGGCGCCGTCCGCTTCGGGAAGTACCGCTCGAGGATCGCGTCGAGCGCGCCGTTCACCTCGCGGATCTCCTCGGGGGACCCGGGGAGGAGGTTCCCGGTGACGGTGAAGTACCTGCCAGTGGAGTACCACTCGATCTCCCCGACCGGACCGGGCCGCTTGTGCGCGTCGACGGGCGGGAGCGGGGTGCTGCGCCGGCCGAACGCCTTCACGCCGCAGCCGGAGGGGGAAACCTCGGTGTATGTCCCCAGGTCCTCGACGAGAGGGGCGACGGCGGGGTGCAGCCTGCCGTCCTCGAGGACGTCGTCGAAGTCGACCCCGACGTAGGGGTCCTCGGCGGTGAAGACGTAGCCGATGCCGACCGCGCCGTCCTTGCCGATGTTCGCCCGCGCGACGTCGAACGAGCCCCAGGTGGACGGGTCGGTCGACGATGCGGCGCCGGCGCCGGAGGGGCGGAGCGGGATCTTCTTCGGCTTCTTCCCCTCCTGGGGAACGAGGGTGAACCGGACCCATTGATCCCGGTCGCGGATCTCGGCCGGAATCATCTCCGGCCCGGGGACCCACGGGCCGGCGGGGTAGGGGTAGGTCACGCCGCCCTCCGCTTCGCCTCGCGCGCCTTCGCCGCCCTGGCCCTGGCCGCCTCGAGGCGGGCCGGCGCGCCGGCCTCGCGATCGCGAAGCCACGTCTCGACGGATGCCCGCGGGTAGGCGGCGGCGTTGTCCGCGAGGAGGAATCGTCCCGTCGGGCCTCGGCCCCGGTGCGATGCCTTCGCCAGAGAGCCGGCCTTGACGCCGAGGGCCCTCGCGAGGAGGCGCGCCGGGATCGGATCGAGGTCAGGCGGGAGGGGAATCACGGCGCCGCGTCCTCCATGGCGGACCTCGCGGGCACCGCGACCGGTCGGCCGAGCTCCTCGAGGACGCGGCGCTCGACGAAAAGCCGGTTCGCGATGCGGAAGCTGGGGAGGAGCCCGAGGCGGATCTTGTGGCGGATGGTCGGGGACGAGTAGACGTAATCGCCGCGCCGAATGTCGGCGACGGCCACGAGGTCGAGGTCCTTTTCCATCGGCGTCGTCTCCATGTCGACGCCAAGATGAGCTTCTTTTTTAGAAAGTCATTCCACCGAAATCGGCCGCTATTCGGGCCGAAGCTCTCCCTCGATGGCAGCCCGGCGCTTGCGCGCCCGGGTCGATCTCTTGGCTACTCCACGCCGTAGGCACTCCAGTGCGCGGCCATCTTTCGGGACGAAGACCTTCGACGGCGGGGGGGAGAGAAGCTGCAGCGCTTCGATCGCCGCGTCCACGTGTTTCCACGGTTCAACTGCCCCCGAGCCGCGGCGTCCCGGGGGGAAGCGATCAAGGAGAGCTCTCGCGACGCGCTCGTGGCTCGCGAGCGTCCCGCGCGCCGCCTCGAGAGCGTCCGCATACACCTGAGCAGACCTCGCCTTGCCATCGGTGACGCCTTCCACCTGGCGGGAAAGCTCTCGCGCTGCGGCGTGGGCCATCTCGTCGAGGCGAGCGACCTCCGGGAGGGCCCGTGACTTCCAGGCGGCTCGGCTCATCTCGATGAAGACGCGGACCGCCGCGTAGCCGAGATCCTGCCTCCAGCGTTTCTCGTTGTCCGGGCGTCGTCCCGCGACGGACCGGGCGCCCTTCGGCTCGCACTTGTCGCGGAGAATCGTTGCGGCCGCGTCGAGGACAAGGGCGTTCGGGTCTCCACCGAGCTCGAGGAGGATGGTCCCGACGGCGACGAGCTCCTCTTCCGAGCCGCTCTCGAAGCCAGTCGGGTATCGGCTCCGAGCCGCGATCAGCACGTGGTCTCTCCAGAGCTGGCCCGGGCCGGTGGTCCTCGTGCTCTGCCGGTGTCGCTTCGCGGTCCCTTTCGCCCCCGGTGTCTTTCGCCTGGCCGGCATCGGCCCTCCGCTCTCCTCCGCGCCTGAGAAAGGGTGCCGGGGCGCCTTGCGGCGGAGGTCGCGGCCTCGAGGTAGCTACTCCTCGAGGGGCGCCCCGGCACGGCCAGAGGTCATTCAGGGGTCATTCGGTTCATCACGATCACTCAGGACAGGATAGACCGGCGAGAGATCGACGAGAGATCGGGAGTTTTGGGCGTCCTGATCCGTCCCGGGTGACCCGAGGACCTTTACACGCAGGTGGTCGGGGGTTCGATCCCCTCGCCTCCCACCACGACGCTTCAGCCCCGTCCCGCCTCCGCGAGCGCCTCGGCGAGCTGTGTGCCGCTCATCCGGAGCGCGCGCGCGAAGCCGCCGACCCAGCGGGCCTCGGAGGGTTCGAACTGGAAGAGGACGAAGTCGGCCAGCGCGAAGCGCTCCCCGGCGGCGGGGAAACGGGAGACGTAGGCGGCCTGCCCCGTCTCGTACTCCGGCGTCCCGGGCACGAGCGCGAGTGCCACCCCCGAGAGAGAGAGCCTCGGGAGGGTC
>JAKPXO010000389.1 GCA_029567505.1 Acidobacteriota bacterium
GGCCTGATGGTCACCGGGCGCGACGCCCTCCACAAGCTCTGGACGAAGAGCTGGCCCGAGTACCCCGATCTCGACCTGCGCGGCTCGATCCTCTACCACTGCGGGCCGGTCATGCGGAAGGAGAAGGACGGCTCCTGGAGCGTCCTCGCCGCCGGGCCGACGACCTCGATCCGCGAGGAGCCCTACCAGGCCGCCGTCATCGGGAAGTACGGCTTCGCCGGCGTCGTCGGCAAGGGAGGCATGGGACTGAAGACGCTCGCCGGGCTGAAGGAGCACGGCGCCGTCTACCTTCACGCCCACGGCGGCGCGGCGCAGGTCCTCGCGCGGCGGGTCGTCCGCGTCCTCGGCGTGAAGCACCTCGAGGAGCTCGGCGTCCCCGAGGCGATGTGGATCTACGAGGTGAAGGACTTCCCGCTCATCGTCACGATGGACGCCCACGGCGACTCGCTCCACGAGGACGTGAAGAGGTCCTCGAAGGAGGTCCTCGACGGGCTGCTCGGGAGGAAGAAGCCGGCCGCCTGATGCGGATCGTCTCCCTCTGCCCTTCGACGACCGAGACGCTCGTCGCCTTCGGCCTCGGAGGGAGCCTCGCGGGGGTGACGCGCTACTGCGTCCACCCCCGCGAGGCGCTCGCGGGGATCCCGCGCGTCGGCGGGACGAAGGATCCCGACCACGCCGCGATCGCGGCGCTCGCGCCCGACCTCGTCCTCTGCAACGCCGAGGAGAACCGCGCGGCCGACGTCGCCGCGCTGGCCGTGCGTTACCGCGTCGACGTCAGCCACCCCACACGCGTCGCGGACGTCCCTCCGCTGCTTCGCCACCTCGGCGCCCTGACGGGGAGCGAGTCGCCGGCGGAAGGGTGGGCGCGGCGGGTGGAGGAGAGGCTCGAGGCCGCCCGCCCCGCGGCGCACCCGGTCCGCTTCGTTTACCTGATCTGGAAAGGGCCGTGGATGGCCGCCGCCGCCGGGACCTACATCTCCGACCTCCTCGAGACGTTCGGTGGCGTGAACGTCTTCCCGAACGAGCGGGGCCCGTGGCCGCGGACGGACGAAGAGGAGCTCGCCGCGCTCGCGCCCGAGCTCGTCGTCCTCCCCGACGAGCCGTACCGATTCGGGGAGAAGGACCGGGCGCTTCTCGGCGGACTCCTCCCGGAAGCCCGGGTCGAGCTCGTTCCTGGCGACGATCTCTGCTGGCACGGCGTGAGGACGCTCCGCGGCCTCGAGGCGGCCGGAGCGCTCCTCCACGGGAGGACGTCGTGAAAGGCGGGTTCCCCGCGGCCCTCGCTCTCGGCCTGATCCTGATGGCCGGAAGCGTCGGGAGCGCCGGGACGGACGCCGGAGGAGAGAGGCCGGACGGATCGTGGGTCGTCGTCCAGCGGGACGGCGCGCGCGTCGTCTTCGACTCGCTCCCGGAGCGAAGGGGGACGCGGCTCGTCGGACGCCTCCTCGCGGGGGGCGCGCTCGTCTCTCTTCCGCTCGCTCGGATCGACGAGGCCGCGACGCGGGTCGCGAACGAGCCGGGAACTCCGAGGCCGGCCCCCGCCCCGACGGCGACGCCGGCCCCCAAGCCGTTCGAGACGCCCCCCCTCGGAGACCTCGTGAAGCTCCGGGCCTCCGGCGAGGAGGCCCGCGCGCACATCGAAGGCGCGAGGAAGGGGACCCCGGCCCCGCCGAGCGCCGCGCGCGACGTCCCTCCGGTCGAGGTCGCCGACCCGACCGACCTTCTCGGCCGCGGCGAGCGCTACTGGCGGCGACGGGCGGAGGAGCGGCGCGAGGCTCTCGAGGCGGCGGCGGCCGACCGGCAGGTCGCCGAGCGCGTCCTCGCGGAGGCGGAGAGGGCCTGGCTCGGCCTGAGCGAGGCGGAGACGACGACGTTCGTCCTCCACCTTCTCGAGGCCCGGGAGCGCGCCGAGCGCGCCCGTCAGCGGCACCTCAGGGAGGAGAAGCGCTGGGAGGAGCTCGGCGAGGAAGCGCGCAAGGCCGGCGCCTACCCGGGCTGGCTTCGCTGAATCCCGCCCCCCCCGGCCCCCCCGCTGCCGCGGGCGTTTCGGAGCTCAGCCTCTCCTTCTCAAGAGATCCAGGAACTCCTCTCGGACCGTCTTCTGCTTGAAGACCCCGCGGATGGACGAAGTGACGGTGACCGAGCCCGGCTTCTTCACTCCGCGCATCTCGACGCAGAGGTGGCGGGCCTCGATGACGACCATGACGCCGAGCGGCTTGAGCTCCTCCCAGAGGACGCCGGCCACCTGCTCGGTGAGCCTCTCCTGGAGCTGGGGCCGTCGGGCGAAGAACTCCAGGATCCGTGGGAGCTTCGAAAGCCCGACGATCCGCTCCTGCGGGATGTAGGCGATGTGCCCGTGCCCGTAGAACGGGACGAAGTGGTGAGCGCACATCGAGTAGAAGGGGATCTCCTTCTCGATGACCATCGCCTGGTAGCCCTCTTCGTTCGGGAAGGTCGTCAGGCTCGGGAAGTTCCCCTCCTCGAGACCCGAGAAGATCTCGAGGTACATCTTCGCGACCCGCCGGTCGGTGTCGCGAAGGTTGTGGTCCTGCTCCGGCGAGAGGCCGAGAATGCGGATGATCTCTCGGACGTGACCGGAGATCTGGTCGATCCGCGGATCGGTCGGCGCCGGGGCGTCGTGGAGCTCGAGATGGGAGCCCGTCTGGGATTCCGGAATCTCAGCCATCGGGAGATCATACGGTCCGCCGGAGGGGAAAGATGGCCAAGCCGATCCGGGAGCCTCGCGCCACGAAGATCGTCGCCACGATCGGTCCGCGTGCCGAGACGGGGGGCGAGCTCGTCCGCCTCCTCTCCGCCGGGGTCGACGTCGTTCGGATCAACGGAGCGCACTGCCGGCCGGGAGACATCGCGAGGCGCGTCGCCCTCGTCCGGGCGGCCGAAAAGGCGCTCGGGCGGCCCGTGGGAGTCCTGCTCGACCTCGGCGGGCCGAAGATCCGCGTCGGCCCGATCGTCGGCGACACGACCGTCTGGGAGGCGGGAGACCTCGTCGAGATCGTCCCGGGACGCGCTCCCGGCTCCGGCCGGACGATCTCCGTGACCTACCCGGCCCTCCTCTCCGAGGTGGCGCCCGGAGCGGAGATCCGGATCGCCGACGGCCTCATCCGGCTGAAGGTTGAGAAGCGGGAGCGCGGATCGCTGCGGGCACGGGTCCTCGCGGGAGGGACGGTTCGCAAGGGAGCCGGCGTGAACCTGCCGAGCTCGGCGCTCTCGGCGCCCGCGGTCACGCCGAAGGACCGGCGCGACCTCCGCGAGGGGCTCGAGGCCGGCATCCAGTTCGTCGGCCTCTCGTTCGTGAGGAGCGTGGAGCACGTGAAGGCGCTGCGACGCCTGATCGCGGCGGTCCCCGCCGAGCGCCGGCCGTGGATCGTCTCGAAGATCGAGCGCGTCGAGGCCGTCCGCTCGCTCCGCGAGATCGCCGCGGCGTCCGACGTCCTGATGGTCGCGCGCGGCGACCTCGGCGTGGAGATCGGCCTCGCGGCGGTCCCGGGCGTGCAGCGGGCGATCCTCGCGGTCGGTCGCGAGAAGGCGGTGCCGGTCATCGTCGCGACGCAGATGCTCGAGTCGATGGTCGAGAACCCGGTCCCGACACGCGCGGAGGTCTCCGACGTGGCGGGCGCCGTCCACGACGGCGCTGACGCGGTGATGCTCTCCGGGGAGACCGCCGTCGGGGCCCATCCGATCGAGGCGGTCGCGACGATGGACGAGATCGCCCGGGTCGCGGAGGTCCAGCGCTCCGTCGCGGTCGAGCCGCCGGAGCGGGGCGCGACGGGGGAGGACCACACGCCGGTCGTCTGCGACATGGCGGTCGTCGCCGCCCGGCGCGCCGGCGCCCGCGCGATGGTCGTCTACACGGCCTCGGGGCGGACGGCACGCCTCCTCTCGAAGGAGGGGACGCGCCTTCCGATCGTCGCGATCACGAGCTCCGAGGAGGTGCGGCGACGGCTGACGATCCTCCGGAACGTCGCCTCCTTCCGAATCCCCGACTCCGCCTCCGTGGAGGAGATGGTCGCGAGCGGGGACGCGGTCCTCCGCGGGCACGGCCTGGCCGGGGCGACCGTCGTCGAGGTCTCCGGCGCGGCCGCGCTCGAAGGGGCGACGAACACCGTTCGGATCCGGACGCTGCGGCCGTCGACGCGATGAGCGCGAGGACCTTCGGGAACCCCGTCCCCGCGGCGCCGCGGGAGGCTCCGGGTCCCGATCGCGGCGCCGCGTTCGGCGGCGCCGACCTTCATTTCCACTCGACGGCCTCCGACGGCGTCGAAAGCCCGGAGTCGCTC